>QFOL01000083.1 GCA_003241215.1 Agrobacterium fabrum
GAATTTTTCCGCGAGCGCCGGCGGAAGAGTGGCGGGCAGCGCAAAGAGCTGCACACTCGATGTCAGGCGGCTGTCGGAGAGATTGAAACTGCCGTTCAGCGTTCCGCCGACACTTGCGCTTTCCAGCGTCGCGCCGTCAAAACCGATGGCGGAAGCGGTGAGGCTGAGCGGCGCCTTGATGGTGAGCGGCGCACGCACCAACCGGTCGATATCCGGGCTGACGAAGGAGGATTGGGCCACCGAGAGAACGGTGGCGATCGTGCCGCTGCGGTCCGCAATATTAAGATCGGCGCTTTCGGCGGTCAGTTTCACATCGTCAAGCCTGCCCTGCGGTAGTGAAAGGCTGCGCAGGGACACAGTGGTGTTGAGATGCGCGGCATCCGCACCGCCCTTCAGGGAGAGATCGAGGCCGTTGATGAGGGCCTGAACTTCGCCATTGCTCAGCGGCCAGCGAAAATCCACGGGCCCGGCCGTGCCGATGAGATTGGCGGCGAGATCGTTCTGGCCGTTCGGATCGACGGTGCCGGATGCCGTCAGCAGCAATGTACCTGTTTCCAGCGTGCTGCTGCCGATTTCGATGCGGCCCTGCGGTGAGAGCGTGGCGTTTGCATCGAGCTTTGTCTCACCGGCAAAAAGCTGACGGAAGGCGGGAGGCAGGAGGAGGTCGGGCTGGCCACCGCCTGCGATTTCGATACGGCGCGTTCCGTCTTCGCCGAGTAGGTGGCGGCCGGTGACGTTGACGACAGGGTTGCCGGCAACATTGCCACGCAGCGTGCCCGTCCAGTTGGAAAGAGGGCCTTCGCCATTAAGGTCTATCGCCACGGCAGGTGTGCCGGGAAGCGACAGCAGCGTGGCGAGAAGACCGCCCTCGGGCTCCTTCATTTCCGCTTTCAGCTTCAGAACATTCTCATTCGGAAGGAAAGCGACGTCGGCATTGACCTCCGCATCCGGCGCATTCAGCCGGTGGGCGGTGAGAGACAGCCGCATATCGTCCTGAGCGGCCTTGAGATTGCCTTCGGCGGTCAGGTCGAAAGGACGACCGAGAAGCGATTGCCCGAGGCTGATATCGGGAAAGCGGAAATTGTCGATGGCGATTTCGATCGGCAGCGAGGAACTACCGGAACTCTTGGTTGTCGTTTGCTCGGGCGCAAGCGGCTTGCGTTCGACATCGATCGACCCGGCCGAGACCCGATCGGCATGGAAGGTGCCGGCAAGCAGCGAAAGCGGCGACCAGTCCACCGCGATCTGGTTCACGCGGGCATAGGGTCCCTGCCTGTCCGAGAGGGTGACATTGTCGAGCCGCAGGCGCCCGGTCAAAAGGCCGCTCGGTGGAGAAATCTCGATTACCTGATCGGGCGTGGAAACGAGCGATGAAATCTGCTTTGCGGCAATTCTTGCGCCCATCGGCGTAAAACCGACGAACAGAACCGCAAGCAACACCAGCGCCACGCCGCACAAAGCGACGTAACCCAGCCATTTCAGCAATCGAATCAACGTTTTCATAAAGGGTAATCTACACTCTGTTGCAAGGGTGTTCGACTGCGGCGTTTAAAAAGACTGGCCGATGCCAGCATAAATGCCGAAACTGTTACCGCCATCATATTTATCAAGCGGCATGGCGACATCGAGACGCAGAGGCCCGAAGGGTGTCGCGTAACGCAGACCGATACCGGCGCCAGCCCGGATATCGGAAAAATCGGGTGTCACGTCTTCCGAAACCACGCCCGCATCTATGAAGGGCACGATGCCGATCGTATCGGTAACCTTGATGCGGGCTTCGATGGAGCCGACGACATAGGAGCGGCCGCCCGTCGCGTCGCCGGCGGCATTATAGGGCGATATTTCCTGATAGCTGTAGCCGCGCACCGATCCGCCGCCGCCGGCATAAAAACGCCTGGTGGTGGGTATGTCCTGCAGATCGCTGCCGCCGGCCAGCACGCCGCCGGAAAGTTTTCCGGCCATGATCAGCCGGTCCTCGGCGCCAAGTCCCTTGTAGCCCGAAATGGAACCTTCGAAAGAGGAAAAGAAGGTGCCGTTCAGTGCTTCATAGCTCGGCTTGGCGGCCACCGCGGCGCGAAAGCCTTCAGTGGGATTGAGCTTGTCGTCGCGGGTATCACGAATGAATTCCAGCGGTATGGAGGTGGTCAGATATTCGTTCTTGCCGAAGGCGTCTTCGGTATCGGCCCATTGCACCTCGAGACCGGCCGCGGCGGTGTCGGTATCGTTGAGTTCATAGGCAAAACCGGCCGTGCCCGTCAGCGTCTTTGCCTCATAGGTATCGGGATGTTCGGTCTTGGCGATCAGGCTGGTCTTGAAGGTCGTGCGTGGGTTGAACATGCCGGGCTTGGTGAAAGTGATGCCGGCCGAATAATCCATGCCTTCGACACTCGATGCTTCGGCGATGCGCGAGACCGAGCCTTCGATACGCAGCGATTCCGCCTGTCCGAACAGGTTGCGGTGACCCCAGTAACCCTGGAGGCCAATGCCTTCCGTGGTGGAATATTGCGCGCCGACACCGAAATAGCGGTGCTTGCCTTCAGACACCTCGATGGTGAGCGGAATGGTGCCGTCGCGGGCGAGCGTTCCCGCCTCCTTGATGGTCAGGCTGGAAAAGACGCCCAGCTGGCGCAGCCTGTCGGCGGCCTTGCGCAGCTTTTCCGGCGAATAGGGCTCACCGCCATTGAGGCGTGAATAACGGCGTATGAAATCGCCATCGACGGTTTTTTCGCCTGAAACGGTGACCGTGCCGAGCGGGGCGACGGGACCGCCTTCAGCCGCCATGGTAATGTCAACCGTGCTGGTCGCGTGGTTTGCTACCGCCTCGCGCTTTGTCAGCTTCGCAAGCGGCCGGCCTTCGGCCTTCAGATCGTCGATCAGCTTGTTGCCGGCGCGGATGATCGCCAGAGAGCCGGCATCGCCGCCGCTGATCAGGCCATATTCTTCGAGGTTGCGACCGGTCACATCGCCTTCGAGCCGGACGTTGCCAAGCGTGAATTTCGGGCCGGGCGTCACCGTTATGACCACGGGTACCGGCGCGCTGTGATCGAAAACCGGATTGGGCGGCAGCTCGTCGACGTTTTTTCCGGCCACCGTAACGTTGACGATGCCGCCATAACGGGCGTTTTCATAAAGGGCTGCAATCAGCCTGTCCCTGTCGTCTCTTGCCTTTATCAGAAGGCCGAGATCGCCGGAGGCGGGCTTGTCCTTGTCGGCGAGGAGAAGCGAGCTGTTTTCGAGGCTTTCTTTCAGGGATTTGTCAGCGTCGGCAGCATTCAGCGTAACGGCGTATTTTACCGGATTGATAACTTCGACTTCAGGCTCCTCCGAACCCCACAGCCGCATGCCGAACAGTTTGAAGGCGAAGGCGTCACGCGTAAACGCCGGATACAGAGCGAACGTGAAAGCAACCGCAAGTGCGGTGCCAGCCTTCCGATACGCAATACCTGTCTTCGGGTTAGTTCGTGTTCTTCGCATAAGCTGCTTTATGGTTGAGCCTTTATTGTCGCCCTAACCCGTTTCCTGTCCGTTAACATTGCAATTTAATCATAAATAAACGGCTTTGAGGACCCTTCTTCCTGTCTTTTGCCCGCCATAACGCAAAAAGCCCCGGGTGACCGGGGCTTCTGTGCAACGGTATCTCGTGATGAGATTAGCGGCAACGTGCCGTGTAACGCTGACCGTACTGGTCGCGATAATAGCAATAACCCGGCTCAGAAGCATTGCCGATCAGGGCGCCGCCTACACCGCCGATTGCTGCGCCGACTGCCGCGCCACGAACGTTGCCCGTGATGGCTCCGCCAATAACAGCGCCGGAAACGGCGCCGATCGACGCACCCTTCTCAGTCTGCGTGCAGCTTGCGAGCGACAGGCCGACGAGCGCAAATATGATTGCCTTTTTCATGAAACTCTCTCCAACGTTACAATGAGCTCTTCGGCTCGGTAGGCGTCCCATATTTATCTGCGGCGACTGCTACCTCCGACCGCCACAGATAACTAACAATTCGATGCCGTTTAGGGAAGCCTCCTCTTCAGGCATTCCTCCCGAGCGCAGATCGATTGCGTCCCAAACAACGGGGCCGTGCGAAAAAGGTTCCAGATTTCGCGGTTTTTTGATGTGAATCAATTTTGTACTTTTCATCGGCTTCTATAAACGGTTTATTGGAATGGTTCAAAACAACGGCGAATTGACGCAGAAGCAGTTAAAGTGACCTGCATGGGTTGACGGCCCCGGTGTCGGGGCAGAAAACGATCTGGTCAATTCTGGAGCATGGCATGGACTTCGAGGCATTTTTCACGGCAGAACTGCAAAGCCTGCATTCTGAGGGACGTTATCGCGTTTTTGCGGATATCGAACGCCAGCAGGGTAATTTCCCCCGCGCGACACGGTATAACGCCAATGGCGAGCGTAAGGATGTCACGGTCTGGTGTTCCAACGACTATCTCGGCATGGGCCAGAACCCGAAAGTCATCGAAGCCATGAAGGCCGCCATCGATCACTGTGGCGCGGGTGCGGGAGGCACCCGGAATATTTCTGGCACCAACCACTACCACGTCCTGCTCGAGCGCGAACTTGCTGACCTCCACGGCAAGGAATCGGCGCTGATTTTCACCTCGGGTTATGTTTCCAACTGGGCCACCCTCGGCACGCTCGGTCAGAAAATTCCGGGCCTGGTCATTTTCTCGGATGCGCTCAACCATGCGTCGATGATCGAAGGCATCCGTTACGGCCGTTGCGAGCGGGTGATCTGGAAGCACAACGATCTCGAAGACCTCGAGGCAAAGCTGAAGGCGGCGGATCCGAATGCGCCGAAGCTGATCGCCTTCGAATCCGTCTATTCGATGGATGGCGATATCGCGCCGATCAAGGAAATCTGCGATCTGGCCGACCGTTATGGCGCGATGACCTATCTCGACGAAGTCCACGCCGTCGGCATGTACGGACCGCGCGGCGGCGGCATCGCCGAGCGCGAAGGCCTGATGGATCGCCTGACGATCATTGAGGGAACGCTCGGCAAGGCCTTCGGCGTCATGGGCGGTTATATTACCGGTTCTACAGCGGTCTGCGACTTCATCCGCTCCTTCGCTTCCGGCTTCATCTTCACGACGGCCCTGCCGCCGTCGCTTGCCGCCGGCGCGATTGCGTCGATCCAGCATCTGAAGGCGAGCCCCTTCGAGCGCGCCCGCCATCAGGACCGGGTGCGTAAACTTCGCGGCCTTCTCGATGCGCGCGGTATTCCGCACATGGACAACCCAAGCCACATCGTGCCTGTCATGGTGGGCGATGCCGCCAAGTGCAAATGGATTTCGGATATCCTGCTCGACAGTCACGGTGTCTATGTGCAGCCGATCAATTATCCGACCGTGCCGCGCAAGACCGAGCGCCTGCGCATCACACCGACGCCGCTGCACAGCGATGCCGATATCGAGCATCTGGTTGGCGCTCTGCACCAGCTCTGGTCGCATTGTGCGCTGGCGCGGGCGGTGGCGTGAGGTCCGCCGGAGTTTTCTGAATGTAAAGATGAAGAGAAGCGAGCTCGGATAGCGGGGTGAGATGCAGAGGCCAGTCCAGTATCCCAAACCGGAAGATTTCATAGCCGCGCTCGCCAATCCGTTCGACAGCGAAGCCGTCACGAAGGTTGTGGCGCCTTTTGGTCTGAGTTGGTCGAAAGCCGTCAAACTCGACAGGGATCTGGCGATATTTGATCTCAGCGCGACAGCGTTCGGCGTGGACTTTCATTTCAAAGATCAGGGTCTGGTGAATGAAAACGATGGCCATTCCGTTGGTGAGGGTCCCAACCTGCTGACCAGTTGTGCTTGCTGGGGTTATGAGAAAGGTGTCGAAACCTATGGCGGGCCTTTGTGGAGAGACCTTCGTTTCTCAGACACCACAGCCGATGCAATCGCCAAGCTGGGTGAGCCGAACCGGATCGGACGATACGATATTCACCGTTGGATTTTTCCGGATTTTCAGCTGTCGATCCACTGGAACAGCCCAGACAAAATTCGCGTCGTATCTTGCAGGATGGTATCGGAATAGACCGCACCTCTGTGGCGATGCCGTTTAAGCCGCTTTTCCGATGTCGGCGACTATCTCCATCGCATGATCTCGGGCCTCCTCATCCGCTGCGAACACATCTTCAATCGTGGCCGCGGAGCGGCCGTCATGCATACGGTCCATGACCGTTTCGACGATCTCGGCCATATCTAGAAAACCGATACTGCCCGCAACGAAAGCGTGAAAGGCGGTCTCTTCGGCGGCGTTCAGGGCGGCGCCCTGCAAACCGCCGCGTTCCAGCGCCGTGCGGGCCAGACGGATTGCCGGGAAACGGGCTTCATCCGGCGCTTCGAAATCCAGCCGCGCCAGTTTTGCGAAATCCAGCCGTTCGACACTCAGATTGCCGCGTTGCGGATAGGTGAGGGCATAAGAAATGGCGGTGCGCATGTCGGGAGAGCCGAGCTGGGCGATATAGGAGCCGTCGGTATAACCCACCATCGAATGGATGATCGACTGCGGATGGACGATCACCTCCACCTGGTCGGGCCTGAGATCAAAGAGATATTTCGCTTCGATCATTTCCAGCCCCTTGTTGAACATCGAGGCGCTGCCGATCGACACCTTCAGTCCCATGGACCAGTTGGGATGCGCGCGGGCGATATCCGCCGTGACATTGGCCATCTCGTCACGCGACCAGGTGCGGAACGGGCCGCCGGAGGCCGTGAGCACGATACGTTCCACGGCCTGCCTGTGTTCGCCCGTCAGGCACTGGAAGATCGCACTATGTTCGCTGTCGACCGGGATCAGCCTGCCGCCGCCCTGTTTGACCGTGCGCAGAAAAACCTCACCCGCGGAAACGAGGCATTCCTTGTTGGCAAGCGCTATGTCTGCGCCGCGTCGTGCGGCCGTCAATGTCGGGGCAAGGCCGGGCGTTCCGGCAATCGCCGCCATCACCCAGCCGGCTTCCATCGAGGCTGCTTCTTCAAGCCCCGACTTGCCCGAAGCTACCCTTATTCCGGTGCCGGCAAGGGCGGATTTCAGCGCTTCGTATTTGTCATCTTCGGCCGTGACCGCGAACCGCGCGCCGAACTCACGCGCCTGTTCCGCCAGAAGCGCGATATTGCCTGCGCCGGTCAATGCCATGATCTCGAAACCGTCGCGGCCGCCAAGCTGGCGGACGACATCCAGCGTATTGGTGCCGATCGACCCCGTCGAACCCAATATCGTCAGCTTGCGTGGCATTTCACTGGCATTCGTCATGTTCAGTCCGTCGGTCGTTTCCGGTTCGCAGCTTTGGTGCACGTCGTTTTCCCGAAACCGCTACACAGTTTCGGGCGGCATGCATTAGCCTCTACTCGTGAAAACCAGCCATAACAAGGATAAAGCCGGGCTATTGTTTTTGTACGGGGCAAAGCCATATGCAAGAAAACAGTGAAAGGATATTGATGCGACGCTTCCTGGTTTCCAGCGGATGGATTTTTGTAGCGAGCCTTGTGCTGGTTCTGGTCTTCATTCCTTTCGATCCGCGCCTTTCCGAAAGCGCACAGGCCCTGCCAGGCGGTGTGGTTTCCTTCAACCGCGCCATTACCGACTTTGGAACGTTTCGCTGGATGCTTTATTCCACAGGAGCGCTCGCAATCCTCGCTTATATCGGTGCGCGGGTCCTGCAGGCGCAGACCTATGCCGGGCGCCTGAGAACGGCATGGCGGCTTCTTGCTTACTTCTTCCTGACGATCGGGACGGCGAGCATTCTCGTGCACACGCTGAAATTCCTGATCGGGCGGGCGCGGCCGGAGCTGCTTCTGGAAATGGGCGCCTATAGCCTGACCCCATTTACCGGTGACAATCTCTATGAAAGTTTCCCTTCCGGCCATTCGACGGCCGCCGGAGCTTTTTTTGGTGTTTTCGCCATGCTGATGCCGCGCTTCCGCTGGGCATTTCTGTTGCTTGCCCTTGTTGTCGGCGTTTCACGCGTCATTGTTGGTGCGCATTATCCAAGCGATGTCGCCGCCGGGCTGCTGCTGGGCTTGTGGACGGCCATGGCCTTCGCCTTTATCTTCGCCCGGTCCGAAATGCTGTTTCGTTTCGATGCACAGGGCTGGCCGCAGCCGAAAAATGCAAATCTTCCGGCGGCGGATGCACGATAGAGAGCTTTAACGGGATGAAAACGGGGGAAGGTGATGGAAGACGCGAAAGCCCGGCATGAAACGGACGGCGGGGCCGTTCAGCACATCCGCACTTCCGTTGCCGTGGCCGGCGGCGGGCCGGCCGGTTTGATGCTCGGCCTGTTGCTCGCCCGCAGCGGTATCGATGTGGTCGTCGTTGAGAAACACGGGGATTTTCTTCGCGATTTTCGCGGCGATACCATCCATCCCTCCACCCTTGAGCTGATGGAACAGCTCGGTTTCATCGATGAATTCCTGAGCCTGCCACATACGCGCGCGCCACAGCTGCACGCGGTTATCGACGGTGAGCGCATCACGATTGCGGATTTCTCCCGCCTGCCGGTCCGCCACCGCTTCATCGCTTTCATGCCGCAATGGGATTTTCTCAATTTCATCGTCGGAAAGGCGGGGCAATATGAGAATTTCCGGCTGTTGATGAATGCGCCCGTAACCGGCCTGATCGAGCGCGGCGGGCGTGTTGGCGGTCTCACCGTCACTACGGCGGAAGGCGAAATCGAGATCGAGGCCGATCTGGTGGTGGGTGCGGACGGGCGCAACTCCATCGTCCGTGAGGCCGCGGGGCTCGAAGTCCAGCGCTTTGGCGTTCCGACCGAGGTGCTGTGGATGCGCCTTTCGAAACAGCCGGGTGATCCAAAAGAAACCATGGGACATGTCGGCTCGCGGCAGGGTTTCGTCATGATCGATCGGGGTGATTACTGGCAATGCGGTTATGTGGTGCGAAAGGGATTTTTCGCGGACATAAAGCTCGAAGGGCTTGAGGCCTTCCGGGACAGGGTTGCGGAAATCTGCCCTTTCCCGCGGGAAAGGCTCGATGAACTCGGGAGCTGGGACGATGTGCATCTCCTGACCGTTCGTATCGACCGGCTGAAGCGCTGGTGGAAACCTGGTCTGATCTGCATCGGCGATGCGGCCCACGCCATGTCGCCTGTCGGCGGCGTCGGCGTCAATCTGGCCGTTCAGGATGCTGTTGCGGCGGCCAATATATTGGTGCCGGTGCTTGTGTCCGGCCGGACCATTGGCGAAGACGATCTCGCCGCAATCGAAAAGCGGCGATCCTTCCCGACCAGGGCCACACAGTTTCTGCAGCGGATGATGCGTATCGGCCGCAAGAGCGGACAGGCGGAGAAAAGGGAAAAGCCCAAAGGCCCGCCGGCTTTCGTGCGGGCGATCATGCGGTTTCCGCTTCTTTCCCACCTGACGGGCCGGCTGGTGGGGCTGGGTTTCCGACGGGAAAAGATCGAGACGATGTGAAGCCGCTCAGGCGGTGCCGGCGGCTTCTTTCTCATATTTCAGTCCGATAACGGCGGAACCGATCAATCCCGGCTCGATGCGGCAGATGGCGGGCACGACCAGCGGGCGGTCGAAGCGTCTGAGAATGCGGCTCCTCACCACCTCGTCCAGAGCAGCCAGAAGCGCCCTTGAATTGGAAAGCCCGCCGCCGACCGGCACGATCGTTGCACCGGTGACGTTGATCACCATCGCCAGAGGCGAGGCGAGAATATCGATGAGGATGTCGATGGTTCTGGCGGCCTTTGTATCGCCCGCTTGCCAGGCCGCAATAATATCTTCGCTGTTCATCTCCTGCCGATGAAGATGGGCGTGCAGTTTTTCCATGCCGCGGGCGCTGCCGATGGCGTCGACGCAGCCGGTGAGGCCGCAACCGCATTCGAAGCGCGGCAGCGAGACGGGCGGATTGCCCGCCAATGTTGCGGCGACCGGCCCATGTCCCCATTCGCCGGCAAAACCGCCATCGCTGTTGATGAGCTTGCCGTCGATCACCAGTCCGCCGCCGACACCCGTTCCGAGGATGACGCCGAAGACCACGCGATGGCCCCGGCCGGAGCCGATTTCGGATTCTGCAATCACGAAACAATCCGCATCATTCGACACGATGACGGGGAGGTTCAGCGCTTTTTCCAGTTCGTCCTTCAATACCCTGCCATGGATGCTCGGAATATTGGCGACGGTGGCCTTGCCATTGTCGGGGTCGATGACGCCGGCAATCGACAGTGAGACACAGCCAGGGGTGCCGCCGCTGCCGTCGATGACGGATTTGAGGCCGGCGGCGAAGTCTTCGAAACTCGTTTTCGGCGTTGGTATGCGCGGTACGGGGCGGATATCGTCGGGCGCATAGGCAATCGCGCCCTTGATGGTCGTTCCGCCAATATCGAAACAAACGATCATGATTCACACTCCGGAATGTGCGGCATCGTGGACTTTTTCTCCGCCGATCCATGTCGAATGTATCTGGATGTCGGGTGTCAGAATGACGAAATCGGCATCGAAACCGGGCCGGAGGTTTCCTTTATCCGAAGCGCCCATGGCCTGCGCCGGATAGGCGGATGCCATTCTGAGCGCTTCTTCCAGAGGTGTATCAAGCTTTTCATGCATGAAACGGATGCAGGAAAGCATGTCGATATCCGCTCCCGCCAGTGTGCCGTCGGCCAGGGTCAGTCGCCCGCCATTACGATAAATGCGCCGGCCGTTCAGTTCGAACCCGTCATCATTCGTGCCGATGGTGGACATGGCATCGGTGACGAGGAAGATGCGGGCCGGGCCGTTCTTGGCGCGCAGCGCAATGCCTATCGCGGCGGGATCGACATGGAAACCGTCGGCGATCAGTCCGCAATCCAGCTTGCCGTTCGAAAGTGCGGCGCCGACCAGCCCCGGCTCGCGGTGGCCGAGCGGGCTCATGGCGTTGAAGAGATGCGTCACCATGGATGCGCCCGCCCCGGCATAGGCCGTCGCGACATCGAGGCCCGTATCGGTATGGCCGAGGCTGACGACGATACCGGCTTTGCGCAGCGCTGTGACCTGCTCCTTGGTGACGTTTTCCGGCGCGATGGTTGTCAGCACGAAAGGAAGCTGTGCCTTGCAGTCCGTCAGAACCGCAAGATCGGCCGCTTCCATCCCACGGATCAGCGCCGGATCATGGGTACCCTTACGTGCGACAGACAGATGTGGCCCCTCGAAATGCAGGCCGAGGAAGCCGGGCACCCCTGCCTTATGGGCGGCGATGCCGGCTTCGGCGGCCTTGGCTGTAATATCCGGCCTGTCGGTGATGAGCGTGACCATCAGCGCCGTGGTGCCGAATTGCGCATGGGCCGAGCAGATGCGGGCAATGCCTCCCACATCCGGCTCATTGTTGAACATCACGCCGCCGCCGCCATTAACCTGAAGATCGATGAAGCCCGGCGCAATGAGCAGTCCTTGCGCATCGATGATTTCGGCGTGCGCGGGCACGGACACACGGTCGGCGATGTCGGCAACGTGGCCGTCACCGGTCACAAGCACCTTGCCATCGTGCCAGGCGGAACCATCGAAAATGCGGGCGCCGACAAATGCCTTGCTGCTGCTCATTGGGTTTCCGTCACCTTCTTCAATGCCACGGGCGCATCCGGATTGAAGCCGCGGGCGCGGGACAATTGCTCGATGAAGCCGTAAAACGGGGCGATCAGCAACAGGGCGTCGGTCAGCGGGTGGTTGGTTTCCACGAAGGGCAGAGGCTTGGCCGGGCTGCCTTTTGCAGAGGTAACAAAAACACTTGCGCCTTTGCCGGCAAGACCGGCCGCGATATCCGTCACTGACGTTTCGGCGCGGTCACGCGCGGCAAAAGCGATGACGGGGAATTTCGGTGCGACCAGCGAAACGGGACCGTGCATCACTTCTGCCGAGGAATAGGCCTCCGCGTGGAGTTCGCAGGTTTCCTTGCATTTCAGTGCGGCTTCCGCGGCAATGGCGAGGGCCGGGCCGCGGCCCAGCATATAGAGCGATTCCTCACCCTTGACCGCCTCGCCGATATGGCTCCAGTCGAGCGCGATGGCCTTGGCGAAATTCTGCGGCAGGGCGTTGACGGCCTTGGCGAGCAGGCTGTCTTCGGTCCATTCGGCAAGGATTGCGAGGCCAGCGACGATGGAATTGACGAAGGATTTGGTTGCGGCCACTGCCTTTTCCGGTCCCGCCTGAATATTGATGGCGTGATTGGCCGCCTCACCCAAAGGGGAGGGCAGTGTATTGACCAGCGAAAAGGTGAGCGCGCCGCCCCTGCGGGCGCTTTCAGCCAACGCGACGATGTCAGGGCTTTTGCCGGATTGCGAGACGGCGAAGGCCGCCGCCCGGTCCAGCCGCAGTTTTGTCTGATAGATCGAAGCGAGCGAGGGGCCGAGCGAGGCGACCGGAAGCCCGGTCTGCAATTCGATTGCATATTTCAGGAAATGCGCGGCGTGGTCGGAGGATCCGCGCGCAATGGTGACGATAACGGCCGGGTCGCGAGCCTTCAGCCTCTCTCCGGCCTCGTGGAAGTCGCCATTGGCATTGTCCAGCAGGCGGGCGACTGCATCGGGAATCTCGTCGATTTCCTGGCGCATCAGGGTTGTCATGGTTTTGTGTCCTTGATCAAGATTTGTCACTCGGGACCCATCGTCAGTTCGGCGACGAGGTCATAGGCATCACTGCGGTATAGCGCGCGGGATATTTCCATGAGGCGCCCACTTTCCAGATAGGCCATGCGCTGAACGGAAAGCGCCGCCGAACCCGGCGGAACGCCAAGCAGCAGGGTTTCCTCATCCGTGAGATTTCGGGCCGAGATGCGCTGTATGGCGCGCACGGGGCGAATGCCGTTTTTCTCGAGCTCCAGATAGAGCGAATTTTCCACCAGCTGCGGATCGGGTAGGATATCGCCCGGCAGGCTGGTGACTTCGAGTGCGATCGGCTGGTCGTTGGCAAGGCGCAGGCGTGTGAGCCGCGCCACCATGGCGGATTGGGAAAGGCCGAGCGCCATCATCTCGTCGCCGGTCGGGTGGAACAGGCCTCTGTCCAGCCAACGGGTGCTCGCCGTCATTCCGCGCCGGCGCATGTCTTCGGTGAAGGAGGTGAGCTTGGTCAGGGGCTGCTGCATGCGGGTGATGGGCTTGACGACGAAAGTACCCGAACCGTGCCGGCGAACGAGAAGGCCGTCGCGAACGAGATCGTCCACCGCCTTGCGCACCGTGACGCGGCTGACGCAGGCGCTTTCGGCGATATCGCGCTCCGGCGGCAAGGCGTCGCCGTGCTTCAGCCGGCCGCCATTGATGGCGTCTTCAATTGTCTGGCGCAGTTTCAGGTAAAGCGGGCCGCCGCCTGATTGCAGGTCGTCCAGATTAAGCGCTGCCCCGTTCATCCATAACCTCTGTCACGATCCATAGTGGTCGGCGATATGGCCGGCTCTGGCTATATCATATGCCACGCAATCGGCAATACCAAAATAGAACCATTACTAGATTTGTACGATTAATCGGTGATTTTTTCGATGCTTTGCCGAATAATAAGGCTGAATGCTTGGTATTTTCGCATTAACCAAAAAAAATTTCCCAATAACGGAATTGCTCTGGACGATTGGCATTTTTTTGGTATTGTTTTTTGCGTCGGTGGTCGGCGACGATCCGTTTCGTATCCGTCGCGCCGGGGAAATCGATT
>QFOL01000456.1 GCA_003241215.1 Agrobacterium fabrum
CATGCATTTGTGTGGAATGCAGGAGCCAATAGCGATGGAGACTTTTCGTGTAGCTCCGCGGCCTGCACGGAGCGCAATGATTAGGTCGGCGCTGAAGCACCATGTTTCTCGGGTCACCTTGGAAGAAACCTCCACTGTACTGGGCGCTTTGAAGAGACTCGAAAAACTGTCTGCAATGAGAAACGAAATTGCGCATGGACATGTTTCTAATGTCAGCGTCAGCGCAGATGGCGTACTCACTATGCGCGGCAATTTTCTAACGTCCACGCTCAGTCCATCTGGTCTTTTGGCCTCTCGTGAAGACAATAAGAAATATGCTCACACCGCGTTAGAAATTGATGAGTGGAGGGACAAGGTTCGTGACCAGCGTGGGAGAATAATGGATGTGTGGGAAGCCATTGTGATGCGGGACCAAGATGCTCGACGGCAATTAGAAAACCGGAGTTCTTAATCCTCAATCTAGCAGTGCACGCCAATAACTAAAGCAATCGCCGGAGATCAGCGTCTCTACGAAATCCGGCCCTGCCTACATAACTAATCTTCCACCAATGTCGCTGGATCAAAATAGCTAATGCGGATTCAGAGGGAAGTCATTGATTACTCCCGTCTCAATGGCCTGAAACTCATCCTGTGCAGCTCGCAAGGCCCGTGGCTTTCAATGGCGCGCAGATGGGCCGGTGTGCCGTAACCGGCATGCCCTTCGAAACCATAGGACGAATGCACCACACCCGCGCGTTCCATCATCCGGTCGCGGGTCACCTTGGCGATGATCGAGGCGGCGGCGATGGAGAGGGAGCGGGAATCGCCCTTGATGACGGCTTTGGCCTCGCAGGCGATGCCGGGCGGGCGGTCGCGGCCGTCGGCCAGCACAAGGGCTGGGGAGATTTCGAGACCGAGCACGGCGCGGCGCATGGCGTCGAGGCTGGCCCGCAGGATATTCATGCTGTCGATCAGGCCGGGGCCGGAAGAGGCGACTGAAACGATCGAGGTTTCCATGATCTGTACGAACAGGCTTTCCCGCTTCTGCTTCGTCAGTTTCTTGGAATCGTCCATCCCCTTGGGAATATTGTCCGGATCGAGAATGACGGCGGCCGCAACCACCGGTCCGGCCAGAGGTCCCCGTCCTGCCTCATCCGTGCCGGCCACGGGCCAGAGGCCCTTCTTTTTCGCTTCCAGTTCGAAGGAAAAATCGGGGCCGGTATCGGCAAGATCAAAAAGAGCAGGAGAATCGGGTGTGGCCGTGCGTTTCATGCGGCGAAACTGGCATACACACCCGATCTCCTGCAAGCCCCCGGAAGCGGGCGATGACAGGCGCGGTAAGCCGGGGTCAAGGGGCGTGGCTCACCGTGCCCCGAAGGTCATCATGACCTTTGATCCTCCAACGGGGCGGCGGAGGAAAAACGATCGCACGCGAGGCGGCGGTTCCGGGGGCGATGACCGGCGGGCCAGGGAAAACCCGTCGGGCATTTCGTCGAGAGCAACAAGATGAGAAGGTTGCCTCTTATCGTCTTGAATTCCGTTTATTATAGGCTCACAGAGCCTCCGATTGTCGGCGAGTTATCCTTCATGCTCGACGTCATCCTCGGGCTTGACCCGAGGATCCACTATCGCGCTCGGTTTAGATCCTCGGGTCAAGCCCGAGGATGACGTCGAGTTCAGTTCGGGCATTCATCACCCTCAGTCACTTTCAGCGTTTGCTTCTCAAAGCAGCGACAATTGCACGCCTGCACCGCCCGGCGGTACGAAGAGATCGTCGCGAAGGTGGATGCCGCGGCGGATGAGGCCAAGCCGCTTGGTCGCCATTTCGAAACGCCTGCCGATCTGCCAGGCATAGGGGCCTGCGCCCTTCATGCGTTTTCCGAATTCCGCGTCGTAGTCCTTGCCGTCGCGCATGGAGCGCACCAGCGACATGACATGACGGTAGCGGTCCGGATAGTTGCGCAGCAGCCAGTCACGGAACAGCGGGCTCACCTCCAGCGGCAGGCGCAAAAGCACATAAGACGCCTCGGTGGCGCCGGCAGCCTTGCCGGCCTCGAGAATACGTTCGATCTCATGATCGTTGAGGGCAGGGATGACAGGCGCCATCATCACGGCCACGGGAATGCCGGCCTCGGTCAGCGCCTTGACGGCTTCCAGCCGCTTCTCCGGCGTGGCGGCGCGGGGTTCCATGTTGCGCGCGAGCTTCCGGTCCAGCGTGGTGACGGAAATACCGACCTTGGCGAGCCCCTTTTTGGCCATGGGCGCCAGAATGTCGATATCCCGCTTGATCAACGCCGATTTGGTGACGATGGCGACGGGATGATCGGCCTTGGCCAGCACTTCCAGTATCTGCCGCATGATACGCCATTCGCGCTCGATCGGCTGATAGGGGTCGGTATTGGTGCCGATGGCGATCACCCGCGGCTTGTAGCCCGGCTTCGCCAGTTCCCGCTCCAGCAACTTCGCCGCATCCGGCTTGGCGAAGAGCTTGGCTTCGAAATCCAGC
>QFOL01000457.1 GCA_003241215.1 Agrobacterium fabrum
CAGCTTCTTGGCGCGCTCGATGGCGAGTTCTTCAGCGATGTCGACGAACTGGCAACCGCCGTAATAACGCTTGCCCGGATAACCTTCCGCATATTTGTTGGTCATGATCGAACCCTGCGCTTCGAGCACGGCGCGGGAAACGATGTTTTCCGAGGCGATCAGTTCGATCTCGTGGCGCTGGCGACCCAGTTCCTTCTCGATCGCGCCGAAAATATCCGGATCGACTTCGGCAAGCGGACGGGAGAAGAAAGCATCTGTGTTCGACATGGTGAAGGCTCCTGAAACAGTAATGCGATGGCGTCTTAGCGCCCTGCCCGGACAAGAGCAATACAGGCAGCGAGATTTGCCCGTCAAACTGCGACGTTGCGACAAAAAACGACAGTGTTTTTATGAAAACCGCAAGAAAAAAGCCGCGCCGGATGGCGCGACTTATATACCCCACGTTCCACGTCATCCTCGGGCTTGACCCGAGGATCCATTCTTTGTGCGGCTGTGGATCCTCGGGTCAAGCCCGAGGATGACGGAGGAGAGGTTTTCGCGCCTACATCAGCGGTCAGAGCGAAGGGAAAACAATATCATCGCCGCTGCTGAAAGCCGCACCGAACCGATGCAGCTTCCTTTCACAAAACCGATGGCAGAGATCAGTTGCGCGGCAACAGGTCGTCGTCCACAGCGCCGGCCGGCTGTTCCATGCCTGCCGTGGTGTTGAGCGCCAGTTCGGCATTGCCGTCCTTGCCGTAGATGTCGTCGCGGAACTGCACCACGCCGTCCTTCGCCGACCATGCGGTGATGTAGACGAAATAAACCGGAACTTCCTGCGCCAGCTTGATCGGCGTGTTGACGCGGGTGGCGATGACACGTTCCATTTCCTGGCGCGACCAGCCGGGCGTGTCGCGCAGCAGCCAGCTCGTGAGGTCACGCACGTTCTGCACGCGCACACAGCCGGAGGATTCAAACCGCATCAGCTTGTTGAACAGGCCCTGCTGCGGCGTGTCGTGCATATATTCGTTGTTCGGATTGTGGAAGTTGATCTTCGTCGAGGACATGGCGTTGATCTTGCCGGGGTCCTGGCGGAACATCAGGTTCGGAGCCTTAGGCGCAAACCAGTCGACTGCGGTCGGCGAAACTTCCTGCCCCTTGCCGTCGATAAGGCGGATGTTGTTCCGCTCCAGATAAGTCGGATCCTTCTGCATCAGCGGCACGATGTCCTTTTCGACGATCGAGCGCGGCGCGGTCCAGTAAGGGTTGAGGATGACCTCGTAAATCTTGGAATTGATGACGTGGGTCGGGCGGCTGGCGCGGCCGACGACAGCCGTGTTGCGCAGCACGACGCGTTCATTTTCAACGGCTTCGATGGCGGCGGCCGGGATATTCACCATCAGGTGACGCTGGCCGAGATCGCCCGACATGGACTGGATGCGCACGAGGTTGGTCTGCAGCTGCGCCAGACGGATCTGCGCGGAAACATTGAGCGCCTTCGTGGTGTATTCGCCGCTGACGCCATCGGCCGGAAGGCCATGACGGGCCTGGAAACGCTTCAGCGCGCCATCGACGTAACTATCGAAGGCGCTGGAAATGCCGGCTTCGCGCGGCAGGTCACCGGATACCATCAGTCGCTGGCGCAGCGCCTGTACGGAAGGATCGGAAACGCCGATCTGGAGACGCTGCTGGGACGCGGGCACTTCCGGCCAGCCGCCATTCTGCACGATCTGCTGATATTGCATGATCGCCTGCTGCATATAGACAGGGGCTTCGCGACCGAGAACCGGATTGTTGGAAACGACGCCCACGGCCGAACGCGACGTATTGGCGTCGAACTGGTCATCCCAGTTGCCGCGGCGCGAAGAACCCATGAGATCGTTGAGCGCGTTCTGCGCAAAGGCCGGCGCGGCAAGCGCGGCGGCGCCAACGGAAACGGCCGAACGCAGAAGCGCGCGGCGCGATACGGAATCGGAAACGGATTTCTTTGTCATTCTACCTACCAGCCACCTTGTTCGGCATTCTCAACAATGCCTAAATCAATATGATTAACAAACACGTACAACGCGCCTGCCGGCCGGTAATGCTCAACACCCATAACGCGGGCGCTATTGTCTGGCAGAACAGTCGGGACTTGCCGCGACAGCAGGAGAAACAGCCGGCTCCTTCACCCTTGCCGGTCCCATATCAATATGGCCGATTCGTGTCACGGCCCTATTCTCACGAAGCTTTGTTCGCCTGAGAAACAGGGCGAAGGCTCGATAAAGGGATGCGCTTGACAGTCAAAAGCGCCTGGTGGTGACCTGCGGAATCCGCAAGCCGGGAGCAAAAGGATGCCCCCGGCTTAAACAGTGAAACCGTCGCGATATTACAGGCGGTAAGCGATCGAGTCGTTCCAGAAGCGGTCGAGGCGCTGCAGCAGCTTGTTCATTTCGGAGAACTCGCCGGTGCCGATGCCGCCGACCTTTTCGATCGAGCCGACGTGGCGTTCATAAAGGCGGGCA
>QFOL01000458.1 GCA_003241215.1 Agrobacterium fabrum
ACATTGGTCATGCGCCCGTCGCGCTGCAATTCGCGCAGGATTTTCAGATCGATGGCATCGAGTTCGACGCTGGTCACGGAGGAGTACCTCGTTAAGCTGTGGAACTTCCTTGTACTATTCGGCGCAGGATTCGCAACATTATGCCACCGCCCGGTCACAAAATTGCGCGCGCATCCACAACTGCCTTGTTGGTAACGCAAGGCTGCCCTTGAATAAAGGCACTAGACAACCTTAAATACCGGGCAACGAAGGGGTTGCGGCCCGTCCGCCGTCTTGCGGCTGGAGGGCCCCGGTGCTGAATGGCCCCGTTATTGAAAGGAACATTCCATGTCTGCCCGCCATACCAAGGTATTGATCATCGGCTCCGGTCCCGCCGGTTACACTGCGGCGATCTACGCGGCCCGCGCAATGCTGAAGCCCGTGCTGATCGCCGGCATGGAACAGGGCGGTCAGCTGATGATCACCACCGATGTCGAGAACTATCCGGGCTTTGCAGATCCGATCCAGGGTCCGTGGCTGATGGACCAGATGCTGAAGCAGGCTTCCCATGTGGGCGCGGAAATCGTCAGCGACCTCGTCACCGAAGTTGAAACCAATGTACGGCCTTTCGTGGTCAAGACCGATTCCGGTCAGGTCTGGACCGCCGACACGCTGATCATCGCCACCGGCGCCAAAGCAAAGTGGCTCGGCATTGAGAGCGAGCAGCATTTCCAGGGCTTCGGCGTTTCCGCCTGCGCCACCTGCGACGGTTTCTTCTATCGCAACAAGGACGTGATCGTGGTCGGCGGCGGCAACTCCGCCGTGGAAGAAGCGCTGTACCTCGCCCATATCGCCAAGTCGGTCACCGTCGTGCACCGCCGCGACAGTTTCCGCTCGGAGAAAATCCTGCAGGAACGGCTGTTCGCCAAGGAAAACGTCAAGATTCTCTGGAACACGGAAATCGCCGAAATTACCGGCGCGCCGGCAAAGCCGCCAATGCCGCCTTCCGTTTCCGGCGTGAAGCTGCGCGACACCAAGACCGGCGCGATCAGCGAATTCCCCATTGACGGCGTCTTCGTCGCCATCGGCCATGCCCCGGCGGTCGAGCTCTTCAAGGGCAAGGTGAAGCTGAAAGACAACGGCTATATGTGGACCGCCCCCGATTCCACGGCGACCGACGTGGAAGGCATCTTCGCGGCCGGCGACGTCACCGACGACATCTACCGTCAGGCGATCACCGCCGCCGGCATGGGCTGCATGGCCGCGCTGGAAGCGGAACGTTATCTCACCGCGCATCAACCGCTTGCTGTCGCAGCGGAATAACCGAAAGGCAGGATAGGCATGGCAATGCCATTGGACTGGGATAAACTGCGCATTTTTCATGCGGCTGCCGAAGCGGGGTCTTTCACCCACGCTGCCGACAAGCTGCATTTGTCCCAGTCGGCCATCAGCCGTCAGGTCAGCGCGCTCGAGCAGGATGTCGGCGTCAAGCTGTTCCATCGCCATGCCCGCGGCCTGATCCTGACCGAACAGGGCGAGTTGCTGTACCGCACCGCCCATGACGTGCTGCTGAAGCTCGAAACCGTCAAGATGCAGCTCACCGAAACGACGGAGAAGCCGAGCGGCAAGCTGCGCGTGACGACCACCGTCGGTCTCGGCCAGGGCTGGCTGACGGACAAGGTGCAGGAATTCCTGCAGCTCTATCCGGAAATGTCGATCCAGCTCATCCTCGACAATGAGGAGCTTGACGTGAACATGCGTCACGCCGATTGCGCTATCCGCCTGCGCCAGCCGCAGCAGTCGGATCTCATCCAGCGCAAGCTGTTCACGGTGCACATGCATGTCTATGCCGCGCCGTCCTATATCAACCGCCATGGAGAACCGCAGTCGATCGAGGATCTCGACAACCACCGCATCATCTCCTTCGGCGAACCGGCGCCCAATTATCTGCTTGATGTCAACTGGCTGGAAAATGCCGGGCGCTCTTCCGACAATACACGCACGCCGCATCTGCAGATCAACAGCCAGACCTCGATCAAGCGAGCCTGCCTGCTGGGAATCGGCATCGCCTGCTTGCCTGACTATATCGTCGGTCGCGATCCGGGCCTTATCCAGCTATCGCTCGCCGCAGATATTCCGTCCTTCGATACCTATTTCTGCTATCCCGACGAGATGAAAAACGCTGCAAAACTGAAAGCCTTTCGCGACTTCATCGTCGCCAAGGCGCGGAACTGGAACTTCTGACGTTAAAATAGTCGGCATCCGTTTATAGCGTTCAATTTCAATAAATTAACCAACAAGACACCCGGGCGGCGCACCTGCGCCGCCCGGGAGCATTGCACATAAAATATACCGGAAATATCGAGGGCTGCGTGGTGCGCATGCCTGACCTGCACAAAAAAGAGTTGTTTCGTGCACAAAAAAGCACCATATCGCTCTCAGCTGATGCACACGGTGGCTTTTCCTCCCAGTTCCACCGCATCAGCTGTTCCCCTCTGGAGGTT
>QFOL01000084.1 GCA_003241215.1 Agrobacterium fabrum
ACAAGAACTCCGGCGAACTGCGCCGTCCGCACCATATCGATCTGAAGACCGGTATGTATCGCGGCCGTCAGGTTCTGACGCCGAAGGAAAGCGCATAAGCTTTTCTGAAGTCATCTTTGCAAAAAGCCGGCCCTTGTGGCCGGTTTTTTGTTTTCAGGGCCGTTCCGCTGTCTTTTCCGCTCACTTGGAAAATGCGGCCGCTCCCCCTACACTCTTTCAGGGAGAGCAGGTGTGATGCCTGCGACAGGAGGGGGAGTATCGGTGAAATATCGCTGGATTTTATTGATGCTTCTCAGCCTCGGCCTTGGTTATGGCGCCGTGACGAGGGGCAACGGCATCATTGCGGAAAGCTATTTCGGCGAAATGTCCGAGCAGGGCCGCACCACGCTCCGGCTGGCCGTCTCTGCCCTCGGCGGGCTTTTGAGCCGTTATGAGCCGCTTCCCGCGCTGATTGCTGACCACGACGACATTGAGGAACTGGTTGCGCATCCCAAGGATGCCGCACTGCGCCAGCGCGCCAATATCTACCTCAAATCCATCAACGCCCTGCTGGAATCCTCCGATATCTACATCATAACGCTCGACGGGGAGACCATTGCGGCCAGCAATTATGATGGGCCGACCAGCTTCGTCGGCGAGAACTTCAGTTACCGTCCTTATTTTCAGGATGCGGCCAAGGGCTTCCAGTCGCGGTTCTTCGCGCTTGGCACCACCTCCCACAAGCGCGGTTACTATTTTTCCGCACCGATCCTCTTCAATGAAGAAATCAAGGGTGTCATCGTCTTCAAGGTCGATATTGAAGGCATAGAAGCGTCCTTCGGCGATGGCGAGAACCGCATTCTCGTCTCGGACCCGGAAGGTATCATTTTCATGACCGGAACGCCGCAATGGCTTTATTCCGGCCTGATGCCGCTGACGCCCGAAAGGCTGGCGCGCACGGAGGCTTCCCGCCGTTACGCCAATGCCGCGCTGAAGGAACTGCCGGTGAAAAACGGCAATTTCGGCTCGCACCAGCTGATGACGATCGCCCAGGAGGACGGAGAAAGGGAATATATGGTCCTGTCGCAGCCGATGCCGGATGCGGGCTGGACCGTCAGCGTGCTGATGGATACGGGTTCGCTGCGAACGCAGGTCAAGACGGCGATGATCGCGATCATCCTGTGCCTGTGTCTTGCCGCCGCCCTTATCGCCGCCATGCTGCAGCGGCGGCGGCGCCTGCGCGAACGCCTGACCCATCAGGCGGAGGCGCAGGCGGAACTGGAACGCCGGGTGGAGGAGCGCACCGCCGATCTGGCGCGGGTCAACCAGGAGATCAAGCACGAGATCGCCGAACGCCGCCAGACCGAGAAACAGTTGCGCAGGATGCAGAACGATCTGGTGCAGGCGGGCAAGCTTGCCGCCCTCGGGCAGATGTCGGCGGCGCTTTCGCATGAATTCAACCAGCCGCTTGCCGCCGCCAAGAATTACGCCGAAAACGCCTCGCTTCTCCTGGAGCGCGGGCGACTGGGAGAGGTGACGGAAAACCTCAGGCGCATCTCCGGCCTTATCGACCGCATGGCGTCGATCAGCAAACATCTCAGGAATTTCGCCCGCAAGCCCAATGAAAAAATGGCGGCGGTAGGTTTGGAAGCGGTGTTGCGCGATACGCTAGAGATCGTCGGTGCGCGGCTGAAGGCCGCCGATGCGGTGCTGGATGTCGATCTGGGCCCGGTGCCGCTGGCGGTCAAGGCCGGGCCAGTGCGGTTGCAGCAGGTACTCGTCAACATTATTTCCAATGCCGCCGATGCCGTGGAAGGACGCGAGGATCGTCGCATTACACTGCAGGCGGTACAGCGTGGCCAGACAGTATCGATTTCCGTCCGCGACCGCGGTGCGGGCGTCCCTCCGGCTATCGCGGAGCGCATCTTCGATCCGTTTTTCACCACCAAGGGCGTCGGGCGCGGCCTCGGTCTCGGCCTTTCCATCTCCTATAACATCATCAAGGATTTCGGCGGCCAGCTGCGTGTCCGAAACCACGAAGGGGGCGGGGCGGAATTCGAGATCGAATTACCCGCCGCCACCTGGCGCATGGAGGTCGCTGCGGAATGACCATGTCGCGGGTTCTGTTGATCGACGATGAGGAAGAGCTGCGCTTTTCCACCGCGCAGGCGCTGGAGCTTTCCGGCTTCAGCGTCACCATGCTGGCGAGCGCCGAACATGCGCTCGAACTCATCGGTTACAGTTTCGACGGCGTCGTGGTCAGCGATATCCGCATGCCCGGCATGGATGGCATGACATTGCTGCAGAAGGTGCGGGAGCTTGATGCGGAAATACCTGTCATCCTGATGACGGGCCATGGCGATGTGCAGCTGGCCGTCAACGCCATGCGCAACGGCGCCTATGATTTCATCGAGAAGCCGTTCACGCCGCAATATCTTGCCGGCATCATCAAAAGGGCCAATGACCGGCGGGCGCTGGTGCTGGAAAACCGCCGCCTGAAGGCGGTAGCCGGCAAACATGACGATCTCGAAACGCGCCTGCCCGGCAGAACCCAGATCATGGTCGATCTGCGATATCGTATCCGCGCCATCGGCGCGACGGATGCCGATACGCTGATTGTCGGCGATACCGGTGCAGGCAAGGAAGTGGTGGCGCGGGCGCTGCACGATATCAGCGCCAGAGCCAGCCGGCCCTTCGTTGCGATCAATTGCGCCGCCCTACCGCAGACGTTGATCGAAAGCGAGTTGTTCGGCCATGAGGCCGGCGCCTTTCCCGGTGCGTTAAGACCACGTTACGGCAAGTTTGAACATGCCCGCGGCGGCACCATCCTGCTGGATGAGATCGGCTCCATGCCTTTCGAGCTGCAGGGCAGGTTCCTGCGGGTTTTGCAGGAACGGGTGATTACCCGCCTCGGCTCGAATGAAACCGTCGAACTCGATGTCCGCTTCATCGCCACCAGCAAGGTCGATCTGGAACAGGAAGTTGCCGCAGGCCGGTTTCGCGCCGATCTTCTCTACCGGTTGAACGTGGCGACGATCCTCGTGCCGTCCCTGTCGCAGCGCAGCGCCGACATACCGCTGCTTTTCCTGCATCTGGTGCGGGAAGCCGCCGCCCGTTTTGGGCGGGAAGATATGGAGGTTCCGCAACAATTGCTTTCTTCCGTTTCGCTGCGGGAATGGCCTGGCAATGTGCGGGAACTGCGCAATGCGGCCGACCGCTTCGTTCTGGGTCTGGAAAGCGATGCATCCGAAACGTCGCCGCCGTTTCAGGACGATGGCCGGGCGGGGCTTGCCTCACGTGTTGCAGCCTATGAAAAGAGCCTGATCGCGCGCGCGATCGCCGCCCATGGCGGCAATCTGAAATCCGTCTATGAGAGCCTCGGTATCTCCCGCAAAACGCTTTACGAAAAAATGCAGAAATATGAACTGCATCGGCATATGACAGAGGTGTAGATGGGTGGATTTCCACCCACGCGCGAGGCTTGATGGGTCGAAATCCACCCATCGCCGTTCATGATGGCGATAAAAGAGCGCCTCCCGGCAACACCGCCGTTGCTGAACGGCAATCCCGGATCGCAAATAGCGTACCCCGGCCGCCATGGAGGAGCATGCGCGGCTGAAGTGGCGAACATTTTCATCCGGGAGGAATCGATGAAAATACTGAAGACAGTCTCCGGCCTTGCTGCCGCCGCTGCCGTTTCCCTTTTTGCTCTGTCCGCATCCGCTCAGAATTATCCCGAGCGCAACATCACCATGGTCGTGCCCTTTGCTGCCGGCGGCCCGACGGATACGGTCGCGCGCCTTGTCGCCGAATCCATGTCGAAGGATCTCGGCCAGCAGATCATCGTCGAAAATGTCGGCGGCGCGGGCGGCACGCTGGGTGCCGGCCGTGTGGCATCGTCCGATCCGGACGGTTATACGGTCCTTCTCCACCATATCGGCATGGCCACCAGCGCGACGCTTTATCGCAAGCTTGCCTATGACACGCTGAACGCCTTCGAATATGTCGGTCTCGTCACCGAAGTGCCGATGACCATCCTGTCGCGCAAGAACCTCGAGACGACGGATCTCAAGGGTCTTATCGACTATGCCAAGGCGAACAAGGACAAGGTCACCGTCGCCAATGCCGGCATCGGCGCCGCCTCGCATCTGTGCGGCATGCTGTTCATGAGCGCCATCGAGACACCGCTCGTCACCGTTCCCTACAAGGGCACCGGCCCGGCCATGACCGACCTGCTCGGCGGCCAGGTCGATATCATGTGCGACCAGACCACCAACACCACCAAGCAGATCCAGGGCGGCACCGTGAAAGCCTATGCGGTAACCACGGCCAAGCGGCTCGACGTGCTGCCGGATGTGCCGACGGTTGTCGAAGCGGGCCTGCCGAAGCTCGAAGTGGGCATCTGGCACGGCATCTACACGCCCAAGGGCACACCTGCGGAAATCAACGAAAAACTCTCCAAGTCGCTGCAGGTCGCGCTGAAGGACAAGAACGTCGCGGCTCGTTTTGCCGAACTTGGCACCACGCCCTCGTCGGAAGGCGATGCGACGCCTGCGGCGCTCAAGGCCAAGCTTGAAAGCGAAATCGCCCGCTGGAAGCCGGTGATCGAAGCTGCCGGCCAATATGCCGATTGATGGACGCGGAATGACCGGCGGCATCGCGCCGCCGGTCGACCGTGATCATTTTAACAGGCGGACCGGTGTGATGCCGGCCGCGGTGGAGGGGCATCTTTCATGAAGTCGTTATTTAATGACCCTGCCGAGGCAGTCTGCGGGGCAATTTTTATGGGACTTGGCGTCTTTTTCGCCTTGCAGTCTTATGGGCTGGAGATCGGAACGGCCTTTCGCATGGGGCCGGGCTATTTCCCGCTCGTTCTGGCAATCATCCTGATCGTGCTCGGTGGCGTCATATTCCTGCGCTCAGCCCGCCCGGCCGGAGAAGGTATCGGAGCGATCGCCTGGCGCGGCATATTTTTCATCCTGCCCGCGCCCATCTTCTTCGGTTTCACTGTCCGAGGGCTCGGCTTCGTGCCGGCGCTTTTTTTCAGCGCCCTTATTGCAGCCTTCGCATCCCACAAGATGAGCCCGCTCATGGCGGTCATTCTTTCCGCGGCCATCACGGTCTTTTCCGTCGCTGTTTTCAATTATGGTCTCGGCCTGCCGTTCCAGCGCTTCGGCCCCTGGCTTAAATTTTGAGGTGCCGCGATGGACTTGCTCGATAATCTCGCTCTCGGTTTCGTCACTGCCTCATCGCTGGCAAACCTGTTCTTCTGCCTGATCGGCGTGCTGCTCGGCACCCTGATCGGCGTGCTGCCGGGCATCGGCGCAACGGCGACCATCGCCATGCTGCTGCCGATCACCTTTCAATTGGAGCCGGTCTCGTCGCTGATCATGCTCGCCGGCATTTATTATGGCGCGCAATATGGCGGCTCCACCACGGCTATCCTGATCAACATGCCCGGCGAATCGTCTTCTGCCGTTACCGCCATCGATGGTTACCAGATGGCGCGCAAGGGCAAGGCGGGCGCTGCACTCGCCATTGCCGCCATCGGTTCGTTCTTCGCTGGCACGGTATCCACCTTTCTCGTGGCGATCTTCGCGCCGCCGCTGACGGCGATTGCGCTGGAGTTCGGTGCGGCGGAATATTTCTCGCTGATGGTCGTCGGCCTTGTGTCGTCCATTGCGCTCGCCCATGGCTCCATCGTCAAGGCGCTGGCCATGGTCGTCCTCGGCCTGCTGCTCGGCCTCGTCGGTACGGATATCTATAGCGGCACGCCGCGTTTCACCCTCGGCATCCGTGAATATGCCGATGGTCTGAACTTCGTGGCCGTGGCCGTCGGTGTGTTCGGCATCGCCGAAATCCTGCGCAATCTCGAAAATGAGCGCACCCGTTCGGTGCTGATCGCCAAGGTCAGCGGGCTGATGCCGACACGGGAGGATTTCAAAAAGATGATCGCGCCGGTGCTGCGCGGCACGGTTATCGGTTCGGCGCTCGGCATTCTTCCGGGCGGCGGCGCGATCCTCGCGGCCTTCGCCTCCTATACCGTAGAGAAACGCGTCTCCAAGAACCCGGAAGAATTCGGGCATGGTGCGGTTGCCGGCGTGGCCGGTCCGGAATCCGCCAACAATGCCGGCGCCCAGACCTCCTTCATTCCGCTGCTCACGCTTGGCATCCCGGCCAATCCGGTTATGGCGCTGATGATCGGTGCGATGATCATTCAGGGTATCGTGCCCGGTCCGAATGTCGCAACCGAACAGCCGGCGCTGTTCTGGGGCATCATCGCCTCCATGTGGATCGGCAATCTGATGCTCGTCATCCTTAACCTGCCTTTGATCGGGCTGTGGGTGAAGCTGCTGACGGTGCCCTATTATGTGCTCTTCCCCATCATCATGGCCTTCTGCGCCATCGGGGTCTACAGCGTCAATTCCAACGTCTTCGATCTCTATGCCGTCGCCTTCTTCGGCTTCATCGGTTACGTGCTGGTGAAACTGCGCTGCGAGCCGGCGCCGCTGCTCCTGGGCTTTGTGCTCGGGCCACTGCTGGAGGAGAACCTGCGCCGCGCCATGATCCTGTCGCGTGGCGATCCGATGACTTTTGTCACCCGGCCGATCAGCGCCACCCTGCTCTTCATTGCGCTTGCCGTGCTGATCGTCGTCTTCCTTCCAAGCGTGAAGAAGAAGCGCGAAGAGGTTTTCGTAGAAGAAGACTGAAACTGCCAAGGACTCGGATGCCGGCGATGGAAACATCGCCGGCTTTTTCCGTTTGCGGATCGGCCATGACGAATTCGCTTCACGAAAGCGACATATGGTTGACTCGCGCGCTTTTAAGCCCAAGGAAGGGCTGGAAAGAGAGGTCGATATGACGTCGGAAACCGAAAAACGGATCATCGCGCTCGAGGAGACGGTCGCGCATCAGGTGAAGGCGATAGAGGAACTGTCCGACCAGCTGGCGGAACAGTGGAAGGTGGTGGAGCAAACCCGCGCCAAGCTCGACCGATTGACGGAGAGGTTCCTGAGCCTTGAGGAGCAATCGCTGGAAGCGCCGTCCATCACCCGGCCGCCGCATTATTGACGGGGAAGAGCAGATGAAAAACGACACAGCCGCACTTGCCGCCGATATCGTCAGTTTCTGGAAGAAGGCCGGCCCGGACAAGTGGTTCGACAAGGATGCCGCCTTCGACAATCACTTTCACGACCGTTTCCGCGATACCCACTTTGCCGCTGCTAGGCGTGAACTGGATGGCTGGCTGGACGGCGCGGAAAGCAGCCTGGCGCTGATGCTTCTTCTTGACCAGTTCCCGCGCAACTGCTTTCGCGGCACTGCCCACATGTATACCACCGACCCGCTGGCAAGGCTTTTCGCTGATGACGCGATCCGACGCGGCCATGACCAGGCTGTGAGCGAGGATCTGCGCGTTTTCTTCTACCTGCCATTTTCCCATGCGGAGGATATGGCGGCCCAGCAGCGCGCCTGCGACCTGAACCAGCCGCTTGGCGGGCTTTATCTCCACCATGCCGAAGAACATCGCGATATCGTCGAGCGTTTCGGCCGTTTTCCGCACCGCAATGGCATATTGCTGCGGGAAACGACGCCTGAGGAACGGCAATATCTGGATGAAGGCGGCTTTTCCGGCTGAGCCTGAAACAAAAACGCCGCCAGTCCCGAAGGATGGCGGCGTTTCAAAAGCCTGGGACCGGCGGCAATCAGCCGTCGAAGAATTCCTTCATCCGGGCAAAGAAGCCTGTTGATTCCGGATTGTTCTCCTTGGAGGAGAGCTGCTCGAACTCCTGCAACAGCTCGCGCTGACGCTTGCTCAGCTTCTGCGGCGTTTCGATCTGGATCTGGATATAGAGATCGCCCGTCTGCGCCGAACGCAGAACCGGCATGCCCTTGCCCTTCAAACGGAACTGCTTGCCCGGCTGGGTGCCCTCCGGAACCGTGACGCGCGACTTGGTGCCGTCGAGCGTCGTGACATCGAAAGTGCCGCCAAGTGCCGCCGTCGTCATCGAGATCGGCACGGTGCAATAAAGATCGGCGCCGTCACGCTGGAAGAACTCATGCGGGCGCACGGACAGGAAGATATAGAGATCGCCCGCCGGACCGCCGCGCATGCCGGCCTCGCCCTCGCCCTGCAGGCGAATGCGGGTGCCGTCTTCGATGCCCGAGGGAATGTTGACCGAGAGCGAACGCTCTTCCGTCACACGGCCCTGACCATGGCACTTGCCGCAGGGGTCGGAAATCGTCTGCCCGCGACCATGGCAGGTGGGGCAGGTGCGCTCCACCGAAAAGAAGCCCTGCGCCGCGCGCACGCGGCCGGAACCCTGACAGGTGGCGCAGGTCTTGGGCTGCGTGCCGGGCTTTGCGCCTGAACCGGAACAGACGTCACAGGTGATCGAGGTTGGAACCCTGATCTGCGCCGTCTTGCCGGTGAAGGCCTCTTCCAGCGTGATTTCCATGTTGTAGCGGAGATCGGCGCCGCGCTCGCGACCACCGGAAGATCGGCGCGCACGGCCGCCACCCATCATTTCGCCGAAGATGTCTTCGAAAATATCGGAGAAGCCGCCATTGGCGAAACCGCCGCCGCCAAAGCCGCCGCCACCGCCCATGCCGCCATTTTCAAATGCCGCGTGGCCGAAACGGTCATAGGCCGCACGCTTCTGCGGGTCCTTCAGCGTTTCGTAAGCTTCGTTGATTTCCTTGAATTTCCGTTCCGAGTCGGCATCATCAGGGTTCTTGTCCGGATGGTACTTCATCGCGAGTTTGCGGAAGGCGCTTTTCAGCTCTTTTTCGTCAGCGGTCTTGCTGACGCCAAGTGTTTCGTAAAAGTCTGCTTTCGCCATTAAGTTAACAAGCCCCGCAAATGGATTTCCGGCTGCACTCGGCAGCCGGATCTCTTGCATATGTTGTCAGAAGACGGGAAGCCGCCGATTATGCGGACTTCTTGTCGTCCTTGATTTCTTCATAGTCGGCGTCGACGACGTCATCCTTGCCGTCTGCGGAAGCGTCACCGGCCTCGGCCTGCTGCGCTTCGTAGATGGCCTGACCGAGCTTCATGGAAACTTCCATGAGGGTCTGGGTCTTTGCCTGAATGTCGTCGGCATCCGGCTCGGAAGCCTCAACGGCGGTTTTCAGGCTGGCAATGGCGTCTTCGATCGCCTTGCGGTCGGTTTCGGAGACCTTGTCGCCATATTCCTTCACCGACTTCTCGGTGGAGTGGATGAGGCTTTCGGCCTGGTTCTTCGCTTCGACACCGGCGCGGCGCTTCTTGTCGGCCTCGGCATTGGCTTCGGCGTCCTTCACCATCTTTTCGATGTCGGCGTCGGAGAGGCCACCGGAGGCCTGGATGCGGATCTGCTGTTCCTTGCCGGTGCCCTTGTCTTTCGCGGATACCTGCACGATGCCGTTGGCGTCGATATCGAAGGTCACTTCGATCTGCGGAACGCCGCGCGGCGAAGGCGGCAGGCCGACGAGGTCGAACTGGCCGAGCAGCTTGTTGTCCTGCGCCATTTCGCGCTCACCCTGCGAGACGCGGATGGTCACGGCCGACTGGTTGTCTTCGGCGGTCGAAAAGGTCTGGCTCTTCTTGGTCGGGATCGTCGTGTTGCGATCGATCAGACGGGTGAAGACACCACCCAGCGTTTCAATGCCGAGCGACAGCGGGGTCACGTCGAGCAGCAGAACGTCCTTGACGTCGCCCTGCAGAACGCCGGCCTGGATGGCGGCGCCCATGGCGACCACTTCATCCGGGTTCACGCCCTTGTGCGGCTCCTTGCCGAACAGCTGCTTGACGACTTCCTGCACCTTCGGCATGCGGCTCATGCCGCCGACGAGAACGACTTCATCGATCTCGGAAGCGGAAACGCCGGCATCCTTGAGCGCTGCCTTGCAAGGCGCGACGGTGCGCTGCACGAGGTCATCGACCAGGCTTTCGAACTTGGCGCGGGTCAGCTTCAGCGTCAGGTGCTTCGGGCCGGAAGCATCGGCGGTGATGAACGGCAGGTTGATTTCGGTCTGCTGCGAGGACGAAAGTTCGATCTTCGCCTTTTCCGCAGCTTCCTTGAGGCGCTGCAGGGCAAGCTTGTCGTTCTTCAGGTCGATGCCGTTGTCCTTCTTGAACTCGGCCGCCAGATATTCGACGAGACGCATGTCGAAGTCTTCACCGCCGAGGAAGGTGTCGCCGTTGGTCGACTTCACTTCGAAGACGCCGTCGCCGATTTCCAGGATCGAAATATCGAAGGTGCCGCCGCCAAGGTCGTAAACGGCGATGGTCTTGCCGTCCTTCTTGTCGAGGCCGTAAGCAAGCGCTGCCGCAGTCGGCTCGTTGATGATGCGCAGCACGTCGAGACCGGCGATGCGGCCTGCATCCTTGGTGGCCTGACGCTGGGCGTCGTTGAAGTAGGCGGGAACGGTGATGACGGCCTTCTCGACCTTTTCGCCGAGATAGGATTCAGCCGTTTCCTTCATCTTCTGAAGGATCATCGCGGAAATCTGCGAGGGGGAATAATTCTTGTCCTGCGCCTTCACCCATGCGTCGCCATTGTCACCCTTGACGATTTCGAAGGGAACGAGGGCCTTGTCCTTTTCGACGGTCGGGTCTTCATAACGACGGCCGATAAGGCGCTTCACCGCAAACAGGGTGTTGGTCGGGTTGGTGACCGCCTGGCGCTTGGCCGGCTGGCCGACAAGGCGTTCGCCATCGTCGGAAAATGCCACCATGGACGGCGTGGTGCGCGCGCCCTCCGCGTTTTCAATAACTTTCGTGTCCTTGCCGTCCATCACTGCGACGCAGGAATTGGTCGTGCCAAGGTCGATACCGATTACTTTTGCCATGCTCTTCTCTCCTTGAAGCGAGCTGCCGGAACCCCGTGAGGCATTCTTGTGGCAGCTCCTTGACTTGGATTTGCAGTATTCGCTGCAGTTCTGCGGCGTATATAAGGAGCGATTTTTCCTGCTGCAAGGCGCAAGAGAGGGGTAAGCGCAGCAAAAAAGCGCAAGAAACCCCTGTCTGCGCAGAAGCATAGCCGTCCATGCCTGCCGAAACGAAAAAACGCGACTTTGACGTCATGCTGTCCCGTCATCAGATGCGACGGCGGCGGGGGAGGGTGAGGTTCGATTCCGAAGCCGGTTTGGACCGCTCGCGATTATTGGGGCTTATGGCGAGGCCGGAAGGAGCCTCACGCCTCGCGAAGCTTTCTCTTTTCAGTCAAGCCGAAAATGGCGTCGATGATTGTCGGGTCGAGTTCGCGTGGCATGTCGTGTCCCATTCCCTTGATCGGCAGATAAATCGCACCTGGGATCGAAAGCGAGGTATCACGACCGCAGGCTGGCAGGATCAAGGGATCATCAGTTCCATGAATGACGAGCGTCGGCACTGTGATCGTCGCCAGACGCGAGCGCCGGTCCCCGGCCACTGCCATGCCGGCGATCTGCCGTGCCACGCCGCCGGGGTTATGGTCGCGCTGCACCTCTTCCAGCAGAAGGGCGCGATGGGCGTCTTCGTCGAACGGATAACCCATGCCCGCAATCCGGCGCGCGAAAGCAAGACGTACAGCCAGAAACCCTTCCTGATCGATAGCGGGATCAGGGGCCGGGCGCATCATCATCGCCATGACATCGGATGCTGCCTGCGGCAGGGCAGGATTGCCGGTGCTCGACATGATCGAGGTCAGGGAAAGGACACGGTCGGTGTGATCGCTGGCAAGAATTTGTGCGATCATGCCACCCATGGAGCGGCCGACGACATGAGCCCGCGCGATGCCGAGCGCGTCGAGAAGGCCGACGGCGTCCTTCGCCATATCGCTGAGCGAATAGGGGACGTCCGGCCGGCGTCCCGCCATCAATTCGGCCGCAAGAGTGCCGAAATCCGGCGTGGGAGAGGTGCTGAAATGGGTGGAATATCCGGTATCCCTGTTGTCGAAGCGGATCACGCGATATCCTCTCGCGGCCAGATCCTCGCAAAAGGGAATTGTCCAGCGGATCATCTGTGTTCCCAGCCCGGAAATCAGCAGGATCGCCTCATTCGCGGCATCGCCGAAACTGTCCCAGGCGAGTTCGATGCCATTGGATTTCGCAATGTTCATGGCTGCCCTCCATCGGCAATCATTGGAACGACTTTCGTGACGGCGGCCGAAGACGGGGAGCGTGTCACGAATGCGCAGGGTCGGTCGGGCCGAACGCGAGACGCAGGGCGTAAGTCCTGATATCTGCGGGCCATGAGGCCAGCCGTTCTTCCAGCGCGGGGCGATCATCGGCAAAAAGGGCGCGTGTCGCCTCTTCGTAACCGGGCAGATTTCCCGCGATCGCCTGCATGAATCGATAGGCGGTTTCCTGCGCTGCCCGCCTTTGCCGGTACGGATCCATTGCTTTCCGGGCCTCGTCCACCAGGCGCCGTAGAGCGGCGGAAGCACCACCGGGCTGGCCTGCCAGCCATTCCCACTGCCGTGGCAGCAACGTCACCTCGCGGGCGACGACTCCAAGTTTCGGCCGTCCGCGGCTTTTCTGATCCTGACCTTCCTCGGAGGGTGTGGCGTCGGAGATGTCGGCCTTCGGGCGATACCGTCCCGCCAATGTCTTGGGAGGCTGGGACAGCCGTTCAACGATCTCCGTATCGGTGCCGCGCAGATCGAGGTCGACAACACGGCCCGTCGCATCGTCGAACACAAGCACTGTGTCGTCCGTCTTGGCTGATCGGCGGATTGCAATGGCCACTTCGGCCACGGGGCCGGCGAACAGCAATTTATCGCTGGAAAATGCGGTGCAGGTTTTGCTCGAGGAATTGGACATATCGCGATCGCCGGAATGGATGCGAGCTTAATACCCGGATAAAATACGATCGTCAATTATACCCGGGTAAAATTAATGCTGTCGCCGTTCAAAAAAATGCTCGTCCAGCATCAGGTGGAATTGAAGTCTGGTCTGGTCAGGGTTTGGCAGGCCGTAGCGCGCGAGAAACCTGCGTTGAAGATCGTCCGCGAACGCTTCGAGGCAGTTTCCAGAGTGTGGCGATGTCCTGATTACGATCCGCTATACCAACACCTCCCGCGTCGATGCAGCTGATAGGGAAGCTGAAAAGAGCGCAGCCAGCCGCGACGGGCGTCGCATCGCTGCTCGGTGATGATTGATGATGCGCGGTGAATGGCGGACAGGGTGGAAGTCAGTGTTCGCCCAATGTATGGTTAAATTACTGTAATAATTGATATATTTTTTGAGTTAGAAAAATTATATGTACCAAAAAATGTACCAACTTAATCGGAGTAACGTGTTTTCGATAAAAAGCTGACGCGATGGTCGCGTCAGCTTAACGTACTCTCTCCGGTTAATTCAATGATGCTTCTAAACTTCCGGGATGCCGCTTCCCGGTATTAATTTCCGAGATTCGACCCGAATTAGTGTCAAATCGTGCGGCAATTCTGCTTTGCAGCCAGCCTTGCCTTATCAAACGATGAACTTCAATCGCTTCATCAAAAGTAAGGGAGCGTGACGGCTTCGAAAAATCATCAGTCATAATTTGCCCTCATGGCAGAAGTGACCTCGGGCTTGACCGCCACTGATTTTTGTCTCACAACAAAAACGCACACGTAACGTCCCGCGCCCGAAGCCTATTCGAGCGGGAT
>QFOL01000459.1 GCA_003241215.1 Agrobacterium fabrum
CATCATGAAAAACCGTTCTCTCCGCCTGACCTTGGCTCTCACCACCGCGCTCGTTGCAGCAGGCTCGGCAATGGCCCAGGAGAAGGTCGTCCACGTCTATAACTGGTCGGATTATATCGACGAATCGATCCTTGCCGATTTCACCAAGGAAACCGGCATCAAGGTCGTCTATGATGTCTTCGACAGCAACGAACTTGTGGAAACCAAGCTTCTGGCCGGCAGCTCCGGTTATGATGTCGTGGTGCCGACCGGGCCCTTCCTCGCCCGCCAGATCAATGCCGGCGTGTTTCAGAAACTCGACAAGTCCAAGTTGCCGAATCTGAAGAACATGTGGCCGGAGGTCTCCGAGCGCCTGGCGAAATACGACCCCGGCAACGAATATGCCGTGAACTACATGTGGGGCACCACCGGCATCGGTTATAACGTCGCCAAGGTGAAGGCAGCGCTCGGCGATGTTCCGGTCGACAGCTGGGATATTCTCTTCAAGCCGGAAAACGCCGAAAAGCTGAAATCCTGCGGTGTCAATATTCTCGATGCGTCGGACGAGACCTTCGCCATTGCCATGAACTATCTCGGCAAGAATCCCGACAGCAAGGAGACGGCCGATCTGGAAGCTGGCGGCGATGTCTATATGAAGATCCGCCCCTATGTGAAGACCTTCAACTCCTCCGCCTATATCGATGAACTCGCCAATGGCGATAGCTGCATCACCATCGGCTGGTCGGGCGATATCCTGCAGGCGAAGAGCCGCGCCGAGGAAGCCAAGAACGGCGTCGAGGTGAACTACGTCATCCCGAAGGAAGGCACCTATATGTGGTTCGACAACCTAGCCATCCCGGCGGATGCCAAGAATGTCGAGGAAGCCCACGCCTTCATCAACTACCTGATGCGGCCGGAAGTCATCGCCAAGGCGTCCAACTATGTTCAATACGCCAATGGCAATCTTGCTTCGCAGGCGCTGATGGACGAGTCCGTCGCCAAGAACCCGGCGGTTTACCCCGATGCCGAGACGATGAAGAAACTCTTCACCATCTCGCCCTACGGACCGAAGGAGCAGCGTGTGCTGAACCGCGTCTGGACGCAGATCAAGACCGGCAGCTAAGAGCTCCGCCCGCTGGTTGAGGAACGGCCGGCGGGCCTGTTTCTCTGATCCTTTGCCGGCAGGTCCCGTGACCTGCCGGTGTCGCCCGCCCCGAAGCATCGATCGAAAGACCAACGGGATTTGAGGGTAGGGTGAATGGCGAAAACTCTGGGGCCGGTCAAACGCAAATTTAGCCCTTGGGACAATCCCGATGCGGTGCCCTTCATCCGCTTTGAAAACGTCACCAAACGTTTCGGCGATTTTGTCGCCGTCAACAATCTGACGCTCGATATTTACGAGCGCGAGTTCTTTTCGCTGCTCGGTCCCTCCGGCTGCGGCAAGACCACGCTGATGCGCATGCTCGCCGGTTTCGAGGAACCGACGGAAGGCCGCATCCTGCTGCAGGGCAAGGATATTTCCGGCGTTCCGCCCTATAAGCGCCCCACCAACATGATGTTCCAGTCCTATGCGCTTTTCCCGCATATGTCGGTGGAAAAAAACGTTGCTTTTGGTCTGGAGCAGGACGGTCTGCCCAAGGCGGACATCGCCGCCCGCGTCGAGGAAATGCTGCGCCTCGTCAAGCTCACGGAATTTGCCAAACGCAAGCCCAGCCAGCTTTCCGGCGGCCAGCGGCAGCGCGTGGCGCTCGCCCGTTCGCTCGCCAAGCGGCCGAAGGTGCTTCTTCTCGATGAGCCGCTTGGCGCGCTCGACAAGAAACTGCGCGAGGAAACGCAGTTCGAACTGATGGACATCCAGACCAATCTCGGCCTCACCTTCCTCATCGTCACCCACGATCAGGAAGAGGCGATGACGGTGTCGGACCGCATCGCGGTCATGGACAAGGGCATCGTCGTGCAGGTGGCGACACCCGCCGAGATCTATGAGGCGCCGAACAGCCGCTACGTGGCCGACTTCATCGGCGACATCAATATTTTCGACGCGAAGGTCGTCGACAATGCCTCGGATATCGGCAAGCCCGGCCTGGTGACGCTGGATTGTGAAGGGCTGAAGGTGGCGGTGGAGCAGGAATGTGCCGCCGCAACCGGCAGTCAGGTTGCTTACGCCATCCGCCCGGAAAAGGTTCGCATCTCGCTCGACCAGCCCGCCGACAGCAGCGTCAACTCCGCCTATGGCGAAGTCTGGGATATCGGTTATCTCGGCGACTTCTCGGTCTTCATCGTCAAGCTTGCCGATGGCCGCGTCCTCCGCGCCGCGCAGGCGAATGTCTCGCGTCTCGTTGATCGCCCGATCACCTTCGGCGACATGGTGTGGCTGAACTGGAAGCCGGATTCCGGCCTCGTCCTGACGCGCTGAGGGAGGCTTCGATGGCGATCACCACTCCCGAAAACCGGCAAAGCCCCTGGCGCTGGCTGGTCGTCGCGGTTCCCT
>QFOL01000085.1 GCA_003241215.1 Agrobacterium fabrum
GGCCGCAAGGCTGGCCGTGACGGCTCCTTCTCCTGGGAGAAGCTCGATCTGGTGAAGCCGCTCAAGGAAGCTTTGAGCGCTTAAGCATTTCCAGTAAAATTGCGTAGCGGTTTTACGTCCGGAAAATGCGTCAACTGGATATCGCGCTTGTTATTTGGCGGCGATTGAGAGATACCGTCACCAATTTTTGTAACCCGCACAGCGCCACATTGGGCGCTGTGCGGGTTAAGTCTATTTGTTCTTGAGAGTATGAGATGACGGAAGAACGACGCTCACGCGCAACGGAAGCGTTTTTTGGCAGACGCAAGGGCAAGCCCCTGCGCAATCAGCAGGTCGATACGATCGAGAACCTGTTGCCCCTGCTGAAGATTGACCTGGAAAGCATCCCGCCGCAAAATCTCGTCGCTCTTTTTCCAGCGGATGTGCGTTCGATCCGCCTGGAGATCGGTTTCGGCGGCGGCGAGCATCTCGCTCACCGCGCGGTTGAAAACCCCGAGACGGGTTTCATCGGCGTCGAGCCCTTCGTCAACTCCATGGCCAAGCTGCTCGCCACCGTACGCGAACGCGAGCTGATGAATATCCGCCTTTACGACGATGATGCGACGCAATTGCTGGACTGGTTGCCGGAAGCATCGATCGATCATATCGATCTTCTCTATCCTGACCCGTGGCCGAAGAAGAAGCACTGGAAGCGTCGTTTTGTTTCAGACGTCAACCTTGCCCGCTTCCATCGTGTGCTGAAACCCGGCGGAAAGTTCTGCTTCGCTTCCGATATCGATACCTACGTCAACTGGACGCTGCAGCATTGCGCCCGCCATGGTGGCTTCGAATGGACAGCGACGAGCGCTGATGACTGGCGCACGCCCTACGCCAACTGGCCGGGCACGCGTTATGAGAACAAGGCGAAAAGAGAAGGCCGCAGCTCGGCCTATCTCACCTTTATTCGTCGTTGAGCGACTGATCCCTCAGAGTGCCGCATCTACTTCCGCGGCAAGCGGAATGGAAGGCTGGGCGCCGGCGCGGGTGCAGGCGAGCGAACCCGCGACAGCGGCGCGCTTCAGCGCCCTTTCGAAATCCATTCCCTGATCGAGGCTCGCGGCGAGATAACCGCAGAAGGTGTCGCCGGCACCGACCGTATCGACCGGTTCGATCTTGAGGCCGGAAGCCCGGAAAACCTTGCCGTTGCGCATGGCGATCACGCCGTCGGCACCAAGCGTCACGATCAATGTCTGGCCGGTCCTGTCATGCAGGGCTTTCAGTTCGTTTTCCCGCTCAGAACCAGAAAGTCCGTTCTTTCCGATCAGCAATTCGAACTCGGTTTCGTTGGCGATGACGATATCGGCAAGGCCCGCGAGGCGGGGCCCATCGGCGGTCAGTGGCGCAGTATTGATGACGGTGGTGACGCGCTTTACCTTCGCAGCCGTCAGCGCCGCTTCGATAGCGGGCGCGGGTATCTCGAACTGCAGCATCAAAATATCGCCCGCCGACATTTCCGACAGGGCTTTCGCGGCGTCGGATGCGGAGACTTCACCATTAGCGGCGGGAATGACCGAGATCATGTTTTCCCCGCCTTCGCCGATAAGGATCACTGCCGTCCCGGTAGGGCCGGGCGTGGTCTTCACCAATGAGAGGTCGGTGCCGGCGTCGCGCAGCAATGTCAGCGCCGGTGCGGCAAAGGTGTCATCGCCCGCAGCCCCTGCCATCTTGACCGTGGCGCCCGCACGCCGTGCGGCCAACGCCTGGTTGGCTCCCTTGCCGCCGGCGGCCGTGGAGAAGGTCTCGCCCGTAACGGTTTCACCGGGCTTGGGCAGGCGTTTGGCGGTGGCGACGAGGTCCATGTTGATGGAGCCGAAAACAGTAATCATGGAGGGCGTATCCGTATAGAATTCAAGCAAGGCGGCGACTTTGCCCGAGCGGATCACTCGTCGTCAACCACCCGCAACTTTGCCGTTCCCGCCCTGTTCTCGGCAAAGCGTCGGGCCTGCTCGATTTCCCCATGCGAAGTCTCTTTTTCCGTCGGTGAAAAATCGAGACCTTCGATTTTCTGGCCGCGCGCCAGCACCTTGTCGGAGGAGATCAGCATCATGTCGATATCTTTTTGGGCCAATCCAAAATGGGCCTGTAGCTTGCGCGTCCGGTCGTCCAGCCGCCGCACATCGTCCATGAGCAATGCCACTTCACCCTGAATGAGATGCGCCTGCTCGCGCATGCGCTGATCCTTGAGCACGGACTGGATGACCTGTACCGACAGCATCAGAAGCGATGGCGAAACGATGACGACACGGGCACGGTGGGCGCGTTGCACCAGATATTCGAAGTGCTGGTGAATATCGGCGAAGATCGATTCGGACGGCACGAAGATGAAGGCCGTATCCTGCGTCTCGCCGCGGATGAGGTATTTCTCGGCCACGTCGCGAATATGCACTTCCATATCGCGGCGAAACTGCTGCACGGCGGCGCGTCTGGTTTCCGGCGTCTCATCCGCCTTGATGGCGTTCCAGGCCTCCAGCGGAAACTTGGCGTCGATCACAAGCGGCGGTGCATTGTTCGGCATCTTGATGGTGCAGTCCGGGCGATAACCGTTCGAAAGCGTCGGCTGAAGCTGGAAAGCGCCGGCGGGAAGGGCGTCGGCGATCAGCGTCTCCATGCGCGCCTGTCCGAAAGCGCCGCGCGTCTGCTTGTTGGAAAGGATGGCCTGCAGCCCGACCACGTCCTTGGCCAGATCCCGGATATTGCCCTGCGCAGCGTCGATGACCGCGAGGCGCTCCTGCAGGCGGCTCAGATTCTCATGCGTCGACCGGGTCTGTTCCGTCAGCGTTTCGCCGAGGCGCTGCGACATGCCGTCGAGACGCTGGTTCAGCGTCTGGCTCATCTCGGTCTGGCGGGTGCCGAGCGTTTCCGCCATGGCCGCGATCCGGCCATGCAGTTCGGACTGTGTTTTCAGAAGATCGGAGATCTCACCGTCGGCGCCCGCTTTTTTGGCGCGGTTTGCCGTCACCAGCCAGGTCGTGGCCAAGCCGAAAACCAGAGCCGCGAGCAGCGCGCCGAAGCTGATATCGAGGGAGCCGGCCCGCAGCGCGGGATCGAGGAGAACGGAGAAATCTATGTTCATGATTAAATCTAGCAGATTTCCAATGATTCGGAAGATCAAAACAAGAACATTCCTGCGGCGGAAATGAGTCGAGCGGGGCACATGCCGGCGGCGGTTTGAACCTCGTGTTTTTTATTCCCTCCGCGCAAGAGATACGTTATGGGAAGCCATGACCATCAAACCGCTTATCATTTTGCCCGATCCCGTGCTGCGTCAGCAATCGAAGCCCATCGAACAGGTGGATGCCGAGGTGCTGCGCCTTGCCGACGACATGCTGGAAACCATGTATGATGCGCCGGGTATCGGCCTTGCCGCCATTCAGATCGGCGTGCCGCGTCGCATGCTGGTGATCGACGTTGCGCGTGAAGGCGAGGAAAAGACCCCTATCGTCTTTATCAATCCGGAAATCCTCAAGGTGTCGGACGATGTCTCGACCTATGAGGAAGGCTGCCTCTCCATCCCCGATTATTACGCCGAGGTTGAGCGTCCCGCATCGCTCACGGTGCAATATGTCGGCCGCGACGGCAAGCAGCAGACGGTCGAGGCGGATGGTCTGCTCGCGACCTGTCTGCAGCACGAGATCGATCACCTGAACGGCGTTCTCTTCATCGACCATATTTCGCGGCTGAAGCGCGACATGGTCATCAAGAAATTCACGAAAGCGGCCCGCGCAAAGATCTGATCCGTCCTCTCTGGACCGGAATGGACGACAGGGCAGGGGGCGACGATGGCTCTTCGCATCATTTTTATGGGTACGCCGGATTTTTCCGTTCCCACCCTGCGCGCACTGGTGGAGGCCGGCCACGAGATCGTTGCCGTCTACACCCAGCCGCCGCGTCCCGGCGGCCGCCGTGGCCTCGACCTGCAGAAGTCACCGGTGCATCAGGCTGCGGAGTTGCTGGGGCTTCCGGTGTTTACACCCTTGAATTTCAAGGCTGAGGAAGACCGCCAGCAGTTCCGGGAATTCAATGCTGATGTGGCGGTTGTCGTGGCTTACGGGCTGCTGCTGCCAGAGGCGATCCTCTCCGGCACACGCCTTGGCTGTTATAACGGCCACGCCTCGCTGCTGCCGCGCTGGCGCGGTGCCGCCCCTATCCAGCGGGCGATCATGGCTGGCGATGCTGAAACCGGCATGATGGTCATGAAAATGGAAAAGGGCTTGGATACCGGCCCCGTAGCGCTGACCGCCAAGGTCGCCATCGATGAGAACATGACCGCCGGCGAGCTGCACGACAGCCTGATGCTGACAGGCGCGCGGCTGATGCGGCAGGCGATGGACAAGCTGGAATCCGGCGACCTGCCGCTCGTCACGCAGGCGGATGAGGGCGTTCTCTACGCCGCGAAGATCGACAAGGGCGAGACCCGCATCGATTTTTCGAGGCCGGCGCAGGACGTGCATAATCACATTCGCGGCCTTTCGCCGTTTCCCGGCGCATGGCTGGAAATGGACATAGGCGGCAAGGCGGAACGGGTGAAGGTCCTGGCCTCTGAACTGGCAAGCGGCATGGGAGAAGCGGGCGCGGCGCTCGATGACGCCCTTACCATTGCTTGCGGCAGCGGCGCCGTGCGGCTCACCCGTCTGCAGAAGGCGGGCGGCAAGCCGATGTCGTCGGCCGATTTTGTGCGCGGCACACCCGTTCCGGCCACAACGAGGCTCGGCTGATGCCACGTTTCCGCATGACCGTCGAATATGACGGCACGCCTTATTATGGCTGGCAGAGACAGGATAACGGCCCCTCGGTTCAGGGTGCGCTGGAGGCTGCGGTTCGCTCGTTGACGGGAGAGAGCGTCTCCATTCGCGGCGCCGGCCGCACCGATTCCGGCGTGCATGCCGTCGGGCAGGTCGTCCACGTCGATCTTTCCCGAGACTGGGAACCCTACAAGCTTCGCAACGCCCTCAATGCGCATCTCGCCATGGCGGGCGAAGCCGTGGCCGTCCTCGATGCTGCTTCCGTGACCGAGGATTTCGACGCCCGGTTTTCCGCCCTTCGTCGGCACTACCTTTACCGCATCATCTGCCGCAAGGCCCGGCTGGCGTTGGAGCACAAGCGGGCATGGTGGGTGTCGAAGGACATGGACCATGAGCGCATGCATGAAGCCGCCCAGATGCTTGTCGGCCGGCATGATTTCACTACCTTCCGCTCCGTGCATTGTCAGGCGAACAGCCCGGTGCGCACGCTCGACCGGCTGGATGTGACGCGCACCGGCGATCTCATCGAGATACGGGCGACGGCGCAGAGCTTCCTGCATAACCAGATCCGCTCTTTCGCCGGCACGCTGAAACTCGCGGGCGAAGGCACGATGACGCCCGAGGATGTGCGCGCCGCACTGGAGGCGCGCGATCGCAAGGCCTGCGGCCCGGTCGCGCCACCGGACGGTCTCTATTTCATGCAGGTCGATTATCCCGACGTCATTCCGCCGCGTCGCAGGTACCCTGAAGCCGATATGGCTGAGGACGCGGACTGACCGCTAAAACCCACGCCGGTTCTCAGGCCGGATAAACGCCGAGAAAACGCTGCAGCGCTTCCGACAGAAGCATGCCGGGCACCAGCAGCGTCATGACGATGGCCGAAACGAGCAGTGACTGGTCGCGGATGAAGAACCGCACGATCCGCGAGAAGGCGAAGACCAGCGACAGAAGCAGCGCCAGCCAGAGAATGGCGATCAGCCCCTGCAAGGGCGGCAGGAAAAATGCGATCAGGATCAGAACCGCATAGGCGTAGGAAAATGGCAGCGACAGCCAGTTCATGGTGGTGACGAGCGGCGCGAATTTTTCCCGTGCGCCGAAGGCAAACAGCAGCATGCCGATCAACAGCAGCGGCACGATCCAGCAGATGGCCTCGACCATCGCCAGACGGAAGAAGAAGATGAAGCCCGTTCCAGTGCCGGGCGGATAGCTGGCGAGGAAGGCGGCGCGCAGCCACAGCCAGGAAACCAGCATGGCCGGCAGGCACCAGAGGGCGGAATAGAAGGACCGCCACATGCCGCGCTCGGAGAGGTCCAGATAGCGTGCGCCATTATGGTCGCCGAGCAGCAGAAGCCACAGGCCCGTCAGATAGAGCCTTATTTCACTTGCCGTCGGCATGGGCGAACCAGCGTTCGATAAAGGTCTCGTAAATGCGCGTCAGCGTCTCGAGATCGGCAACCGCCACACGCTCATCGACCATATGCATGGTCTGCCCGACGAGGCCGAATTCCACCACCGGGCAATAATCCTTGATGAAACGCGCATCCGAGGTGCCGCCGGTGGTCGAAAGCCTGGGTTCCTTGCCGGTCACGGCCTCCACCGCGCCTGACAGCGACGAGATGAGAGCGTTATTCCGGGTAAGAAAGACATGAGCCGGGCGGTCGGCCCAGACGATATCGTATTTCACCGGTGCACGGTCGGGGCGCAGCTCGCCTTCCGCCGCGGCGGCATCGAGGCGGCGGATGATTTCCGCGCGCAGGCTCTCCGCAGTCCACGTATCGTTGAAACGGATATTGAAGGAGGCCGTTGCCCGCGCCGGGATCACATTGGTGGCGGCATTGCCGGTATCGACGGTTGTCACTTCCAGATTGGAAGGCTGGAAATTGTCGGTGCCGTGATCGAAGGGCGGGTGCATCAGCGCATGGGTCAGCTGCAGCAGACCGCGAATGGGATTGTCGGCGAGATGCGGATAGGCGGCATGGCCCTGCACGCCATGGACCGTGATGCGGCCGGAAAGCGATCCCCGGCGGCCGATCTTGATCATGTCGCCAAGTTGGTCGGGATTGGTCGGCTCGCCCACCACGCAGGCGTCCCATGTCTCGCCTTTGGCGGCCGCCCATTCCAGCAGCTTGGAAGTGCCGTTGATCGACGGGCCTTCCTCGTCGCCTGTAATCAGGAAAGAAACGGAGCCCTGCGGCTTGCCATATTTTTCGATATGGCGGGCAATGGCGGCAACGAAACAGGCGATGCCGCCCTTCATGTCCACTGCACCGCGGCCGAACATTTCGCCGCCGGCGATTTCAGCCGCAAAGGGCGGATGGCTCCATGCGGCCTCATCGCCGACAGGAACGACATCCGTATGGCCCGCAAACATCAGATGCGGACCCTCGGTGCCGAGCCGGGCGTAAAGGTTCTCCACGTCAGGCGTTGCCGCCTCGCTCGCCACCATCTTTTCCACCCGGAAGCCGAGCGGCGAAAGCAGGGTGTCGAGCAGGGAAAGCGCGCCGCCTTCCGCAGGCGTCACCGAAGGGCAACGGATGAGGGCGGCGAGATTGGCAACGGGATCGGTCGTGGTCATGGCAGTCGCTTTATATCAGTCGCGCAGAAGCTCGTTGATGCCGGTCTTGGAGCGGGTCTTTTCATCGACGCGCTTGACGATGACGGCGCAATAGAGGCTCGGGCCCGGTTCGCCGTTCGGGAAAGGCTTGCCCGGCATGGTGCCGGCAACGACGACGGAATAGGGCGGTACTTCGCCATAGGTGATCTCGCCGGTGGCGCGGTCGACGATCTTGGTGGACTTGCCGATGAAGACGCCCATGCCGAGAACCGCGCCTTCACGCACGATGCAGCCTTCGACGACTTCCGAACGGGCGCCGATGAAGCAATTGTCCTCGATGATGGTCGGGCCTGCCTGCAGCGGCTCCAGAACGCCGCCGATGCCGACGCCGCCGGAGAGGTGCACATTCTTGCCGATCTGCGCGCAGGAGCCGACGGTTGCCCAGGTATCGACCATCGTGCCTTCATCGACATAGGCGCCGAGATTGACGAAGGAGGGCATCAGCACCACGTTCTTGGCGACATAGGCGGAGCGGCGCACCACGGCATTCGGCACGGCGCGGAAGCCGGCGGCGCGGAACTGGTTTTCACCCCAGTTTTCGAACTTCGACGGCACCTTGTCCCACCAGGTGGATTCGCCCGGTCCGCCGGTCACGATTTCCATGTCGTTCAGGCGGAAGGAGAGGAGCACAGCCTTCTTCAGCCACTGGTTCACCTTCCAGCTTCCGTCCGCCTGCTTTTCAGCCACGCGCGCCTTGCCGCTATCGAGAAGTTGAAGAGATGTGTCCACGGCGTCGCGAACCTCACCCTTCGTCGATACGTTCACACCATCGCGGTTGTCGAACGCTGTTTCGATGATGGTTTCGAGGGAGGTAAGATCCGTAAGGCTCATGGAAAATTCCTTAAAGTCGCGTGGTGTTCGTGGTCACGGATGGTCCCGCGCCGCTGGAAGGCTTTGGTCATTTGATCTAAGGGAGTGTTGGAAAGGCGTCAATGTGATTTGGGTGATTTGACGCGTCAGACGAAAGGCATGGAAATGACACGACTGAAGAACGGCAAGTTGCGGCGCAAGGACGGAGTATGGGACCCGTTGAAGCGCAGCGCCGTGGACAAGCAGCAGGCCGAGGTCGTTCAAAAGACGCCGCAGTCGGATTCCCCGTCCTATCGGCTCGCCTATGTGGACATGGATTTCCTCTGCCGTGAGGAATTGCGCCCCGTCCGGTTGCAGCTGGAACTTCTGAAGACGGAAATGGCTCTCACCGAGCGAGGCATCAAATCCACCGTCGTGATGTTCGGCGGCGCCCGTATTCCCGAACCCGGCGGCGAGGCCTGGGCGGCGCGCAACGAGACGCAGAAGCGCAATCTGGAACAATCCTCGGTCTATTACGATGAGGCGCGCAAATTCGCCCGTCTCTGCACCGACTATGCCGCGAAATCCGACCACCTCGAATATGTCGTGGTCACCGGCGGCGGTCCGGGCGTCATGGAGGCGGGCAATCGCGGCGCTGCCGATGCCGGCGGCCCGTCCATCGGCCTCAACATCGTCCTGCCGCACGAGCAGGCGCCGAACCCCTATGTAACGCCGGAGCTGAGCTTCAACTTCCACTATTTCGCCATTCGCAAGATGCATTTCCTGATGCGGGCGAAAGCGGTGGTGATCTTCCCCGGCGGCTTCGGCACGCTGGACGAATTGTTCGAAGCGCTGACCCTGATCCAGACGAAGCGCATGGAACCCATTCCGCTCATCCTGTTCGGTGAAAAATTCTGGCGATCGGTGATCAATTTCGAATTCCTGGCGGATTTCGGCACCATCGCACCTGAAGATATGGACCTTCTGCATTTCGCCGAAACGGCCGACGATGCATGGAAAATCATCTCGGCCCACTACGAACACTGATTATGCTTGGCGCGACGAAGTAATTTTAGGGCTTAATTAGCAATCTTCTTCTAATTTTGCCCCGTCGCGCTGCAGCGCACTGTCCCATGTGGACGGGCCTCCATGACGGAGATTTTCATCCGTTGCCGTCGCCTTTTCGGGCGGACGATTTGATCGAGGCCAAAATGTTCAATCTCCAAGTGAAGTCGCTTGCGACCAAGCTTATCCTTGTGACCGGCTGTGCCATCACCACGGTTCTTGTCGCATCGAATTCCTTTCTCATTTCCCAGACCAGCGAGCGCGTCCATGCGCTGACCATGGAGCAGGCCAATACCGAGGCGCGCGCCATCGCCAACGTGATCGCCGCCGATGTCGGTGAACTCGGCAGCGCCGCACGCTCCATGGCCGGCGTCATCGGCCGCGCGCATCAGGCCAAATCGATGGATCGCCCCGGCATCGTCAACATCCTCAAGGCCAATGTCGAACAGAATGCCTTCGCTTTCGGAAGCTGGTTCTGTGAGCAGCTCGGGCTGTTTGACGGCCAGACGACGGAGATCGCCAACAGGCTCGATCTCGGCACCAATGCGACCGGCGCCTTCGCTCCCTACTGGTCGAAGACCCAGAAGGGCGACATCCAGTTTTCGACCTTCAAGAATGACTATGCCGCGGAATGGTATGCGCTTGCCGCCAAATCCGGCAAGGGCGCCATCACCCAGCCTTATCTCGCCGAAGGCACGGAAGTGCCGACAACCATGACGTCGCTCGCCTATCCCGTCATGTCTGATGGCAAGATGATCGGCGTGGCGGGTGTCGATATTTCGCTGGCCTCGCTGTCGCAGAAGCTGCAGGCGCTGCATCCTTTCGAAACCGGCCGCGTGACGCTCGTGTCGCAGGGCGGCCAGTGGCTGGTGCCGCCGACACCCGAACAGAATATGAAGGCCTATGACGGAGAAGGCGCAGGCACCGTCCAGGCTGCCATTACCTCCGGCAAGCAGGGTCTTATCGAAAATCTCGGACTTGATACGGACGCGCCCTATAACCGTCTCGTCTATCCCTTCGCCGTTCCCGGCCTCAATGCGACCTGGGTTGTGCTGGTGGATATTCCCCATCAGGCCCTTAACGCGCCGGTGCAGGAACAGACCTATATGATGATCATCGGCGCGATCGTCATTCTCGCCGCCGTCATTTCCGCGCTTTATTTCGCTGTCCGGCATTTCGTCGGCAACCCGCTCGCCTCGCTGGTTTCCGATGTCCGTACCCTTAGCGATGGACGTTATGACGTGCCCGTATCCGGGCAGGACCGTCGGGATGAAACGGGCGCCGTTGCAACGGCGCTGGAAGGTTTCCGCGCGAAGCTTGCCGGCATTCGCGAAATGGAGGCCGAAGCCTCCGCCCAGCGCGGCCACGCCGAGACGGAACGCCAGCGGTCCGAATTCGAGCGCAATGAGAACAGCCGCATGCAGCAGCACATTGTTGGCGTGCTGGGCGCCGGCCTCAATGCGCTTTCGCAGGGCAATCTGACCTACCGTATCGAAGACGAATTCCCGGGCGAATATGCGAAACTGCGCGCCGACTTCAACCTGGCGCTCGCCAGCCTCGAGGAAACCGTTTCAACGGTCAACGCAACCGTCGTCAGCATCGGCAACGGCACCGGTGAGATCACCCGCGCCGCCAGCGAACTTTCCCACCGCACGGAACAGCAGGCCGCAAGCCTTGAAGAAACCGCCGCCGCCCTTAACGAACTCACCGCGCAGGTCAATTCCAGCGCGGAAAACGCCGCAGAAGCGGCCGGAGCCGTCAGCCATGCCTGTGATGACGCCGGCAAGTCGGGCGAGGTCGTGCAGCAGGCGGTGAATTCCATGCAAGGCATCGCGCAATCCTCGGCGGAAATTTCCCGCATCATCGGCGTGATCGACGAAATCGCCTTCCAGACCAATCTTCTGGCGCTGAATGCCGGCGTGGAAGCCGCCCGCGCCGGTGATGCCGGCAAGGGCTTCGCTGTCGTCGCACAGGAAGTGCGTGAACTGGCGCAACGTTCCGCGACTGCGGCCAAGGAGATCAAGGGCCTCATCAACACCTCCGCCACCCAGGTGGGCGAAGGTGTTCAGCTGGTCGGCAAGGCTGGCGAGACGATGAAGAAGATCGCCGATCAGGTCCTGCAGATCAACCAGCTGATACGGCAGATATCGGCTTCGGCCAGCGAGCAGGCGGTGGGCCTGAAGGAGATCAATTCCGCCGTTACCCAGATGGATCAGGTCACCCAGCAGAATGCGGCGATGGTGGAGGAAACCACGGCGGCCAGCGTGACGCTGAACAGCGAAGCCGAAACGCTGAAATCGCTCGTTGCCGGTTTCTCCGTCTCCGGCGGCCATTCCAGCCAGCAATTGCGCGCCACCGCTGCGGCGATGCGCGCGCCCGCCGCTCCGGCGCAGGCATCGGGTCGCTCGGCCACGCCGCGCTCGCGTCCAAGAACCAGCGGCGCAAACGCGCTGGCGCAGGATGACTGGACGGAATTCTGACGCGCCATTGCCGCAAAACAAAAGGGGCCGCTGGTATCGGCCAGCGGCCCCTTTTCTGGAGTGTGTTCCGTCACAGGCGGGCGAAACGTTCCGTGAGCAACTCGAAGAAACCGTCCGCATCCACATCGCGCATCACGCGGGCATTGGCGGGACGTTCCGTCACGCGCCACCAGTCCACCACCGTCATGCCCATGGTCAGCTCGGAATGGACCTCGATCTCGACATTGCACTCGCGGCCCTGAAACAGTTCGGGCTTGATGAGATAGGCAATGACGCTCGGATCATGCAGCGGACCGCCATCCGAACCGTATTTCTCGATGTCGAAACGTTCAAAGAATTCCAGCATTTCCGCCATGGCGATGGCAGGGCGTGTGCCGATGTCGCGGATGCGGCTGACCCGCTCCTTGGTGGTAAGGAGCTTGTGGGTGACGTCGAGCGGCATCATGACAACAGGCATGCCGGACCGGAACACGATGTCGGCGGCCTGTGGATCGACATAGATGTTGAATTCCGCCGCCGGCGTGATGTTGCCGCCCTCGAAAAAGCCGCCGCCCATCATCACCAGTTCCTTGACGCGGTCGGCAATCTCAGGCGCCTTCAGCAGCGCCAGCGCCACATTGGTCAGCGCGCCGAGCGTGCAGAGCGTCACGGTGCCGGCGGGTTCCCGCATCACCGTTTCGATGATGAAATCGACCGCGTGCTGCTTTTGCGCCTCCATGGTCGGCTCATCGAGAACCGGGCCGTCGAGGCCGGTGCTGCCGTGAACATGCTCGGCGGTGATGGGCTTGCGCACCAGCGGCTTCTCGGCGCCCTCATAGACGGGAACATCGGTGCGTCCGCACAATTCGCAGATGATGCGGATGTTGCGGCTGGTCAGCTTCAGCGGAACGTTGCCGGCGACGGCGCACAATCCGAGAATGTCGATTTCCTCCGGGCTTGCGAAAGCGAGCATGATTGCCGCCGCGTCGTCCTGGCCCGGATCGGTGTCGATGATAATTTTTCTGCGTTCTGCCATGTCTTGCCCGCCGTTGAGATGAGCGCTTTTTTCGAGCGGCGGGTGCTCACTTGTCAAGCCTCATTCCTCCGCCTCGCCTTTGCCCGTGTTCCGCCTTGCGCAACGCGGCTTGGCTTCCCATATTGCTTGTGCCGGTGCGATTGACCGGCAAGGTTGCCGGAAGCGGGACCGCGAAACGTCGCTTGGTTGCAAGGACAGAAGAGATATGAGCCGCATGACGCCATTCACCCACCCGCTTTTGCTGGGTTTTGATGCCATGGAAAAAACGCTGGAGCGCATGGCGAAGGCCAATGACGGCTATCCTCCCTACAACATAGAGCGCCTGCCGGGCGCCGAAGATGTGCCGGAGCGCCTGCGCATCACCATCGCGGTCGCCGGTTTTTCGCAGGACGATCTGGATGTGACGACGGCCGATAACCAGCTCGTCATTCGCGGCCGCCAGCAGGAGCAGGAAAAGCGGGATTTCCTTTATCGCGGCATCGCGGCACGCCAGTTCCAGCGGGTTTTCGTGCTTGCCGATGGCATGCAGGTTCGGGAAGCGTGTATGCGCAACGGCCTTCTTTCCATCGATCTGGTTCGGCCCGAAATTTCAAACGTGGTGAAGAAAATTAATATTTCCGTCTCAGAGTAGAACGTGAACGCCGGAATCGGACATGAATCGCTCGGCGTGAAGAAGGAGGCTGAAATATGCTTTTGAAAGAAGCGCATGCGCGTCTCACCCAATCCCAGCTCGC
>QFOL01000460.1 GCA_003241215.1 Agrobacterium fabrum
GATTCGCGGAAATGAGATTCTTCGGGTGCTTAAATCAAAGAAAGGCTTCCGCGCGGCAACGTTCGGGGGCTTTTTTCTTTTGTGATGCGTCTCCTGTTAATCGTTGGCGTTAAAAATCACTGTTTGGACCGGTATTCGGTAAACAGCGTCTGAAGATGTTCCAGAACGAATTCGGCAAACTCCGGGGCTTCGTTCTTGTCGATCGATATATCCAGCTTGCGGTCGCTCTCGACCACCTTTGCCAGCCGACCGCCGGTTTCCGATGACCAGACGCCGGTTTTCTTGGCCTGCGCCTTAGGTTTCAGAAAATCGAGCAGCGACTTGAACCGGTCCTCCGACGGCAAGGCGGCAACCGATGTATCCTTGACATAGGCACGGGCCGCTTCCTTGACCTGCGAGGAGGAAAGCTGATCGGCAAGGTCCATCCAGTTGCGGCGGCCGACGCTTGGGGCCGGGCCGATGAGATCGACCAGATCTTCCGGAATGCGGCCGACGACCGACAGCATGTTGGAGAGATCGCCCTTGTGCAGTGACATGGCGGCCATGATCGTATCCCGCGGAAACCGCATCTGCAGTTTCTGGGCGAAACGCGCCTTTTCAATATAGGTGAGGTCGCGGCGTTCATTGTTTTCCTGCCCCTGGGCAACGACCAGCTGCTCATCGCTGAGATCGCGAACGACCGCCTTGACCGGAATGCCGAGGCTGGAGACCGCACGCAGACGGCGATGGCCGAAAGCGACCTGATAACGGCCGGGAGTATCGGGATGCGGGCGCACCAGAATGGGAACCTGCTGGCCCTGCTCACGAATGGCTTCCACCAGACCCGCATCCGCCTCTTCGGAGGCCGGCATGCGATCGGGTATGAAAGACGGATCGATATCGGCGGGATTGAGCGAAACGATCGTCAGACCTTCCGCGAGCTGCTTTTCGATCTCTTCCGCACGCTTGGCGCGTTCCGATACCTCATTGAGCGATTGCCCGATCATACCGACCGGCGAATTCAGCACATCCGTTACGAGTTCCGGGGAACCGAGAATGGGCCTGATACGCGGACGTGACCGCTCGGGTGCGGCCTCGTTGCTGTCGGCGCCGGGGGTGCCGAGATTGGCAAATATCTGTTTTCTGCTCATGCTGCCCTACCCCACGCTTTTTTAATCAATCCCTCGATTTCAGCGTTTACGTTGTTCATGGCTTCCAGCGCACGGTCATAGGTGGACCGGGTGAACTGGGTTCTTTCCACTTCGAAAAGTGTCTGGTTGGTCAGTCCTGCATCCGAGACCGCCGTGCTCTTCAACATGGGATGAATGAGGACATTCTCCCCGAAGATCGAGCGCAGAAATGCCACCATCTGATTTTGCGGCCCGTCGCTCGGCTCGAAGCGGGTAATCAGGTAACGCATCCAGTTGTAATCCGAACGCGCGCCGGCCCTGCCGATTTCGGCGAGAAGATCGCCGGTCATGGCAAGGAACTGGTTCATCGACATCACATCAAGCATTTGCGGATGAACGGTGACGAGAACCGATGTGGCCGCCGTCAACGCTGAAAGTGTCAGGTAACCGAGCTGCGGCGGGCAATCGATCACGACGACATCGTAAAAATTCTGCGCCTGCGCGATCGCCTGGCCAATGCGGGCGAAAAACAGCGTATCACCCGGCGCGCGGCGCATCAGGGCGCGGGGCGTATCATGTTCGAATTCCATAAGCTCCAGATTACCAGGAACGATATGGAGGTTGGGAATATAGGTGCCGCGAACGATCTCGGCGATTGGCCGGCGTTCATCGTCATAACGGATCGCACCGTAGAGCGTCTCGTTGGGGCCGACATCGATCTCGGGCTGATGTCCGAAGAGAGCCGAGAGGCTGGCCTGCGGATCGAGATCGATGGCAAGCACGCGGTAACCGCGCAGCGCCAGATATTGCGCAAGATGCGCCGACGTCGTGGTTTTCCCCGAGCCGCCCTTGAAGTTCATGACTGCGATGACCTGCAGCTCTTCGCCATCACGGCGATGCGGCAGATAACGACGTGTGCCGCGTGCGCCCTGATCGAGGAGCTTTCGGATCTCGTCCATATCCTCGACCGAATAGGAGCGGCGGCCGGAAGCCTGGGCGGCGTCGAGCTCCGGACGTTCGGCGGCGATCTGGCGAAGATAAGCCTCGCCAATGCCGATCAGCCGCGCGGTCTCCGCCGGCGAAAAATGGCGCATGCTCTTTTCGGTGTGCGGTGAAAATGTATTTGCATTATGAGCCTGCAATTGGGCTGACAACGCAGCCGAATGCTGTTGTATAAGACTCGTCAGGTCGGGTGCTCCTGCGGCACGTCTTAAATCGGCACTCTGTGTCATCGATCTTCTTTCGCTCGAAATTGCAGTAGCGGTTTTTTTCGAAAAAGGCGGTTTTTTCCGCAACTGAGATATAAGCGCCGATTCTCTTTTTGGCGCAATAGG
>QFOL01000461.1 GCA_003241215.1 Agrobacterium fabrum
CGATACGGCGCTGAAGGTGGAGCAGCGTTATTTCACCGAAATCCTTCGCTCGAAGGAAGCCTTCGGCATGATCCGCTCGCTGTTCATTTCCATGCAGGAACTGGGCAAGGGCGCGCGCCGCCCCGCCGGCCAGCCGAAGACGGAGTTCAGGAAGGTCGGCGTTGTCGGCGCGGGCTTCATGGGCGCTGCCGTCGCTTATGTCACCGCCGCCGCCGGCATCCCCGTTGTGCTGGTGGACCGCGATCAGGAAGCCGCCGACAAGGGCAAGGGCCATTGCGAGGAAAGCGTCAAGGCCGCCATCGGCAAGGGAAGGCTGACGCAGGATGAGGGCAAGGCCCTGCTCGACCTCGTCACCCCGACGGCGGATTATAAGGCGCTCGCCGATGCCGATCTCGTCATCGAGGCCGTCTTCGAAGACCGCGACGTGAAGAAGGCCGTCATCGAGGCGGTGGAAGCCGTCTTGCCGCAGGGCGCGATCTTCGCTTCCAACACCTCCACTTTGCCGATCACCGGCCTTGCGAAGAACTCGAAGCGCCCGGCGGATTTCATCGGCATCCACTTCTTCTCGCCGGTCGAGAAGATGATGCTGACGGAAGTCATCCTCGGCAAGGAAACCGGCGACAAGGCGCTCGCCGTCGCGCTGGATTACGTGGCCAAGATCAAGAAGACCCCGATTGTGGTCAACGATACGCGCGGCTTCTTCGTCAATCGCTGCGTGCTGCGCTACATGGCGGAAAGCTACGATATGCTGATCGAAGGCGTACCCGCCGCCATGATCGAAAATGCCGCGAAATTCGCCGGCATGCCGGTCGGCCCGCTGGCGCTGAACGATGAGGTGGCGATTGACCTTTCCTACAAGATCCTGAAAGCCACCGTCGCCGATCTCGGCGAAAACGCCGTCGATCCACGCCATATGGAGCTGGTGAAGACGCTGGTGGAAGGCGAGGGCCGTTTTGGCCGCAAGAACGCCAAGGGCTTTTACGATTATCCGCAAAAACCCGCCAAGAAGTCCCTTTGGCCCGGCCTGAAGGACCTCTATCCGCAGCAGAAGCCTGAAGCGGTAGATATGGAGGTGCTGAAACAGCGCTTCCTCGTCACCGTGGCGCTGGAGGCCGCCCGCACGGTGGAAGAAGGCATCGTCACCGATCCGCGTGAGGCGGATGTCGGCTCCATCCTCGGTTTCGGTTTCGCGCCCTATACCGGCGGCGCGCTGTCCTATATCGACGGCATGGGCGTGAAGAACTTCGTGGCACTCGCCGAGAAGCTCAGCGAGACCTACGGCCCGCGCTTCAAGCCGACGCCGCTGCTGAAGGACATGGCCGCCAAGGGCGAGACCTTCTACGGTCGCTTTGATCCCTATGCCAGCGCCGCGAAAGCGGCGTAAGCCTTCAAGGCACATCAGCGAACGGGCCCTTCCAGGTTCCAGTTTGCCTCTCTCCAAACTCAACGTCATCCTCGGGCTCGACCCGAGGATCCATTCTTCCAACGGGTTATGGATCCTCGCCTCAAGGGCGAGGATGACGTTGGAGAGGATTCACACCTTTGCCATCAGCCTGAGGCCCTCCGGGGCCCTTTTTTATGGGCCGATTGCGTCGGTGCCGTCGCTTTCCGTGCATCCTTTGCCCGGCTGAGGCGTTGAAAAGGCTGACCGGGCAAAAGCACCCGCCGCCGCAATTCAGCACGCCTCAGGAGACAGCGATGAAAGCACCACTGCGATCCCACGGTTTCGACAAGCCCTCGGACCTTGATGACCATCTGGCCGAGCTGGACGAAGAGGCGGTGGAGAAGAAGGCTGCTAAACCCGCTGCTGCCCGAAGGGCGCGTGCCGCCGCCCCGCCGGAATCATCCTTGCGGGCGGAACTGGAAGACCTGCGCAAACAGCTCGAAAAGATTCGCCGCGACGTCAAACGGCTGGAAGCCGCCGCCAACCCGTCGCACCACAAAGCCGTCGATGCCCGGCATGAGCGCGCCCACGAGAATTCGCGCCTGATGACGGTGGTGCGCTCCGTTGCCGTCACGTCGCTGGCAAGCCGCATCTTCGCCTCCTCGCCCGTCATGGCGGCGCTGGTGGCCGTTGTGCCCATCGCGCTTGGCCTTGCCGCACGGCGCAGTGAGGGGGCATAAGCCGCCACCTGCCGCGCCGCCGCCCGCTGGCCCGGTGGAAGCCCAAGAGCAGTTTTCCGCCGCAATCCGGCCTTCGCCGAGCAGACTTTCCAGCCATCCACAGGCGCCGTGAAAAAACTGTCAAAAAACTTCGCGATGGCGCTTGCCATGTCCGAACAAGATGTTATAACCCCGCTCACTTTCGGGGCACCAAACAGCCCCGCCCGCCAAAAGCGGAGGTTCTTCAAGGACCTGAAGTGCCCGGATAGCTCAGTTGGTAGAGCAGCGGATTGAAAATCCGCGTGTCGGTGGTTCAAATCCGCCTCCG
>QFOL01000086.1 GCA_003241215.1 Agrobacterium fabrum
TGGTGATGCATCTGGCCTGGTCCACCGGCTTCTGGCTGGAACTCCTGAAATTCCGGGGAAGAAAGGCTGTCTCATGACCGACAACACCGTCACCCGCCCAGATGATTCGAAAACCGTCGATATCGGCATCTGCACCTACAGACGCCCGGCACTTATCGCCACACTTCTGTCACTCTTCGAGCTCGACGTGCCGGAAGGCGTGACAGTTCGGCTGATTGTCGCGGATAATGATGAGGAGCCGAGCGCCAGGGCAAGCGTCGATCGGCTGCGCGAAACCGCCCCCTTCGAGATCACCTATGTTCATTGCCCGAAATCGAATATTTCGATTGCCCGCAATGCCTGCCTGTCGGAATGCCGGGCGGATTATCTGGCCTTCATCGATGATGACGAGACCGCCCCGCCGCACTGGCTCTCCGCCCTTCTGGAAAAGGCCGATGAAACCGGTGCGGAAGCCGTCCTCGGCCCCGTAACGGCGGTTTACCGGGATAATGCGCCGGGCTGGATGAAACGCGGCGATTTCCACTCGACCGTTCCGGTCTGGGTCAATGGCGAAATCATCACCGGCTATACCTGCAACACATTGCTCAAGATGGATGCGCCCTCGGTGAAGGGCCGGCGTTTCGCGCTGGCGCTCGGCCAGAGCGGCGGTGAGGACACCCATTTCTTCTCGCATCTTCACGCCGCCGGCGGGCGTATCGTTTTTGCGGAAGATGCCATGCTGTCCGAACCGGTGCCGGAAAATCGCGCAAGCTTCATGTGGCTTGCCAAACGCCGCTTCCGCTCCGGCCAGACCCACGGCCGCGTGCTGGCGGACAGGAAACCCGGTATACGCCGCGTGGTGCAGGTGCTGAAGGCGGGATCGAAAGTGCTTTATTGCGCCGTCTTCGCCGCCTTGAACGGTTTCAACGCCGTGCGCCGCAACCGTTATGCACTACGCGGTGCATTGCATATGGGCTCGATGAGCGGCGCCTTCGGCGTGCGTGAAATCCGCCAGTATGGCGCGGTGGAGGCGACCTGATGGAAAACCTCACAGCACCGCCCGATATCAGCTTCGTCATCGCCGCCTATAATGCCGCCGATACGATTGAAGCCGCCATTCAAAGCGCACTCGACCAGCAGGGTGTAACGCTGGAAGTGATCGTCGTCGACGACCGCTCCGCCGACGACACCATTGCGCTCGTGGAAGGTATCGCCATCATCGATCCGCGCGTCCGCCTGCTTGCTCTTGCCGAAAATCTCGGTCCGGGCGGTGCACGCAATGCCGGCATCGAAGCCGCGACGGGACGCTGGATCGCCGTGCTCGATTCCGACGATGTCATCCGCCCGGAGCGCTCCGCCTGCATGATGTGCCGGGCGGAAGCCGCCAATGCGGCGATTGCGGTTGATAATCTCGATGTCGTCTATACCGACGGCAGGCCGATGGAGACGATGTTTCCGGAAGAATTTCTGGAAGAACGGCCGGTTCTCACGCTTGAGGACTTCATTTCCTCCAACATTCTTTTCCGCGCCACCTTCAATTTCGGCTACATGAAACCGATGTTCCGGCGCGATTTCCTCAATAGCGAGGGACTGCGCTTCCGCGAGGATATCCGCATCGGCGAGGATTATATCCTGCTCGCCTCGGCGCTCGCCGCCGGCGGTCTCTGCGTCATCGAACCGAAGCCGGGTTATGTCTACAATATCCGCGAAGGCTCGATTTCGCGCGTGCTCGAGCTTCATCACGTCGAAGCGATGATGCGGGCGGACCAGGAATTCCTGAGCCATTACACTTTGCTGCCCGCCGCCATGGATGCGCAGCAGGCGAGAGCCCGCAGCCTGCGGCTGGCGCATAATTTTTTGACATTGGTGGAAAACATCAAGCGCCGCTCGGTACTGGGCGCCTTGAAGACCACGATAAGGGATCCTGCCGTGCTTGGGCATTTAAGAATGCCCATTGCGGTGCGGCTGAGGAGGCTGCGGGACGCGATGTTTGCGCCCGCGGCGAATACAGGGGTGAAAAGACAGATTTCGTGAAATTTGCGCGTGGACGAAATCTGCGCGGGGACTGGGGACAGATCAAACCTTGATGAAGGAGAACGCGATGGACCTGAACAAAACTGTCAGAAAAGCCGTCATTCCCGTAGCTGGCAACGGCACACGGTTTTTGCCCGCCACCAAGGCAATGCCGAAGGAAATGCTGACGATCGTGGATCGTCCGGTCGTGCAATATGCCGTTGACGAAGCCATGCAGGCCGGCATCGAGCACATTATTTTCGTGACGAGCCGCAACAAGACCGCCATCGAAGACTATTTCGACAGCGCGCCGGAACTCATCAATACGCTCACCCGCTCCGGCAAGACCGTGCAGGTATTGCAGCTTGAAAAGATGCTGCCGGTTGCCGGCACCGTCAGCTATACGCGCCAGCAGGTGCCGCTCGGTCTCGGCCACGCCGTCTGGTGCGCGCGCGAACTGGTGGGCAAGGAGCCTTTCGCCCTGCTTCTGCCTGACATGGTTTCCTATGGCGCACGCGGCTGCATCGCTGGCCTGATGGAGCTCTATGACGAAGTCGGCGGCAATATTCTCGGCGTCGAGGAATGCCTGCCGGAAGAAGTGTCATCTTATGGCGTCGTCGGCGTCGGCCAGAAGGTCAATCATGGTTTCGCCGTCACCGAAATGGTCGAAAAGCCGGAACCTTCCAAGGCGCCTTCGAATTATTACCTGAATGGCCGTTACATCCTGCAGCCGGAAATCTTCGATATTCTCGCCAAACAGGAACGCGGCGCGGGCAATGAAATCCAGCTGACCGACGGCATGAAGCGGCTTGCCGAAAAGCAGTCCTTCCATGCGCAGAAATATAGCGGTCGCACTTTCGACTGCGGCAGCAAGCAGGGCTTCATCGCCGCCAACGTCGCCTTCTCGCTGATGCGCGCCGATATGGAAGCCCAGGTTCTCGCTTCGGTGAAGGAACTGGTGGCGAACCACGAAAGCCGCGTCCAGGCGGCCTGACTTTAATCGCGCCGCCGGGGGAGGCGGCCGGCGCACCAATAACGGGAGGCGGGAAGGCGAGCATTTGTTCGGCTTCCCGCGTACCATTTTAATTCACAAGGTAGGTCCATGCACCACAAGACCTTTAAATCCAATATCGGTTTTCCGGAGTCCGGCAAGGATTCCGACACGTTCATCGACCTCGACCGCCTGTGGGCCGCCGTGGTGCGTCGCGCCAATGTCATTGCCGCTTCGGTCATCGCCGCCGTGGTTCTGGCCGGCCTTTATCTGGTGCTTGCGACCCCCGTTTACACCGCGATGACGCAGGTGCTCCTGGATGAAAGCCTTTCCCGTTATGCGGAAGAGGAATCGCCGGTGCCCGCCGCGCAGATCGTCGACAACCGCATCGCCAGCGCCGTGGAAATTTTAAAATCCAAGGAAATGGCGCTGACGGTGGTCGACAAGGCCAGGCTTGATGAGAACGACATCATCGTCAATCCGCCGATGTCGCCGGTCGAACTCGCCAAATCCTCCGTGCGCGGCATTCTCGATCTCGTTCTGCCGGGCGATCCGCCGGCTTCCGAAGCCGCAATCCGCGCCGGACGCCGCGAAAAGGCCGCCGCCGTTCTGCAGCAGTCGCTAACGGTGGAACGTGTCGGGCGCAGCTCGGTCATCGCCATCTCCACCCGCTCGACCGACCGGCAGCTTGCCGCGCAGATCGCCAAGACCTATGCGCAGGCCTACCTTACCGAACAGCTGAACGCCAATTTCGACGCCAGCGAGCGCGCCTCGGTATGGTTGCAGGAACGCATGACGGACCTTAACCAGCGCGCCCAGGCGGCTGAACTGGCGGTGCAGAAATTCAAGTCGGACAACAACATCGTCTCCTCGCGCGGCGAGCTGATGTCCGAAGGCCAGCTTGCCGATCTCAACGGCCAGCTGATCGCCGCGCAGGCCGATGCCGCGACGGCCTCGGCCCGTTACAACCAGTATAAATCGATCATCGACCGGGGGCCGGATGCGGCCGTGGACAATGCCGTCGTTTCCGCCCGCGACACCGATAATTCGGTCATTCAGGATCTGCGCAAACGCTACATCACCATTTCCGACCGGCAGCAGGGCATCGTCCAGCAATTCGGCGCCGATCACCCGCAGGCGGTTGCGCTGGACGCCGAGAAGAAAGAGGTTTCGCGGCAGATCTATCAGGAACTGCAGCAGCTGACCGGCAGCCTGAAAAACGAATACGACGTCACAAATTCCCGCGTGCAGTCGCTGCGCGACAATATCGACCGGGTGGCAGGCCGCAATTCCGAGGCCAACATCACCATGGTCCAGCTGCGCGAACTCGAGCAGCGGGCAACGGCGCTGCGCACCCTCTACCAGTCCTATCTCGGCCGCTTCGAGGAAGCCTCCCAGAAGCAGTCGCTGCCCATCGCCAAGGCGCGCATCATCTCCGAAGCGGGCCTGCCGACATCGCCTTCCAGCCCGAAAAAGACCATGACCATGGCGCTTTCGGTCGTTCTCGGCCTGATGCTTGGCGGCGGTATCGCAGCGCTTCTCGAATTCCGGGATCGCTTCTTCCACACCGGCAATGACGTGCGTGACAATCTGCGCATGCGTTTTCTCGGTTACCTGCCCTTCATCGGTGAAAGGGGCGTGGAAAACGCCAAGGCGGGCAACAGCGCCGCCACCCCCGGCGGCGAGAACGCGACGCTTGACGAAAGCGGGCAGGTCTCGTTCCAGAAAATGCTGCGCCTTGCCGTCGACAGTCCGCGCTCGAGCTTTGCGGAAACGCTGCGCAACGTGAAACTGACGGCGGATGTCGTCATTCAGGAACGCCAGTGCCGGGTCATCGGCGTCATTTCCTGCCTGCCGAACGAAGGCAAATCGGTCGTGGCGCTCAATCTCGCCGGGCTGATCGCCTCCACCGGCAAGCGCACGCTGGTGGTGGATGCGGATATCCGCAATCCCGGCCTCAGCCGCATGCTGACGACACGGCAATCCGCCGGCCTTGTCGAAGTGGTGCTCGACGAAGTTCCGTGGACGCAAGCGGTGAAGGTCGATACGCGCACGAAAATGGGCATCCTGCCGGTTTCCACCAGCAACCAGTTCGCCCATTCGAGCGAGCTGCTCTCCTCCTCCGGCATGCGCAAATTCATCGACTCCGCTCGCGAGGCCTGCGATTACATCATCGTCGACCTTGCACCCGTGGTTCCCGTCATCGACGCGAAGGCCTTTGCGCCGCAGGTGGACGGTTTCGTCTTCGTCACCGAATGGGGCAAGACGCCGATCCAGATGGTGCAGAACCTGATGGCCAACGAACCGCAGATCGCCAACAAGACGCTCGGCATCGTGCTGAACAAGACCGACATGACGGAACTGCAGCGTTATGCCGGCCCCGGCGGTTCGGAACATTATCACGAGAAATTCTCGGCCTATTACGGCGATGCGAAGCCGCCGGTAAAGGAAGATGCGTAATGATGAAGCGGCCCGGTGAAACCGGGCCGTTTTATTCTGCCGAAGATTAAGACGGCAGGCCTCTGGCATTGCCCCCTGAAATTGCGCATTGATGGCGTGAAGCTAAAATCGCAAGCAGGATCAGTCCCATGCCATCACCCATCGCCTTTGTTTCACGGATGAATGCGGAAACGGAAGCCGTCTGGAAACAGGCGCTGCGCGCCGCCATGCCGCAGGAGGACATTCTCTCCTTTTCCGAATTGACGGACGAGCAGCGACAGGCGGTGGATTTCGCCATCGTCGCCAATCCCGATCCGGCCGATATTGCGGCACTTCCGGGCCTCAAATGGATCCACAGCCTGTGGGCGGGTGTCGAGCGGCTGGTGCTGGAACTGGGCGACAAGGCTCCCCCCATCGTCCGGCTGAAGGACCCTGAGCTTTCCCGCGTCATGGCCGAAGCCGTGCTGGCATGGACCTATTATCTGCAGCGCGACATGCCCGCCTATCGCGAAAACCAAAAAAAGGCGCTCTGGCAGGAGCTGGACTACCGCCATCCGGCCGAGATGACCATCGGCCTCCTCGGCCTCGGGGCGCTCGGCACGGCTGCGGCGGAGCGCCTCACCCATGCCGGTTTCAACGTTGCAGGCTGGAGCCGTTCGGCCAAGGCGATAAACGGCGTGGAACCACTGACCGGCGATAACGGGCTGCAGGCATTGCTGGAAAAGAGCGACATTCTCGTCTGCCTCGTGCCGCTTACCGATGCGACGCGCGGTCTTCTTGATGCCGCCCGTCTCGCCGCAATGAAACAGGGCGCGGCGCTCATCAATTTCGCCCGCGGCGCTGTCATCGTCGCCGACGATCTGATCGCGGCGCTTGATTCCGGCAGGCTTTCGCACGCCGTTCTCGATGTCTTCGAGCAGGAGCCGTTGCCCGCCGCTTCCGCCTTCTGGCAACACCCCAAAGTTACGGTCCTGCCGCATATTTCCGCGCCGACAAGCCGGGAAAGTTCGGCCCGGATCGTCGCCGGCAATGTTCGCACATGGCGGGAAACGGGCGGGCTGCCGGAGACGGTCGACATGGCCCGCGGTTACTGAACGGCGGCAAGGCGGCCTATTCGGCCGCCACCGACTTGCCCGTATGGGCCTGTTCAACGGCGGAGATGATCTGCTGTTCGTCATAGGGCTTGGTCAAGAGAACCGCGCTTGCCGGCGCACCCTCCGGCAAATGGCTGTCCCCCGTCGCAAACACAATGGCAAGCCCCGGCTTGCGGCGCAGGGCCTCCACCGCCAGTTCGCCGCCCTTCATGTCGGGCAGGCCGATATCGGTAACGAGAACATCGATCTGATCTGCTTCGATAGCCTTCAGCGCCTGGGCCGCATTCCCGGCCTCAACGACGACAAAGCCGCTCTCCGACAGCATCTCCGTCGAATTCATCCGGATCAGTTCGTCATCCTCGACCAGAAGAACACGGATCGGCCGATTTTCGTTTTCGACCGTCCTGACAGGTTCGGAAGGTTTTAGATAACCGGGCGCGGCAGTCGGCCGTGCCCTCGACAACGAAACCTGCTTGCGGTTGGCGACCACATGGCGGATGCGCCGCGCCAGCGCTTCGCGCGTATAGGGTTTGGAAAGCAGTTCCACCCCGGCATCCAGCTTGCCACCGTGAACGATGGAGTTTTCCGTGTAACCCGAGGTGAAGAGAACGGCGAGATTGGGCAGCCGTTCCTGCGCACGGCGCGCCATTTCCCGGCTTTTCAACGGTCCGGGCATTACCACGTCGGTGAAGATGACATCGATCGGAATGCCGCTTTCCACCACCGTCAAACCGGCCTGCGCATCGCGGGCGGTGAGCACACGGTAGCCGAGATCGCTCAAGGTCTCGACGACGGTGTTGCGCACTTCCTCGTCATCTTCCACCACAAGAATTGTTTCCGTGCCGCCCTCCACCGGACCGGTCGGCATCACCACTTCCCTGTCCTCATCGGCGGCGGAGCGCGGCAGATACATCTTTACCGTCGTGCCCTGCCCCACCTCGCTATAGATGTTGACATGGCCGCTGGACTGTTTCGCAAAACCATAGACCATCGAAAGCCCAAGACCGGTGCCCTTGCCTTCCGGTTTGGTCGAAAAGAACGGCTCGAAGACCTTGTCGAGAATCTCCGGCGACATGCCGGAACCGGTATCGGTGACGGCGAGCATCACATATTGCCCCGCCGAGACCTCCGAGTGCTTGCGCGCATAATCGCGGTCGAGAACCGCATTTCCAACCTCGATGGTCAGCTTGCCCTGCCCGTCCATGGCGTCACGCGCATTGATGGCCAGATTGAGAAGCGCGTTTTCCACCTGGTTGGGGTCGGCATAGGTATTCCAGAGACCGCCTGAAGTGATGACCTCCACCTCGATCGCCTCGCCGAGCGAGCGGCGAAGCAGATCGTCCATGCCGGTTACGAAACGGGCAATGTTGATGACGCGCGGCTCCAGCGCCTGGCGGCGGCCGAAGGCCAGAAGCTGGCTGGCCAGCTTTGCGCCGCGATGGACGCCGGCAAGCGCGTTTTCCAGCCGCCGCTCCGCCCGCTCATTGCCGGTCACATCCTTCGACAGCAATTGCAGATTGCCGGCGATCACCTGCAGCAGATTGTTGAAATCATGCGCCACGCCGCCGGTGAGCTGGCCGATGGATTCCATCTTCTGCGCCTGTTGCAGGGCCTTTTCAGTCTGGCGGCGCTCGGCCATTTCCGCCTCGACACGCGCTTCGAGGCTCTCGTTCAATTGCCGAAGCTGCTCTTCCGCCCGGATACGGTGGCGTATCTCGCGTTCTAGATTGCTGGCATGCTCCTTGAGCGTGTTTTCGGCGCGCCGCTGCTCGGTTATGTCCGTGTGGACGCCAACCCATTCCACAATGGTTCCGGCCTTGTCGAGGATCGGAACGCCACGGATCGCAAATGTGCGGTAGACGCCATCGTGACGGCGCACGCGATGTTCCCAAACATAGGTCGCCCTGGCGGAGACGGCCTTTTTCCAGCTTTCGAGCGAATGCTCCCTGTCATCGGGATGAACCGCCTCGACCCAGCCGAACTTTTGATATTCTTCAAAACGCTGCCCGGTCAAAGCGCTCCAGGCGGGTTGTTCGCCCAGCATCATTCCTTCGGCGCTGTTGGTCCACAGCACGCCGTGCACGGCATCCACCGCAGCACGGAAACGATTGTTGCTGATGAGGATTTCCCGCTCCGAGCGCTTCCTCTCCTCGATATCGATGATCAGCACATAGATGCCGTCGATGGAGCCATCGGCAATGTAACGCGGAACATAGCGGATTTCGGCGGCGCGCGTGCTGCCGTCCGGTCTGCTGATCACGGTATCCGAAACGATCTTCTCGCCGCTGAGTGCGCGGTCGAGATAGGCCCTGCGGGCCTCGAAAAACGTCTCGCCGACGATCTCGGGAACGCTGCGGCCGATCACCTCCTCGGCGCGGCGGCCGAACCATTCCAGATAGCCGTCATTGGCGAATTTATAAACATAGTCACGGTCGACATATCCGACCAGGATGGGCAGGGCATTGGTAAGTCGGCTCAGTTCCTTGCGGCTCTGCTCCAGCGCCTCCACGGCCTTCACCTTGTCGGTGTTTTCGAGCACGGTGCACAGGACGCCGTCCACCGTTCCGCCTTCGTTATAGATCGGCGTGTAGAACAGGTCGAAGATCACCTTTTCCGGCAGACCGTGCCGCATCAGCGTCATCGGCTGGTCGCGATAGGCCATCACCTCGCCGCGAAACCCCGCTTCCAGGATGCGGCTGTTCCAGTCCCATATTTCCGGCCAGATTCCCGGCACCGTGCCGCCGAGCGCCTGCGGGTGATAATTGCCGGCGATCTCCGCATAACCGTCATTATAGATCATCACATGATCCCTGCCCCACATCAGCACCTGCGGAATGGGCGAATTGACGACGGAATTGGCCTTCTGCCTCAGATTTTGCGGCCAGTCGCAAATAGGACCGAGCGATGTCTTCGACCAGTCGAAGCGACGCACAAGCTCACCCGTTTCACCGCCACCGATCGGCCATACCGGGGCAGCACGAAGATTGGTCATTCAACATCACCACAAAAATCGAGAGGAAATCTCCCGTAATACAGATCGAAATAAAAGTCCAAGAAAACAAAAACTTCCGCTTATTGTTCCCCGCCCATTTTCAGATTTGGATAAAGTTCCGTCCGCGCGAAACATTCCGACGCATCGGCGGAATGGCGGCGCAACGTCGCTATCGCGACATCGCAGATTTCGGCATGATGCCCGAAAGACCGGACGATTGATTGATGATTGCCATCCTCAATACGCCAGAATCTGCCGCAAACGGAACGGCCACAAAGGAATTATTAAGCCTCAATATGGGCGCTGGCGGTCGCGGTGCCGTCGGCGCCCGGGTCTTCGCCACACCGCGACCAGAGGGAACAACAATGAAAATACTTTTGGGTGCCACAATTCTTTCCGCCGGCTTCGCCTTTTCAGGCGGCGCAGCCTATGCCGCCGACTGCGGAAACGTGACAATTGCCAGCATGAACTGGCAATCGGCCGAAGTCGCGGCCAATCTCGACAAGCTCATTCTTGAAAAGGGCTATGGATGCTCCGCCGAAATCGTCACCGGCGACACCGTGCCGACATTGACCTCCATGGCCGAAAAAGGCCAACCGGATATCGCGCCTGAGGCATGGGTCAGCCTGCAGCCGGAAATCGTCAAGCAGGGGCTTGAAGGCGGCAAGGTCGTCGCGGCTTCGAAGATACTGTCGGACGGCGCGGTCCAGGGCTGGTGGATTCCGAAATATGTCGCCGACGCCAATCCCGATCTCAAGACCATTCCCGACCTCTTCAAACATCCCGAACTCTTCCCCTCGCCTGAAGACAAGTCGAAGGGCGCCGTGTTCAACGGTCCGCAGGGCTGGGGCGGCACTGTCGTCACCGCGCAGCTTTTCAAGGCTTTCGACGGTGAGAAGGCCGGCTTCACCCTGGTCGATACCGGCTCCGCCGCAGGTCTCGACGGTTCCATCGCCAAGGCTTATGAAGCCAAGCAGCCCTGGGTCGGTTATTATTGGGCGCCCACCTCGCTGCTCGGCAAATATGAGATGGTGAAACTCGGCTTCGGCACCGATTATGACGCGGCCGAATGGAAACGCTGCACCTCGATTGCCGATTGTCCGGACCCGAAACCGAACGCATGGCAGGTGGACGATGTGCAGACGCTGGTGAGCAAGACCTTTGCCGACCGTGCCGGTCCGGCCATGGACTATCTGAACAAGCGCGCCTGGACAAATGACACCGTCAACAAGCTGATCGCCTGGATGACGGACAATCAGGCGACCGGCGAAGACGGCGCCAAGCACTTCCTGAAGGAAAACGAGGCGCTGTGGACCGGCTGGGTCTCTCCTGACGTCGCGGAAAAGGTCAAGGCCGCCCTTTAAAGCCGGCCCCTGCATATCTGCCCGGCAAACGGCGTCCGCCAGCGACGCCGCCGCGCCCGTATCGGCCTGGAAATACCCCCAGGCTTTGCGGTGACGGTGTACCGGTTCAACAGAGCGTTCCGCCCTGCGTCCTGCAGGACGCGCGGCGCTCTGGCGACTTTACTCCCGGAGCGCGGCGGACATCGATCCCCGCCTCCGGTTCGTCATGGAGAACAGGATATGGAATGGCTTTTCAAATTTCCGACCATGAATGATGATGCTCTGCGCGCGCTGAAAAAGGTTATCGACGAAGGCTTCCGGGCGTTCACCCGAACCTATGGCAGCGCGATAGAGGGGCTGTTCACACCCCTGCAGAGCTTCCTCATCTGGGCGGAAAGGCTTTTGATCGGCGCGCCCTGGCCGGTCGTTATTCTTATTGTCGGCGCACTCGCCTGGTTCGCCAGCCGCAGCGCCACCATTGTTGCGCTGTGTTGCGGCATTCTCTTCGCCATCGGCTGGTTCGGCATGTGGGAAGACACGATGAAGACGATATCGATGATCTTCGTCTGCGCCGTGCTGTCCATCGTCATCGGCCTGCCCATCGGCATCGCCATGGCGCGCTCCAACCGCCTGCAGAATGTCGTCAATCCCGTCCTCGACGTGATGCAGACGATGCCGAGTTTCGTCTATCTCATTCCCGTCGTCATGCTGCTCGGCATCGGTCGCGTGCCCGGTGTCATCGCCGTCGTCATCTACGCCATTCCGCCGATGATCCGGCTCACCAATCTCGGCATCCGCATGGTCGACCGCGACGTGCTGGAGGCGGCGGACGCCTTCGGGTCCTCGAAGCGCCAGAAGCTTTTCAAGGTGCAGCTGCCGCTTGCCCTTCCCACCATCATGGCCGGCATCAACCAGACGATCATGATGGCGCTCGCCATGGTCGTCATCGCCTCCATGATCGGCGTGCAGGGCCTCGGTCAGCCGGTGCTGAAGGCCATCGCCAATCAATATTTCACGCTTGGTGTGTTCAACGGGCTTGCCATTGTCGGCATCGCCATCATCTTCGACCGCATCAGCCAGGCCTATGGCCTTCGCCTGCAAAAACACCGGGAAGCGGCGCATGGCTAGTCAATCGATCGAAATTCGCAGCCTCTACAAGATTTTCGGCTCAAAGGCGGCCGATTATGTCGAACCCGTCAAGGCCGGCATGTCCAAGGTGGACCTCAACGCCAAACATGGTCACGTGCTCGGCCTGCGCGATATCAACATCACCATGCCGGGCGGACAGATCACCGTCATCATGGGCCTTTCCGGCTCGGGAAAATCGACACTGATACGCCACGTCAACCGGTTGATCGACCCGACGGCCGGCGAAATCCTCTATGGCGGCACGGACGTGTGCCGCCTCAACGAAGCGGATCTGCTGGAGTTTCGCCGCCACAAGACGGCGATGGTGTTCCAGAAATTCGGTCTGCTGCCACACCGCAACGTGCTGCAGAATGTCGTCTACGGCCTTGAAGTGCAGGGCGTCGACAAGCGCGAGCGGGAGGAAAGGGCGGAAGTCTGGATCAGGCGCGTGGGGCTGGAAGGCTTCTCCAGCCATTATCCGAACCAGCTTTCCGGCGGCATGCAGCAGCGTGTGGGCCTGGCGCGGGCGCTGACCAACAATGCCGAAATCCTGTTGATGGACGAAGCCTATTCGGCGCTCGATCCGCTCATTCGCGTCGATATGCAGACGGTGCTGCTGGAACTGCAGAAGGAGCTGAAAAAGACCGTGGTCTTCATCACCCACGATCTCGACGAGGCGCTGCGGCTGGGCGACAAGATCGCCATTCTGCGCGATGGCGAAATCATCCAGCAGGGCACGGCGGCCGAAATCGTCATGTCGCCGGCCGACAGCTATATCGAGGCCTTCGTGGAGGAGGTCAATCGCGGCCGGGTCATCCGCCTCGGCGCCATCGTCCAGCCGGAGTTTTCCGGCCAGTCACGGCTTCAGCTCGATGCGGACATGACGGTCGAAGAAGGCCTGCGTGCGCTCGTTCGGGAAAATGTCAGCAGCGCCACGGTCGTCGGGGAAAACGGCAAGGCGCTCGGCGCCGTCACCACCGACGCCATCATGCGCTGCCTCGTCAGGACCGCACATGGTGAGGAAGCAGGCACGGCTGAACGCTTGTCAGGCTGAGCCTTCAAGCCATTCGGCCATGCCCTTCGCGGCGGCCTTGCCGGTGGCGAAACAGGCGGTCAAGAGATAACCGCCGGTCGGCGCTTCCCAGTCCAGCATTTCCCCGGCAGCAAATATGCCGGGGATGCTTTTCAGCATGTAGTTTTCATCAAGGCCGCTCCACGCGATACCGCCGGCGGACGAAATTGCCTCGGCAATCGGTCTCGTCCGCAAAAGCGGTATCTCGGCATGTTTTATTCTCGCGGCGACGAAATCGTCCGGCATGGCCGCGATGTCGGGAAAGATTTCCCGCAGAAGCCCGACCTTCACTGCCGATAAGCCGGCCGCCTTGCGCATGCGGTTTGCAAAACTCTCCTTCCGCCCGAGCTTCCCCAGATCGCGGCTGAGGCGTTC
>QFOL01000087.1 GCA_003241215.1 Agrobacterium fabrum
AAGAAACCATATCGGCTTTGAAGTCTGGAGCTGTTGAAGGAGCGACCAGAAAACCATGAAAACCAAGCTGCCTATCGATTTTACGAGAGCATATGCGAGATCAGGCAAAACGCTTGCCGTTGTCGCGACGAGAGACAATGCTGAACCGTTCGATCCTGATGGCCGATTTTATCGGTATGATCGTGACGATTTGCCGCCGCAGGACTGGACGTATTCCGACTTCGGTTTCCATATTCAAAGCATGACTGTGTATCATAGCGCGGAGCATCCTACGCCAGATGGTTATTTCGTTCTGCTGTCGTCGGAGGGCGACGTTTACCACACCTACTGGAAAGAGAATTTTCAAGAGAAAATTCAAGGAGCGGGTAGTTGGAGTGCGGATTCAAGAGGCTATGGGCGTCTCACTCGTATTCGTGAGATCGGGCAACACCTATATGCCTGCGGAGAAGGGGGGCAAATCTATGTTCGCAAGGGGAACAATGATTGGCGTCTCCTGACCGATAAATTGTTGCTGAACCCAAATGCGCAGGAGGAAGCAAAGCCTGAAAAAGAGCCGGAATTTCTTTCTCCGGAATGGCAGGAATGGGTCACTCGGTCGGCCCTTAATCCAGCCTCCCGCGATATACTGTTCTTTGACATAAACGGGTTATCGGAAGAAGCCATCTATCTTTGCGGGGAGGAGGGGCCAGGTACCAAACCGGTCCTTTGTTTCTGGGATGGTCATGAGTTGCACGAACTGAAAATTCCAATTCCGGTAGCCGCTTTGACCGGAATTTACATCGAGAATCCTGACAGTGTCTGGATATGTGGGAGAGAAGGTGTCCTCATACACGGAAGTCACACACGGGGATTTTCGCCCGTCGCATTACGGCAGCAGCATAATCTCTTTCACATGATCACTCCGTATCGGGAAAAACTCGTCATGGCGGCGAGCGTTCGTCCCGGCGGTCTTTATGAGTATGATCCCAAGACAGGAAGTTTTGGCAGATTTGATCCTCCTCTTCCGCGCTTGAGCAGTCGCGATGATCACGAATCTATCGACAATGGTCCGTTTTTTGCGCAGGCGATCGAAAACGTGCTTTGGGTCGTCGCATCGAAAGATGTTTTCCGCTTCGATGGTGCAGCTTGGGAGCGGATAGAACACCCAGATCTCTGAGTTGCAAGCTTCCGAAGGCTTCGAATGTTATTGACGCTGCGGCTGAGGTGAGCATGCAGTTTGGACAAGATTAGTTTTCTGTCGGGTCTGGCTGAGGCCTCCTAAAATCGCAGCAACGTGGACCGGGAGGGAAATGGCATGAGCATTCCCCCCGACAACTATATCGGTAAACCACAATACCGAGAAACATGGGCCACCGGGACGCTGCAATAGGGCTGCATGACCTTGATGAGGCACGTATCGTCTCTTTGGCGCGTGATGTATCCCTGCTCAGGTTGGCTCATCCGTGATGCCTATTCCGGCGTTTGGGACGTTCTACTTGGAGAGGGCATCGGAGTTTACCACCAAGCCTTGTTTGGATTTTTGAGAGCTATGGATTTGATGCGATGTTCGGGACTCGCCTGCCTCGAAAGGAACGCGGCGACATCCTCTTCCCGCAGCGGCGGCGCATAGATGTAGCCCTGCACCAGCGTGGCGCCGAGACCTTCGAGCGCGGCAAGCTCCGCCGACGTTTCCACCCCTTCCACCACACATTCCAGCTCCATGTCCCGGCTGAGGGTGAGAAGGGATTTCACGATTTTATAGCTGGCCGGTTTTTCGTGCAGATCCGTGACGAAGCTTCGGTCGATCTTGATCTTGGTCAGAGGCAGGGCATGCAGCCGGGTGAGGCTGGAATAACCGGTGCCGAAATCGTCGAGTGAAATGCCGCAGCCGAGACCCCTGAGCATTTCGACCGATTGCCGGACCTCTTCGAAATCATGGGCAAAAGCCGTCTCGGTAATTTCGAGATCGAGGCGACGGGCGTCGAAGCTGCTGTTTTCGATGATGCCGATCAGGGACAGGACGCCCTCGTGGGAATTGAGGTCCTGGGCTGAAAGGTTGAAGGAGAGGCGCAGGGACGGTTCCCATCTTGATGCGGAGGCAAGCGCCATCTTGAGAAGCGGCCGGGTGAGGGAGCCGACGATGCCGGCCCGTTCCGCGATGGAGAAGAATTGAGCAGGCGGCACCTGCCCGAGAACCGGGCTGCGCCAGCGCGCCAGCGCCTCAAAACCGGTGGTTTGTCCATTGCGTAGATCGACAATCGGCTGGAACACCACCGAAAGCTCGTTTTCCATATCGCTCTGCCTGAGCAGATGCTCGATACGGGCTTCGATGTTAATCTGCCTTTCATGTTCCGCATCAAAGAGAACCGCATCGCCGCGGCGGGTCTTCTTGGCGTGGTAAAGGGCATAATCCGCCCGGTCGAAAAGCTGCTCGAGCGTGGAGGCGAGGTTTGGAAAGACCGCTATGCCCATGGATGCGGACACGTGCACCGTTCCCTCAGCCATATGATAAGGCGCCCGCAACTGTTCGGAGATCGCATTGGCGTTTGCGACGAGTTGCGTATCGTCAGGTACGATCGGAGCGACGATGGCGAATTCGTCGCCGCCCAGTCGGAAGGCCCTGCTGGCTTTCAGATTGGCGGTGAGACGTTTGCTGACATTGATCAGCAGCCTGTCTCCCACGGAATGTCCGTAGAGGTCGTTGACCGGCTTGAAACCGTCGAGATCGATGACACCCAGCGCCAGCCGGGTGCCGTTGGCCCTGGCGTTTTCGAGTTCGGCCTCAAGATGGGTGAAAAAGGCGCGGCGGTTCGGCAGTTCCGTCAGGCTGTCGATATTGGCAAGCTGCAGGTTTTCATTGCTGAGCGCTTCCGTGCGCTGCTGTGAAATGACCATGCTCTCGAAATTGCGGTAGTTGGTCAAAAGGATCGACATCATGCCGGCGCAGACCAGCAGCACGTTGATGGCGATGGCGATGAATGTCGGTTGCTGCGACGCCAGAAAGAAGGCGATAAAGGCGCCATTGACGATAACGGTCACCGTGAAGGCGGCCGAGCGCACATACATCAGGCAGAAGATGCAGGAAATGACGGTAATCGCCATATAGAAGGCGACGTGGGATCGCGTATAGGCATCACCATAGGGCACAAGCATAAAGGACCAGAGCGTGAACGCCATGGCGATGCCGGCGGCCAGGCGGTTGGTACGGCGAAGGGCCGCGAGCGCCACCTCCGGCCGGGGATCGATACCGCGCGTCCTCCACCAGAAAGCCACCCTGACGGTGCAGCCGAGTGTAAAAAGGGCGGGAACTCCAACCGTGAGCCAAAGCGGCGCCAGCTGCATATGCGTAACGGCAAGCGCCCATGTGCTTGAAAGCAAGATGAAATACATCATCGGCATCTGCCGGCTAAAGGCGCGGTACTGCGCTTTCAGGAGATCAGGATTGTCGGACCGGACGGACGCGAAATCGAGCAGTTTTTGTGCGGCAATGAGTATCTTCATCTATGGCTCATCAAATACAGGACGGTATTCGTAGCATAGTTCCTGTTACATCATTGGAAATACACAAGGTTAATCAAGCGGCAACTGTATCAACCGCAAGATGCAGCTGCCGTTCTTCGCGAAAAGCCGCCGATTTCAATATTAAACGTTTCTTTCCAGAGCGTTCCCGGTGATTTTGGAAACGGTTTGCTTCAACCGCCAGTGAAGGTGCGCCCAGGGGGGGCGCGGTGACAGCCCGGTGTTCAGCAGCAGCTCACAAGTTTCGTCCAATTCCTCTTGAATGCTTTGCACGCGTGTGCAAAATTGAGCGCGTGTTCAAATCTTGAAAGATGGTTCTCGTCCATGGCTTCAACTCACTCTTCCGATCCCTTGGCGGCGCGCATCGAACTGTGCCGCAGTGTCATTCTTTCCGCCGGGGCGCTGGTGCTGGAAGGTTTCCGGGGCGACGCGACGCGCAGCTTTACGATGAAGGGACCGCAGGATTTTCTGACGGTGACGGATGCCGCTTCCGAGGCACATATCCGCGCGGCCATCTCTGCGGCTTTTCCGGAGGACAGTTTTTTTGGCGAAGAGAGCGGCGGTGAGACCGGTGAGCGTGTCTGGGTCGTGGATCCCATCGATGGCACCGCCAATTTTGCCCGTGGCATTCCGCATTTCTGCATCTCCATCGCCTATGTCGAGAACGGCCGGACTGAAATCGGCGCGATCTACAATCCGGCTCTTGGCGAACTATATTTCGCCCGCCGCGGCGAGGGGGCGACGCGTAACGGGCAACCGATCCGGACTGCCGACACGGACCGGTTCGATGCGGCCTCCATCGAAATGGGGTGGTCGACCCGCGTGGCGAACGCCACCTATCTCGATGTGGTGAAGAGCCTGCTGGACATGGGCGCCAATGTCCGCCGCGCCGGCTCCGGCGCCATGGCGCTTGTCTATGTGGCGGACGGCCGTTCCGATGGCTATCTCGAACTGCATATGAATTCATGGGATTGTCTTGCCGGGCTGCTACTCGTCAGCGAAGCTGGCGGCGATGTCTGCCCATTCCTGGAGATCGGCAGCCTGAGGCATGGCGGACCGGTGCTGGCCGCAGCCGGCGGTGTTGCCAAAGGCGTCAGCCAGGCATCGAACATACCCTTGGCCGCGCGGCAGCCGCATCGGCGGAGGGCCGCATCGGTCTGATTTTAACGAGGCCGCCAAAGGGGCTTCGAGCATGGAGAGGAATGACATGGATGGACCCGTTCATGCCCGGCCCGCAATAAGCCTGATTGCGGAAGGGCTCGGTCCGCATCATGCCGCGCTTTATATCGGCGGCAGCGATGGCGCGAGCGATGCGGGGCTCCTGCGTCGGCACGGCATCGCCACCATCGTCAATTGCGCCGTCAATCTCGATATCAATCTTGTGCGGACGGCGGCGGAAGCGGGTGACAGGCTCGCCGTGGGCCATGGCGATATACGTTATTACAAGCTTGGCCTGATCGACGGCGAGGGCAACCCCGACACCATGATGCTGGGCGCTTATTATATTCTCGACGGTGCGCTGCGTCAGACCATGCCCAAGCGGGATAGCTATCCCTTTGCCGATGGAGGCAATGTACTCGTCAATTGCCGCGGCGGCCGCAGCCGCTCGGTCGCGCTGGTGGCGCTTTTCCTGCACAAGCAGCAGCCACACCTCTATCCGAGCCTCGACGATGCGCTGGCGGTGATCCGCGCGAAGCGGGATTTGCGACCCGACGAATGGTTCGAAACGCCGAAACCCGTGCTTTATGCAGCCGCCCGCCGTGCTTCCCGCTGGATTGACATGGTCGAGGGCAAAAAGACCGTTCAATCATGCTGACACGTATGCTTCCCTCCATCGCCGTCATCGCCGACGCTCATTTTCATGACACGGCTGCGGATTTCGGATTTCCCGGCATCGTGATCGATGGTGAGCGCATCACCATGCGCAGCTGGTCGGATACGCGTGAATCCACCCGGGTTTTTAACGAGAGCGCCGAGGCGTTGCAGGCTGCGCTGGAAGAGGTGCGGCAGCGGGGCATTCGCCATGTGGTGCTGCTCGGCGACTATACCGACGACGGTCAGCGGGCGACGACGGAAACGCTGAAGGACATTCTTGAGCGCCATCGCGATGCGCATGGCACGGCCTTCTACGCGCTGCCCGGAAACCATGATATTTTCGGGCCGCGCGGCCGGCATCAGACCAAGGCGTTTCTCGGCGAGAACGGCAGGTGCCTCACCGTCTCAAGCGATGCGAGGCGGGCAGGCGATCATGTCGTCATCAGCGACCGGATGTATTGCGAAGGTTATCCGGCGGGCCTCGGGCCCATGGCGGCCTTCGGCTATTTCCGCCAGCCGGATTACCTGTATTGGGAAACACCCTTCGGTCTTTCCGATGCGCCGCAGGACCGGTTGTACGAGGTACGTTCGCCCGACGGGCGCAATGCCTACAGCCTGATGGATGCCTCCTATCTGGTCGAGCCTGAGCCGGGTCTCTGGCTCATGATGATCGACGCCAATATTTTCGAACCGCGCGATGGAACGTTTGAAGCGGGCGAAGAGGCGGCCTTCATCGACAGCACCGCCGGCGGCTGGAATGCGCTTCTGCGCTGCAAGCCCTTCATCATCGACTGGATCGCCGATGCGCGCCGGCGGGCAGAGGCGCTCGGCAAGACATTGCTCGGCTTTTCACACTATCCGGTGCTGGATCCCTTCGATGGCGGAAGCAGCTTGGAAAGCGCCCTGTTCGGCAAGACAACCGCCGTGCAGCGCATGCCGCGCAAGGCGGTGGAGGATGCGTTGATTGACGCCGGACTTGCCGTCCATTTCAGCGGCCACCTGCATGTGGAAGGCGTAACCCGACGCGGGGAGGGGGAACGTTCGCTCACCAATATCGCGGTGCCATCACTTGTTGCCTTTCCGCCCGCCTTCAAGGTCGTTCACCCCTCACGTCAGCAAATCGTTGTCGAAACGGTGGAGATGGCCGATCTGCCGGTGAACGGCCGCATCTGCCGCGGTTATGTGCAGGAAACGGCGCTCGCCGGCGAGGCGGAGGACGCGGCGTTTGCGGCGCGCAACTACGGCGCTTTTCTGCGCGATCACCAGCGGGCGCTGATCAGGCACCGTTATTTCCCCAGGGAATGGCCGGAGGAAATCGTCGCTGCCATCGCGGACAGGACGGTGAGGGAAGTTGTGGGCCTGCTTGACGAAAAGAGCATTGCCTCAGGCGATGCGGAAATGCCGATGCTGGAGCTGATCACCGACTGGTATTGCCTGCGTCAGGGCGTGGGGCTCGCCCTGCCGCATGTCGCGCCTCAACGCCTTGCCCTTTACCGGATGCTGGCGGAACGCTTCGGCCGCAGGGCCGACGGTCACGCTTCGCTCGAAGGTTTTCTCGAAATCTTCTTCGGTGCGCTGGGGCAATTTCTCGACCGTGCCGAAGATAGCCCGCAGCGTCTGGAGCTGCGGCTCGCGCCGCAACCGGAATCCGTCCCGGTATGAGACAGGGCGGGTTCCCTAGCGTGCGGTGATGCGTTCGACCATGGAAACGGGCACGACCTGAAGCCGGGTTTCCGGCTCGTCGCTGTCAAGCGCGGTCAGGACCTTCTCGGTCAGCGCGTCGAAGGATTGCGCGATGGTGGTCAGCTGGTAGCTTTTCCAGCCGGCCTGCGGAATATCGTCGAAACCGACAATCGAAAGGTCTTCCGGCACCCGACGGCCCATTTCCAGCCGCGCGGCGTCCATGAAGCCGAGCGCCAGCAGATCGGTCACGCAGAAGGCGCCGTCTATCGTCCTGTCGGCAAGCAATTCGCACCCGGCCTGATAACCGCTTTCATAACTTGTCGGCCCGCCTGACCATGAAACGACCTCGATGCCTTCGACGGCCATGCGCTCGGTGAAGGCGGCCGCGCGGCGCAGCTGCGCAGGCGTCTGGCTGCCGCTGGAAATGACCGCCGCCTTCCTGCATTGTGCCCTTGCAAGCCGCATGGCGGCGAGACCGGCGCCGTGGTAGTCGTCGCTCAGCACCATGTTGGTATCGGTACGATCCAGACGCTGGTTGATGAGAATGAGACGCACGCCATTGGCGATACATTCGTCGACAATCGAGGCCGGCGGTTCGCCGGAAAGAACGACGATGGCCTGCGCGCGGAATTCGAAAAGACGTTCGATCAGCGGCGCGATGTCCTTGCGGGCATCCGCTGCATTCAGCAGCAGGCATTGCAGGCCGCGGCGCAGAAGGCCGATGCTGAGAAAGTCGAGCTGCCGCGAAATGAAGGGAGAGCTGAGATTGGCGCCGACCACCCCGATGAGATTGGAGCGGTCATTGTTGAGACCCTGGGCCAGACGGTTGACGCGGTAGCCGAGTTCCTGCGCGGCTTTCAGCACCTTGCGCCGGACAGTCTTCGATACGCTGCCGCCCGGGGTGAAGGTGCGCGAGACGGCGGAGCGTGACACACCGGCCCTTTTCGCCACCTCTTCGGCTGTCACGAACCCTCTCGCCATTCAACTCCCCCTTGCGAAACCGTAGGTCTGATATCACAGGCCATACGGTGTCGCCTATTCCAAACCGAATATTTGGCTCGGGAGGGGCTTCTGCCGGCCACCTCCCGCACCCGGATCATTCCTCGGAAAGGGCGGTGTTCCACGCCCGGATCTTCTCGATATTCCGGTCAGAGCAGGACACGATCTCGAACTCGAACCCATCGCCGGCGACACGTTCGCCGACTTCGGGAAGGCGGTTGAGACGCCAGAGGACGTAACCCGCGACGGTGGAGTAGCGGTCGGCCTCGTCCACCAGATCGATATCCAGCAGATAGGACACTCTTCTGACATCGACAGCGCCATCCAGCAGCCAGGAGCCATCCTCCGCCCGTTCGGAAATCTGCGATTCCTCGCCCTCATCCGGAAACTCGCCGGCAATCGCCTCGAGAATATCCGTCGGCGTCGCTATGCCCTGAAGGGTGCCATATTCATCGATGATGACGGCCATCTGCAGGGGCGACGTGCGCAGCTGCTCCATCACCTGCAGCGCCGTGGCGCTTTCATGCACGACAAGGGGCTCACGCAGCGAGCGCTCAAGGTTCAGTTTTCCGTCATGCAGGAGATCGCGCAGCAGATCCCTGGTCGCAGCGACACCGAGGAATGAATCCAGCCTGCCCCGCGCCAGCATCAACCGGGAATGGTCGAGGTCCAGCAGGCGATGTCTCAGCGTGTCGTGATCGGCGTCGACATCGAGCCAGTCGATCTCGGTTCGCGGCGTCATGATCGAAACGACGGGGCGCTCGGCAAGCGTGAGCACGCCGCGGATCATGTCCTTTTCCTCGGATTTGAACAGGTCGCCTTGCGCCGCCTGTGCGGCGATGACGTCGGCTGTCTCGCCGAGGGACTGCTGTTCGCCGACCCGGCCGCCCAGAAGCCGCAGAATGGCGTCGGAGGTGCGCTCGCGCATGTCGCCGGCGGTGATGCGCCTTTCACGGTTGCGCCTGCCGAGCTGGTTCGCCGCTTCGATGAGCACGGAAAAGCCGATTGCGGCATAGAGATAACCCTTGGGGAGGTGGAAGCCGAAACCCTCGACGATCAGGCTGAAGCCGATCATCAGGAGGAAACCGAGGCAGAGAATGACCACGGTCGGATGTTTCGACACGAAGGCCATCAGCGGCCTCGACGCCGCCATCATCACGGCCATGGCCACACAGACGGCGGTGATCATCACCCAGAGATTGTTGACCATGCCGACGGCGGTGATGACGCTGTCGAGCGAGAACACGGCATCGAGCACCACGATCTGCACGATAACCTGCCAGAAGACCGCATGCACCACCTTGCCCTGTTTCGGCTTGTGGCCGCCCTCCAGCCGTTCGTGCAGCTCCATGGTGCCCTTGGCGAGCAGGAAGGCGCCGCCGAGAATGAGGATGAGATCGCGTCCGGAGAAGGAAAGATCCGCGACAGTGAACAGCGGCCGCGTCAGCGTGACGATCCATGAAATCGAAAATAGCAGCAGGATACGCATGATGAGCGCCAGCGACAGGCCGATAACCCTCGCTTTGTGGCGTTGATGCGGCGGCAGCTTGTCGGCAAGGATCGCGATGAAAACGAGGTTGTCGATGCCGAGGACGACTTCGAGGATAATAAGGGTGACGAGGCCGATCCAGATATTTGGATCTGCGAGGAATTCCATGGTCAATGGCCTTTATGGGAACGGGTGCAGACGCAGAAAACCCCGGACAGAATATCCGAGGCCAAAACCCGTCGCGTTGAGAAAAACAAGAAAAGTCGAGGCTGGCTTTGCGTTACGCAAGCCAGCCCCGTTCGGTGTCGACTGCCGTCGCTACTGTCGCCTTCGTCAGGCATAGGGCGGAATGATCCCACTCATAAGTCAATTCTTGTAGAAGCCGACCTAGCAGATTTCCGGCGGATCGAAAAGCTCTTTTTGCTTTCCGTCGCGCCATGAAGATTCAGAGCTGCAATCTTTGCATGCAAAAATGAGATTTTTGTCAGAGGCAGCGTTTGCGATGCAATCTTTGCGATTAGTGTCTGTCTGGACGGAGCAAGCCGCTACCGCTGCTCCAAAGGCCCAGTGCGGTGGGTGTCAAAGCCTGTAGTCGTCAATGCTCAAGACGCCGAAGGGATTAAATTTATATCCGTCTTCCTCATACCGTGTGTCGTCGGCAAGGGTGGCGCGACGATCCTTCATGGCCGCTTCAACGCCATCACGCGCCATCTGATCGGCGACATCATCCATCAATGCGGCGATCTTTAATTGTTCGGCATTCGTCGACGGCTGGTCATTGTCTTTTTTGTTGAAGCGGACCCGCACATCCGGCAGGCCGATCAGATGAAAGCCGACGCTCGCCATGCCGTCGGCATCGTCGCCAATCGGGCGACGCGCGAAAGCGAGACGGCAGGTTCTGGCAAGCGCCAGAAGATCCCCGGCGGCGGCTTCGCGGCGGGACTGCTCGAAAAGCTGCTTCCAGCGCCGCTCACCGTGGGCGACACCTGCGCTTTCACCCTTCACCGCAATGGCGCCTTGACCAAACATATGCTGCACGAACTGCAAGGCTTTTGCGGATGTCGCGACCGCGTTTTCCGCATCCATGGACGGGCCGAGCACGTAAAGAACCGAGCCGTGTCTTGCGACGGCTTCCTCGTCGGCCTCCTGATAGGTCTCCGGGTCGACGCGGTCCCAGCAGACGCTGAAGGAACGCTCCATCCGGTCGTCCGCCTCATCCTGTGAATAGTCCTCATCGATGCTGAAATCGGGCGCAAAACCGTCGATGGCGGCGCGGGCGCTCTTCTGCAGCGACGCCAGTCCATTTTCCACGCCGAGAAAACAGAGGATGTGACGGGGTTTGTATTCGGAACGGGATTCGGCAAAGGCCGCCGGCTTGCCCGATGCTGCGCCGAGCGAAGGTCTTGCCAGCACAAGGCCGCCCAGAAATGCGAGAACGCCACGACGCCCTGAATTCATCCGATACCCCCAAGGTTTGCATCGACAGGATGAAGGGGGTTTTACACCGGCATGTATAATTCAGGCCATATGGTGCTCGATTTTTTTTCGAGGGGCATCGCAGTTTTGAGGCCTCGATCGGACAGGGCGGCATGCAGCTCCCTGCCCGATCCGGGGTGTCATCCGGCAGCGGCTATTTTGTGGTGTAGCCGCCATTGACCAGAATGGTCTGGCCGGTCATCCACCAGCCATCCGTGACGAGGAAGCGGATATAGGGAACGATATCCTCGATATCGGTGAGTCCGGTTTTCGAGAAGCCGGAAAGGGCGGCGGCACTCTTGTGATAGGCCTGGGCCTCCGGCGTTTCCTGACCGTAGAAGAATGGTGTGTCCATCGGTCCGGGGCCGATTGCCGTCACGGATATGCCGCGTTCGCCAAATTCCTTGGCGGCCGCACGGGTGAAGTGCTCCACTGGAGCCTTGGTGCCGGCATAGCTGGCGTAAAACGGCGTGAAGGCGCCCAGGAGCGACGTCACGAGGGTGCAGATCTTGCCGTTGTCGCTGACGTGGCGACCGGCCTGCTGGAGGAAAAAGAAGGCCGATTTGGCGTTGACCGCAGTCATCTCGTCATATTCGGCCTCGGATGTTTCGAGGATCGGCTTTTTCAGCACCTTACCAACGGTGTTGATGGCGATATCCGGGCGGCCAATGGCGGCGACGGTATCGGCAAACAGCTTTTCGACCGCACCTGCCGTGGTGAGATCGGCCTGAAGGGCGACGGCCTCGGCGCCGGCTGCCTTTACCGCGGCCACGGTTGCTTCGGCATCGGCCTTCGTTGCGGCGCTGTTATAATGGATGGCGATGGCGCGGGCGCCCTGGCCGGCAAAATCGCGGGCAATCAATCCGCCGAGATTTTTCGCGCCGCCGGCGATGATGACGGTTTTGCCCTTGAGGGAATGGTCTGTCATGGGTCGGCCTCCTTTTGCCGTGCTTGGCCAGCTGGTGGCCGCTTTTGTTGCTGCAGGATATCGTCTAGTATTTTGTGATAAAGACGCTCATTCTGACATGACCTGTCAGAAAATCCGCACAATAGGATGTTCCCGGTTGGACCGTATCGATCTGTTCCGTATCTTCACGCGCGTCGTCGACTGCGCGAGCTTCACGCGGGCCGCCGATACGCTCGGCATACCGCGCTCTTCGGTTTCAGCGGCGGTGCAGGAACTGGAGGGGCGCGTCGGCGCGCGGCTGCTGAACCGCACGACGCGCAAGGTTTCGCCAACCGAGGATGGTTCGGCCTTTTACGAGCGCTGCCAGCGGCTGATCGCCGATGTCGAAGATGCGGAAAATCTTTTCCGGCAGACGGCGGCGCAGCCCTCGGGCCGGCTGCGGATTGACGTGCCGGGCCGGATCGGCCGGCTGGTCATCGCACCGGCGCTGCCGGAATTTCTCGATCTTTATCCGCAGATCGACATAGGCCTCGGCGTTACCGACCGCGCCGTCGATCTGGTGGAAGACAATATCGATTGCGTGCTGCGCGTCGGCCCGCTCAGCGATTCCGGCCTGATCGCGCGGCCAATCGGCAAGCTGCCGCTGATCAATGTCGCAAGCCCCTCCTATCTGGCGCATCATGGAACGCCGAAAACACCCCACGATCTCTCCCGCCACTGGGCCGTCAATTACGCTTCGCCCTCCAGCGGGCGGGTGGAAAACTGGGAATGGGTGGAAGGCGAGGCGCTGCATTCGCTTTCGATGCGCGGCCGCGTCACCGTCAACAATGCCGAGGCCTATATCGCCTGTTGTCTCGCCGGCCTCGGCCTGATCCAGATACCGGCTTACGATGTCGGGCCGCATCTGGAGAGCGGCGAACTCATCGAGGTCATGCCGGCCCATCGGGCTGAGCCGATGCCGATGACCTTGCTTTATCCGCATCGCCAGCACCTGTCGCGGCGGCTGCAGGTCTTTGCGGAATGGCTGGAAGCCCTGCTACAGCGGCAGCTTCTGTCGCGGCATGTGCCCCGCTAGTCGCTGCTCCAGCCTATTTTTATCATAGCGAGATTCGGCGTTATAAAGCGTCGTCACTTGCGCCATTTTGGCCTCCGCCAAGAAGCCGAAGGGAGGCGCATATGCTTACGATCAATTCACAGGAAACAGCCGGGCTTTTACCGTTTGACGGGCTTATCAAGGCACTTGCCGCCGCCTTTGCGGAAGGCTGTGAGATGCCTGTGCGGCACCACCACACGATCGATGTGCCAGATGAAGCCGCCGCGACACTGCTGCTGATGCCCGCCTGGCACGGCGCACGCCAGTCATCGCGTTATCTCGGGATCAAGATCGTCACCGTCTTTCCCGGAAACGCCGGCAGAAACCTGCCGGGATTGACCTCCACTTACATGCTTTACGACGCCCGGACCGGCATTCAGCTGGCCACGCTGGACGGGAACGCCATCACCGGCCGCCGGACTGTTGCGGCGTCGGCGCTTGCAGCGGATTATCTTGCGCGCAAG
>QFOL01000462.1 GCA_003241215.1 Agrobacterium fabrum
CCACCAAGAGCAGAGGACACCGGATGAGGCGTCTTGCGTGCAACATTCGTGTCTTCTACGTGCAATGGAGACCCGTTTGAGATGATGTTCGGGAAAAAGGTTACCGAACGGCCAGCACCCACAGAGGCTCCGATGGCGGGCGTACTACTGTTTTAGCCAGCTTTCGTCAAGGGCGAATCCACATTTTGCGCCGCCACCCATGGCCGCAAAGCCCACGTCCGGGCCATTTCCAACCCGCTTTAACATAAGTCGGCGCAGAAGGCAGCGATTTTGACCTCCACGCTTTGGCTTTTCATAAAATCCGTCTATTGATTCCCCATGGCGGGCCGGAGCGGCTCCGCCATGGGCGGGACCGATTCCCTCGGCCCGCATCACAGCAACGACAGATCAAGGAACCGCGTCATGAGCACCCTCCCCGACAACGACAACGGACGCGACGAGCCGATGGTCTTCATCGTCATCGGCAAGGCCTATGAGACCGACAATTCCGAGGGCATCGACATCCATGTCATCCTGCGCGCGCCGGATGACGATACAGCCGTGCGCGAAACGCTGAACGCGCTTTCCGAGGAAGGTTTCATCGAAGCCGACCTCGACCAGATCGGCATGCTGACCGACGTCCCGGATGAAGAGCCGCATGCCTCCGCCTATCAGGGCGCGCTCGAAGGCGAAGTGGCCATCATCCGCTTCGCCTGAGGTGTGGGACCATGGCGGTAAGACGCGTCGTCGCCAATATTGCAACGCCCGACCCCGCACGGGCGCAGACGTTTTACGGTGACATTCTCGGCATGCCCGTCGCCATGGATCACGGCTGGATCGTCACCCATGCCAGCCCGCTCGAAGCGAGAGCACAGGTCAGCTTCGCACGCGAAGGCGGTTCCGGCACGGATGTGCCGGATCTTTCCATCGAGGTCGATAATTTCGACGAGGTCCATGCCAGCATCCAGAAGGCCGGCCTGGCGATCGAATACGGCCCGGCCGTCGAGACGTGGGGCGTCCGCCGAATGTTCGTGCGCGATCCGTTCGGCAAACTTGTCAATATATTAAGTCACGCATAGATTATATACTTTAAATACAGTCGCATTGTTACTTTATCCATTGAACAACACCCGCACATCAGCTTAAAGTAGTACCGGTGCATGATTTCGGTGGCGGGTTGGATACTATATCGTCGGCAGACATTATCGATGAGATTTACGAGGCGGCGCTTTTCCCTGATCGCTGGACTGACGTGATAGCGACAATCGGCCAGCGGCTGGATTTTTGGGGCGGCGCTCTTACCTGGGGCAAGGGCGAAGACGAGACCTGGCTCTTCACCCCCAACTTTCAGGAATTGATGCAGGCCTTCATGCAAGGCGGCTGGAACCGGCGCAACGACCGCCTCACCCGCGCAATCCGCGAAGGGCAGTTTTCCTTCGTCCATGATTTCGACGTCTTCACCCATGACGAATGGGCCGGATTGCCAATCGTGCGCGACTTCCTGATGCCGCGCGGATTGGGATATGGCGCGGCGACACAGGTTGCGCCGCCGGACCATCCGGAAATGACGATGCTTTTCGAACGCAAGCTCGACAGCGGCGTCATCGAGCCGGAAACCATGGCGGCGCTGGACGGGTTGAGGCCGCATATTGCCCGCAGTCTCACCCTCGCAACCCGGCTGCAGCGACAGAAGGCTGACGCCATGACGCTTGGGCTGAACGCCATTGGCGCACCCGCCGCGGTGCTTCAGGCAAGCGGACGCGTTCTTTCCGCCAACGATCTCTTTCTTTCTTTGCAGAAATGCATATCCACCCGCGCCCGCGACAGGATCGTGATCTCCGACGAAAGGGTAAACCGGCTGCTCTACAAGGTGCTTGCCGTGAAGGGGCTTTCGCTTCCCGCCGTCGCAAAACAATTGCAGATCTCCCATGAGACGGTGCGCAGCAACGCCAAGTCGATCTATGCCAAGACCGGCAGCACCGGCCAGACCGATCTCGTTCGTCGGCTCTCCGTCCTCACCCGTTACAACATCCGCGAACAGGGCTGACCCGCGCCCGCGCGGCTGAAGACGCTCTCCAGAGAAATCGTAAAATCGCCCTGGCTCCCCAGTGCCCCTCACAAACAAAAACGCCCGGATTGCTCCGGGCGTTTTCACAGAACCTTGGCGGGGCTTCGCAAAGTCCCTGCCCTCTCCGCCTTATTCGGCGGCCGGAGCCTGGTCCGTCATGTCCTGCAGCATCTGGTTCGCAGAGCCTGCACCGGTACCCTTGCGGCGTTCCTCGAGGATGAGGTCGTCGCGCGAGGTGGCGATGCGGCGGATCTGCGTCATGGTGCCACCGGTACCGGCCGGGATGAGACGGCCGACGATGACGTTTTCCTTGAGGCCCTGCAGCGTGTCCGTCTTGCCGGCAATCGCAGCTTCCGTGAGAACCTTG
>QFOL01000463.1 GCA_003241215.1 Agrobacterium fabrum
CCAAGAACAGCCGTACGTTCACGGACAAGATGACGAAGACGAAGTACGACCCGGTTGTACGCAAGCACGTCGAATTCAAGGAAACCAAGATCAAGTAATCTCTTGATCGGGTCTCCGACAAAAGCGCGCCCAATGGGCGCGTTTTTTGTTTGCCCCGAGACAAGGGCCGCCACAAAGCTCCTCTCGCCTGGAAGCTGCCTGCGGGGAAATAAGGCCCTTCATGTCCCTGCAGGGCACGCAAAATGCGACAGCCACTGGCAAGGTGTTAAAGCAGGCTGCGGACAGGTCTGATCAAGCGGCCCCGCCACCCCGCTTATTGTTACAATCACCGGAATATTCGCAGACATTCCCGAAGGCTGCCTGGAGCCGTTCCCGCCTCCCATCGCGCCGTTACACGACTGTGAACGGAACCATGATAGCAGCCAGCGCTCCGCAACATCGGCGCAACGAACAGGCGATTTTGGGGAAGAAGGCGGTCGGCCAACGACGCGATTACGGCACGAGGAACCGATTCGGACATCGTCAGCCGACCGACCCCACGATTCAGGAGATGCGGCGGACCTGAGCATCATGGGGCATTCGAACTACGCAATACCAGCCCCTGACGAGCGAAATCGCAGCGGCTGAAGCCGCCATCATTCCATCATCACAAGACGGATCAACCGCCGGAAGAACTGTTATTCTCGATTTTGAGTGTGCGCAGAAGTAAAATAAAAATCAACAAATTCTTAAGCCAGAGATACATCACCTGAGAAACATGGTTAAATATACCAAGCTGGCACACTATAGTTCCCTGCGAGATTGAATTCAATGCATTTTTCAACTTGAACTCTATTAATTCCGCTCAATTCCACGCGTTCATTGCAAAGCGATAAAATACACCTGAAGTCAAAGGCTTGCGGTTTCGAGACGGTCTACCGGGTCTTCCGAAAGACTATTTCGCCGGGATATGCCGGGGAGATTACCCAGTATTTCTTAATTAAGCCGCCACTGAAGCTCAGGCTGCGGCGGCCACGACACGATTGCGGCCGGCGTGTTTCGCCTCGTAAAGCGCCTTGTCCGCCTGTTTCAATATCTCGTCGGGCGCGCCGAAGGCGCCGCTGCTGGTGGCGATGCCGAGAGAGGCGGTAATGCTCAATTCGCGGTCGATGGAACGAACATAAAAAGGCTTGTCCTCCACGATCGCTCTCAGGCGCTCGGCAACACTTGCCGCAAGCTCCATCGGCGTATCGGGCATGACGACGACGAACTCCTCTCCGCCGTAACGGCAGGCGAGATCCGCACCGCGCACCGTGCTGCGGACGCGTGCTGCAAATTCCCGCAGCACCTCATCGCCGACATCATGGCCGTAAGTGTCGTTGACCAGCTTGAAGCGGTCTATATCGGTCATGCAGATGGAGATCGGCCGACCGCGAACGGCGGCGCGGTCAAAGAGTATCTTCAGGTGATTGTCGAGATAGCGGCGATTGTTGAGGCCCGTCAGCCCGTCGACAATGGCAAGTTCCATCGTGTGCTGGAGATTGAGCCGAAGGTGCTCGTTGTAACGCTTGCGTCTGATCTGTGTCAGCGAGCGGGCCACGAGTTCGTTCGGATCGATCGGCCGGAGAATATAGTCGTTCACACCGAGATCGAGCGCCCGCGCCACCATCTCATCCGCCCCCTGCTCCGCCACCAGGAGCAGCGGCAGAAAACGGGTGCGTTCCAGCGAGCGAAGCTGCGAGCACAGTCTCAGCGGATCGTAGTTTTCGAAATTTGAATTGACGATGACCAGCTCGAAGGGGCTGCTCGCCGCCTTGAGCAGGGCCGCCTGCGGCTCGGTGACGGCATCGACCTCTGCGACCGGCTTCAGCGCCCGCACGATGCGCTCCTGCGAGCTGGCGCGGCCATCCGCAACCAGCACACGGCCCGGCGTCTGCATCAGACCATCGCTGCGCAGCATCTCCTCGATGCCGATCTGCCGCGCGGTTTCAGCGCGCAGCCGCAACTCGTCGCTGACGGCCTTGAGGCGCACGAGGCTTTTCACACGGGCGATGAGCTGAAGGTCGTTGACGGGTTTGGTGAGAAAATCGTCGGCGCCGGCCTTGAGGCCGCGCACGCGGTCCGACGGCTGGTCGAGTGCCGTGACCATCACCACCGGAATATGCGCGGTATTCGGATTGGCCTTCAGCCTTTCGCAGACCTCGAAACCATCCATGCCCGGCATCATGATATCGAGCAGGATGATATCGACCTGCTCCTCGTCGCAGATCGCCAGCGCCTTAAAGCCATCCTCGGCGGTGACGACATCGAAATATTCCGCCACAAGACGGGCTTCGAGAAGCTTCACATTGGCCGGAATATCGTCAACAACCAGAACTCTCGCCGTCATAACCGTTCCCCAGTCGCCTCACGCATCGCCCAGATAA
>QFOL01000002.1 GCA_003241215.1 Agrobacterium fabrum
TGCAGGTATGCCGCATTTCGAGTGCGGTGCATTCGACCACTCTGCCACCTCTCCGCATGCGCGAACGCTTGCGTTGCGCGCTCCTCTTAAACATCAATGATCGGGCTGACAAGGGAAATTTCGTGTTTATGTCACAAATTATTCGTCATGGACGAGGCTTCCGAAAGGCTTCGGCTTCCGGCCGTTTTGGTGGATATTTTGAGGTGGCGTGTACGACTACGGCAGTGCCCGCTACGTTTCGGTCACCGCTTCACAGCCGTCGATGGCGTCGCAGGATTTCCAGGATTTTTTTATCCTGTTCCGGATCCGGCAGGAGTGCCGGCTGGCGGCTCGCGCCGACGGGAGGGTCCTGGAGATAAAGCGAGCGCTTGACCATGGCGGGTGCGAAGCCAAGCGCGTAGAGATCGGTGCGGAAATCGGCATAGATCGCCTGCTGCCGCTCGGCCTCGGCGATGTCGCCGGCGTTGAAGGCGCTGAGAATACCCGCCAGCACATCCGGTAACGCATTGCCAAGACCGGAAATGCAGCCGGCGGCACCGTTCTGCAGCGACCAGAGCACGAGATGGTCAGGGCCGGAATAGACCTCGAAACCGGGCACATCCCGCGCCACCTGAAGATAGGCCTCAAGCGTCTGCTGCGCCCCGCCGGAATCCTTGATACCGGCAATATTGCCGTGAGCGGCGAGTTTACGCGCCGTTTCAGGTTCAATGTGGTTCTGGGTTCGGGTGGGAATGTCGTAGAGATAGACCGGCGTGCCGACGGCATCGGCCACCGTCTGGAAATGACGGATCAGGCCGTCCTGCGTGCAGGCGATGAAGAAGGGCGTGATGACGGCGATACCGTCGACGCCGATGTGGTCGAAGGCTTTGGCAAGTTGCAGGGTTTCGAATGTGGCGGGCATGCCCGCATTCACGATCACCTTGGCACGGCCTGCAACTTCGTCCACCACCTCTTCCATCAGCCGGATTTTTTCCGCATGCGTCAGCGCGGTAAAATCGCCATTGGTGCCGGCGCACATGATGTTGTTGCCGGCCGCCACCTGGCGGCGCACCTGCGCGCGCGTCGCCGCGTAATTGATGGTTTCATCCTCGTTGAAACAGGTAACGAGCGCGACGAAAGCTTGTTTGCTCATGAAGGAACTCCGCTTGAATGTCCGATGGCGTGGCCGGCGACGGCTGCGGGATGCGCTGATTGCGTGTCGGGGTCCGGATCGAGGCTCGCGGCAAGCAGCGCACGCGTATAGGCCTCGCGCGGCGCTTCGAAAACCTGCCGCACCGTGCCGAATTCCACCACCTCTCCCCGCTGCATGACCATGGCATGATCGGCAAAGTCCCGCACCACCGGCAGGTCATGAGCGATGAAGATGAAGGACAGGCCCATGTCGCGGCAAAGTTTATCCAAGAGCAGCGGCGGATGGGCACCGCAGCTTCAGACGACCGCGTGGCGCGTGAAAGAAGAAAATGGGGCTGCCGTTAAGCGAACCGGAAAGGTAGCCCCGAGATGAGCGCTCTGACGAAGCGTTTTTTCTGAAAACGCCCGTTCAGCGATACACGCGGCAACTGTGCCGGTTTTTCAAGACTGTCGGGGCCGAGGACGCCCGCCTGCGTGGTGACTGCCACGGAAAATCCCGCATCCTGAACCGCTTTCGCTTCGCGCTCTCCGACGGCTTTCGTCCAGCCATAGGGATAGGAAAAGGATTGCGGCCGATAGCCGGCATAGGCCTCCACCCGGCGTGTCGATTCCGCGATCTCATAAGCCAGACGCGCCGCGTCGATCTTGCGCATATTCACATGCGTCATGGTATGCGCACCGAGATGCGCCAGAGGATCTTCCGACAACAGCCGCAGTTCATCCGCATCCATGACAAGTTCGTCCACGATGGCGATGGGATCGACGCCCTGTTGCCGCGCGGCGCGATCGATCCTTTCCACCGCCTCGTCTTCCGAAAAATTCTGCACGAAATCTTCAAGACGCGTGAATGCCTCCGCTTTCTGCGAAGGGGTGGTGCATGTCACCTGTTCCGGCCCTGCCCCAAAATCGAATTCAAACGACGCGGCTTTCTGCGTCAGGGCTGTGGCCGTTTCCCACCACAGGCTGCGCGTTCGCTCGACAAAACCGGGCGTGATGAAAATCGTGTAGGGAACGGCATATTTGCGGAAGATCGGCGCAGCATATTCCGCATTGTTGCGATAGCCGTCATCGAGCGTGAAGGCGCAGAACGACCGGCCTTCACGGTTATCGGCAAGCAGAGCCGGCAGGTCGTGCAGATGGACGGGCACGAGACCGCATTCGAGCGCGGCCTGTATCGCCTCTTCCAGAAATTGCGGCGTGACGGACAATTGAACGTTCGGTGCAAAGGCCGAGGCGACCTTGCCCGGGCGCACATGGTGAAGGGTAAAAATCACACCGCGCCCGGCAGAAGACGGAAATACCGAACGGACGAGCGGGAAAGAGCTCACTTCCAGCCCCGCCCTTATGGCCCCATGTTTCACGAGGCGTTTGAGCGGCTGAAACAATGCCTTATTCGATTGCCCTGATGCCAGGTTGGGAAGAACGCGTTTTTTTACGACCCGCATAACCGTCAAGGGCAGGTCGATCACGCCCGGCAATGGATCGTTCAGCGCAAAAGCGGCCCAGCTGCGGATTTTGCCCAACGAGGCAAAATAGTCCCCGATTCTCGCCTGCCCCCTCCAGGCCAGGGTGAAGGCGGCAACGGCATCGCGCACAAGATAGGACCAGGACACGCCCTGACGCGCATTGACGGGCGGGCGGGCCGGCTCATCGTTCGCGATCCGCCACAGCAAAGCACCAAGATCGATGCCTGCGGCCGAGCAAAGGCCGAACCACGACCATGGGCGCGGATTGACATCGAGAAGTTTCAGCGCGCCATCCCTGCCGTCGAGCTTGAACTCGACCTCGACCAACCCGCTATGGCCGGCCGATTGCAATATTTTCCGCGCCGCTTCTATCGCCTGCCGGTTGTCGACGACCTCGACACGGGTACTGGTATAACCGAAATCGACGGGATATTGCCGGACGCGCCGGGCGGTGAATTCGGCGACCGGCTCCCCGTCGAGCCATAGGGCCGCGTAGGAAAACTGGCTTTCCCCACCGCCGGGAATGAGCTCCTGCACAACGACATTGCCGGCGCCGATCTCTCCGCTTGCATCGGCAAAAGCGGTCTTCAGCGCCTGCCGGTCCTCCGCGCGGATCACTTTCGCCCGGGCAATGGTGGTATCGCCGCCACCCATGTTCGGTTTGAGGATGACGGGAAACATCGCATCCAGCGCATCGATATCGGCGGTCGATGCCAGTGCATAGGTCCGCGGTATGCTGACGCCAAGCTCCGCCGCGCGTTTATAGAGCAGCGGCTTTTCACACAGCCATTGCAGGGCCGTCCAATCCGGCAGAATGATCTTGTAAAAAGCCGAAAGCTCTTCACGATGCTGCGAAACAAGCTGAACCTCGCCATCGCCGGACGGCACCAGCAGACAGCCCTTCAAGCCGTGCTTCTCGGCCATTTGACGCAAAAATGGCATTGCCCCGGCATCGTGCGGCCCGGCCCAGCGAATTGTTTCCCGCACGAAACGCGACCAGCCCGGCAAAGGGGAATCATGGGTGAGATAATAGACAGGTACGTTCAGGACGCCGAGGCTGCGGGCGAGCGCGAGCGTGCCGTGAGCGCCACCGACAATAACAACACCTGGAATGGTCAAAGCCTGATCCCCGTCCTACTCCATGTCTTGATCGCAAAAATTGATAAATAAATTGGATATTTCTAAAGTATTGAGCGGCGCGAAGGCCAAAGCGCCTTTGCGTCCCATTCTCGCGGCAGGCGCTTTGGAATTGCTTTGAAAAGACGACGAGAGTACGGCCTCAGGCCTCGTTGCGAACGGGGCGTGGATCGCCATTATCATCCACCGCAACCATGATGAAGACGGCCTCCGTCACCTTTTCGCGTGAATCCTGATAGTGCCTGCGTGTCCAGGCCTCGATCTTGAGCGTGACCGAGGTGCGGCCGATCTTTTCGATCCGCGTATAAACACACAATGTATCGCCGATCTTGACCGGCTTCTTGAAGACGATTTCATTGACTGCCACGGTAACGGTGCGGCCGCCGGCCACATCATTGGCGCGGACAAAAGCGGCAAGATCCATCTGCGACATGACCCAGCCGCCGAAAATATCACCGGCCGGATTGGCGTCGGCGGGCATCGCAAGCGTTCTGAGCGTGAGTTCCATGTCGGCGGGCGGTTGCTGGTCCATGTCTCAAAATCCTTTCACAAACCTCCCGCTGCCGGACTTAAACAACCGCGCGCCCTCAGCCAATAGCCGATTTTTCGCGGCAGCCCTTCCAAAACAGCAAGGAATCACCGGGGCATCGTAAGCTTCGGTTAACCATGATGGGGCACGATTCCAGAAAACGCGAGGGCGTACGAATGGCCTATGACTGGAGTGGAAACAACACAATACAGCAGCGCTACGACCGCATCGTCCTAATGGTCGCGAGCGTCGTCGCCATCAGCCTGGCGACAGGCACAATTGCCCTGCGTTCGCAGGTGGAGCCGCAAGCCACGATAAACCTCGCCAAACAGCAGAGGCTCGCTTCAGACACGTGGCACTTGCGGCTCTGATCCGCCCCCAACCAGGGTCCATGGCCCGACAACCTAGTGCGGAACACCATCCTGCCTGGAAATATTTTCCTTCGGCAAGGTGTGATCGAGATGGGCGACAGCCGGCGTGAGGATGGACAGAAATGTTTCGGACCGGCCGATATAGATGATCGCCGCGCCTTCGATCCCGTTCAGAACCTCCGCCAGCGTATCCTGCGTCTGTCTTTCCAGCCCTTCCAGCAAATCATCGATGACGATGAATTTCGGCTTCAGCAACAGGGCGTTGGCAACGCGGATGCTGGCCTGCTCGTCCGAATCCAGCTTCTTGTCCCAGCGGATGTTTTCATCGAGACGGGAGGCCATTTCTCCAAGCCCGCATGCGGTGAGCGCCGTAAGATAATCCGCATCCGCAAACCGTTGCGGCGCGCGTGGATAGGCGAGGATTTCACGCAGCGAACCAGCCGGCAGATAACCATGCTGTGCGATAAAAAGCGTGTCGGCTTGTTCGGGCATCTCGATCCTGCCCTGGCCCCAGGGCCACAGGCCAGCCATGGCCGCAAACAGCAGCCGCCGGTTCACTCCCTGTTCGCCGTTGATCATCAGCCGTTCGCCCGCTCCGACCTCCACGTCGCTCTCGCGCAGCTGGAAGCCGCGCTCGAGATCCTGTCCACCCGCATCGCGGCAGATCACGACCGACTGAAGACGGATTTTTTCATTCTGGGCGCTGCGTTGCAGGCCGATCGTAAGGCCGTGCTGTTCGACGCTGTCCATCTGGATAAGAGCGTTGCGAAACACCGAAACACGCTGCAAGGTCGCCTTCCAGCTGGCAATCGGACCGAAATTGTCGATATACCACCGTAGCGCGGTATTGACCTGGTTGAAGGCGCCGACCGCCATCATCAGCCCGCCGAAGGTGAGGTTGCCGGAAAAATAGACGGGCGCGGCGATCAGGATCGGCGCCACCACCGCCAGCCAGCCATAACCGGCCGAGACCCATGTGAGATGCGTCAGCGCCATGGCGAGCCCGCGGATGACGCCAAGCACCGCGTCGATATCGATACCGATCCGGCGTCTTTCGTTTTTTTCACCGCGCGCAAGGGCAATGGCGGCAAGATTTTCACTGGCCCGCATCAGTGAAAAGCGCAGCTCCGCTTCTTTCGAATAACGTTCGGCATTCAGCCCGACCAGCCGGTAACCGACGAGATTGCTGAGCAGGGAAGCGGAACCAGCATAAAGGATCGCCGCCCAGACCATATAGCCGGGGATCGCATAGGTATCGCCGCTGATGGTGATGGCGAAACCGGCCGAGAGCGACCAGAGGACGCCGATAAAGCTGACGAGCAGGATCGTTGCATTCACGAGACCGATGGAAAGCGCCGTGCTGCTTTCCGCAAGGTTGCGGACATCGTCATGCAGGCGCTGGTCAGGATTGATCGCAATCGTGCCGAAACTGGCAAGACGGGCGGCGCGCCCCGGTTTCAGCCATTGGTCCACCATATCCTTGGCAAGACCCTCGCGCATGTTCAGCGCCGTCATCTGGTTCAGCCAGGTCTGGATGACGTTGAGCAGCAGCAGCAGCCCGGCAATGATGGCGAAGACCTCGAGCTGGTGAATGAAGGCATCGAGATCGCGTCGCTCCAGCGCGTTGTAAAACGGCGCATTCCATTCATTGAGCCTGATCTGCCCATAGGCGGTTAGCAATATCACCGCAAGCAGCGCGATCGACAGCAGGATCAGCCGGGTGCGCACCGGCGACGTCCAGAAGGCACGACCCATCATGCGCAGCTGCGCCGGAAAATCGAGATCGAAACTCGAAAGATTAGCCGCGCTCTTGCGCTGATCGTCGGTCACGGTTGTTGCCATTCATTCCATTCCGAAACGTCAGTCGGCAAAGAAAGCGGGTCGCGATTCTGCGCCTTTCGATGCCAAGCAATAACATGCTGTTTAACCTTGTCCACAATCCCGGCGAAATCTCCGCGGCGGTGATTGAAAAGCCCGCACAATTCTTCGAGCGGGCAAACATTGCGGCCTCAACCAACAATGCGATTGCCCCCGGAAATGATCCTTGCTTTCTTTTCCTGCATTGCACAAAATCCGAATAATTTCAGAGGGGCGGACAAACCGCATAAGCCGGAAAACCGGGCAAGGCAGATTAATGGCGATCAAAGCGAGCATTTATCATCTGACGCATTATAAATACGACAATCCGGTTCGCCTTGGACCACAGATCATAAGACTAAAGCCCGCCTCCCACTCCAGAACCCGCGTCATCAGTCATTCGCTCAAGGTTTCGCCCTCCAATCATTTCGTGAACCTTCAGCAGGACCCCTACGGCAATTACCTCGCCCGCTTCGTTTTTCCCGAGCCGGCGACGGAATTTAAGATCGAGGTCGATCTTGTCGCCGATATGACGGTTTACAATCCGTTCGATTTCTTTGTGGAGGAAGAAGCGACCAAGTGGCCCTTCGACTATCCGCAGGAATTACGCGATGATCTCTCCATCTACATGAAGCCGGAACCGACAGGCCCGCTGCTCGCCGCCTTCATGGCCACCGTCGACCGCACGCCCGGACAGCAGACGGTGGATATGGTCGTTGGCCTCAATGCCCGCCTGCAACAGGAGATCGGTTACGTCATCCGCATGGAACCGGGCGTCCAGACGCCGGAGGAAACGCTCGCCTCAGGCAAGGGGTCCTGCCGCGATACCAGCTGGTTGCTCGTGCAGGTTCTGAGGCATCTTGGCCTCGCCGCCCGCTTCGTGTCGGGATACCTCATTCAGCTCACTCCCGATCTCAAGGCGCTGGATGGCCCATCGGGTACCGAAGTGGACTTCACCGACCTGCACGCCTGGGCGGAGGTCTACATGCCCGGCGCCGGCTGGATCGGTCTCGACCCGACCTCCGGGCTTTTGACCGGCGAAAGCCATATTCCGCTGGCGGCAACGCCGCACTATCGCAATGCCGCACCGATTTCCGGCGGCTATTACGGCCATGCCAATACGGAATTCGCCTTCGACATGCAGGTCCGGCGGGTTGCCGAAACGCCGCGCATCACCAAGCCTTTTTCGGATGAAAGCTGGGAGGAGCTCAATGGGCTCGGCCAGGCGGTCGACGAGGTTCTGAACAGCCATGACGTCCGGCTGACCATGGGCGGCGAACCGACTTTCGTTTCCATCGACGATTTCGAATCCGATGAATGGAACACCGGTGCGGTCGGGCCGACAAAGCGTGAAAAGGCCGACGCGCTGATCCGCCGCCTGCGTGAGCGTTTCGCACCGGGCGGCTTTCTGCATTACGGGCAGGGAAAATGGTATCCGGGCGAAAGCCTGCCACGCTGGACCTTCTCGCTCTATTGGCGCAAGGACGGCCTGCCGATCTGGCAGAACCCGGCGCTGATCGCCGAGGAGGGCGCAAATACGGGTGTCAAGGCGGACGATGCGCAGAAGCTGCTGGGCGGCATAGCCTCCCATCTCGGCATCGAGCAGGAACTGGTGCTGCCGGCCTATGAGGATCCGGCCGAATGGATCGTCAAGGAAGGCAGCCTGCCCGACAATGTCGATCCGTCCAATTCGAAACTGAAGGACCCGGAAGAGCGAAACCGCATCGCCCGCGTCTTCGAACGCGGCCTGACGACACCGACCGGCTATATTCTTCCCGTTCAGGCGTGGAATGCGCGCGCCGCCGGCAGGCGCTGGATCAGCGAAAAATGGAAGACGCGGCGCGGCAAGATATTCCTTGTTCCCGGCGACAGCCCGGTGGGTTACCGCCTGCCACTCGGCACGCTGCCCTATGTGCCGCCATCCGCTTATCCCTATATTCATGAGGCGGACCCTTCGATCCCGAGAGGTCCCTTTCCCGATGTCTTCAAGCCTTCGGGCCGCGCCATGCCCGAGGCCTCCTTCCATGCCAGCGAAGGGGCTGCCGGGCAGGAGCGCATCGAGCAGACGCTCGGTGAAATCGGCGGCGCGGTGCGCACCGCTCTTTCCGTCGAGCCGCGCGATGGGCGGCTCTGCGTCTTCATGCCGCCGGTCGAGCGCATCGAGGATTATCTGGAACTGATCGCAGCGGCGGAAGCAGCCGCCGCCGAGCTCGGATTGCCCGTCCATATCGAAGGTTATGCGCCGCCGCATGACGAGCGCATCAATGTCATCCGCGTCGCACCCGATCCCGGCGTCATCGAGGTCAACATCCACCCCGCCGCGGGCTGGAAGGATTGCGTCGACATCACCACGGCTGTTTATGAGGAGGCGCGCCAGTCGCGTCTCGGCGCCGACAAATTCATGATCGACGGCCGCCACACCGGCACCGGCGGCGGCAACCATGTGGTCGTGGGCGGCGCCAACCCGAATGACAGCCCCTTCCTGCGCCGGCCCGATCTTCTCAAAAGCCTCGTCCTGCACTGGCAGCGGCATCCTTCCCTTTCCTACCTGTTTTCCGGCCTGTTCATCGGCCCGACGAGCCAGGCGCCGCGTATCGACGAGGCCCGCCACGACAGTCTCTACGAGCTGGAGATCGCGCTCGCGCAGGTGCCTGCCCCCGGAGAAGGTGTGCCGCCGCTGCCATGGCTGGTCGACCGGCTGTTCCGCAACCTGTTGACGGATGTGACGGGCAATACCCACCGCGCCGAAATCTGCATCGACAAGCTGTTTTCGCCTGACGGGCCGACCGGCCGCCTCGGACTGGTGGAATTCCGCGGCTTCGAAATGCCGCCGAATGCGCGCATGTCGCTTGCCCAGCAATTGCTGGTGCGCGCCCTCATCGCCCGCTTCTGGAAAAATCCGGCCGCCGGCAAATTCGTGCGCTGGGGTACGGCGCTCGCCGACCGTTTCATGCTGCCGCATTATATCTGGGCGGATTTCCTCGACGTGCTTGCCGATCTCAGGGAAAACGGTTTCGACCTCAAGCCGGAATGGTTCACCGCCCAGCAGGAGTTCCGTTTCCCCTTCTTCGGCGAGGTGGAATATGAGGGCGCGAAGCTGGAACTGCGCCAGGCGCTGGAGCCCTGGCATGTGATGGGCGAACAGGGCGCCATCGGCGGCACCGTGCGTTATGTCGACAGCTCCGTCGAGCGCCTGCAGGTGCGGCTGGAGACCTCCAACCCCGCCCGCTACGCGGTGGCCTGCAACGGCCGCGCCGTGCCGCTGACGCCGACGGAAAACCGCAGCGTTGCGGTGGCCGGCGTCCGCTTCAAGGCGTGGCAGCCCGCATCCGGCCTGCATCCCGTCCTGCCCGTCAATTCACCCTTGACCTTTGACATTTATGATACATGGTCGAGGCGATCGATCGGCGGATGCATCTACCATGTTGCTCATCCGGGCGGGCGCAATTACGAGACGTTTCCCGTCAACGGCAATGAGGCCGAGGCACGCCGCCTCGCCCGTTTCGAACCATGGGGGCATACGGCAGGGCAATATCCGCTACAAGCGGAAACCGTGTCGCCAGAATTTCCGCTGACGCTCGATCTGCGCCGGCCTTACGGAGTGTAAATTGTCCAAAGCCCCGGCAACGGAACGCAAGACGGAAACGAGCGCGCAGCCGCGCGGGCTTGAATATTCCCCCTTGCCTGGCGTTGCCGACGAGATGCTCGACACCAACGGCAAGGTCAGACCGGTCTGGAAGACCCTGCTCGACGCCCTGTCGCGCATGTCGGAGCGGGAACTGCACGAGCGTTTCGCCCGCACCGACCGTTATCTGCGCGATGCCGGCGTGTTCTACCGTGACTACGGCAAGGGCAGCAGTGAAAGAAACTGGCCGATCTCCCATATTCCGGTGCTGATCGCTGACCGGGAATGGGCGGTTCTTTCCGAAGGACTGAAACAGCGCGCCAATCTTCTGGAAGCCATGGCCGCCGATTTTTACGGCGAAAACCGTCTGGTCAAGGAAGGTTTCGTGCCGCCGGCGCTGATTGCTTCCAATCCGGAATATCTCAGGCCCATGGTTGGCGTAAAACCGGCAAGCGGCCATTATCTGCATTTCTGTTCGTTTGAAATCGGGCGCGGACCTGACGGCAACTGGTGGGTGCTGGCCGACCGGACACAGGCGCCATCCGGCGCGGGTTTCGCGCTTGAAAACCGGGTGGCCACCACCCGTGCGCTTTCCGATATCTATGCCGAAACCCATGTGCACCGTCTGGCCTCGTTTTTCGGTGCTTTCCGCGATACCCTGCAGGCGCAGAGAAAGCACCCCGACGACCGGATCGCGGTGTTGACTCCCGGCCCCGCCAACGAGACCTATTTCGAACACGCCTATATCGCCCGTTATCTCGGCTTCATGCTGCTGGAGGGCGAGGACCTCACCGTCGTCAACGGCCGCGTCATGGTCAGGACAGTGGCCGGGCTGAAACCGATCGGCGTGCTGTGGCGACGCCTCGACGCCTCCTATTCCGATCCGCTGGAGCTCAACCAGCAGTCCCATATCGGCACGCCGGGCATGGTGCAGGCGCTGCGCAACGAAGCGCTCACCATCGTCAACGCGCTGGGCAGCGGTATTCTCGAAACGCGGGCCCTGCTCGCCTTCATGCCGCGCATCTGCCGCCACCTTCTGGGCGAGGAGCTGAAACTTCCCTCGATTGCGACATGGTGGTGCGGCCAGGAATCCGAACGCCGTCACGTTGCCGGCAATATTGAAGGCATGGTCATCGGCCCCGCCTATTCGCGGCTTCCCTTCTTCGACGATAACGGCCAATCGGTGCTCGGCTCGTCGCTGCGTGAAACGGCGAAGGAATCGATCAGCGACTGGCTCGCCTCCGACGGCCACAGGTTGGTGGGACAGGAAGTGGTGACGCTTTCGACCACGCCGGCCTATGTCGACAACAAGCTCGTACCGCGCCCGATGAGCCTTCGCGTTTTTGCCGCGCGCACGCAGGATGGCTGGCAGATCATGCCGGGCGGCTTTGCGCGTATCGGAAGCGGCGATGACGTCTCCGCCATCGCCATGCAGTCCGGCGGCAGTGCGGCCGACGTCTGGATCGTCAGCGACAAGCCGGTGGAACGCACCACACTTCTGCCGGCGGAAGAAAGCTTCACCCGCAACATGCCGGGCAGCCTGCCGAGCCGCGCGGCCGACAATCTTTTCTGGCTCGGCCGCTATATCGAACGTTCGGAAGGTGCACTGCGCATCCTGCGCGCCTGGCATGGGCGTTATGCCGAATCCGCCGATCCTCGCCAGCCGCTGCTCGCCCATGTGACACGTTATCTCGAAGCGCTCGATGTGGAGATGAACGATGCCGTGCCGGAAAGCCTGTTGAACAACATCAACAGCGCGCTTTATTCCGCCAGCAACATTCGTGATCGCTTTTCGCCCGACGGATGGCTGGCGCTGAACGATCTTGCCAAGACCGCCCGCCGCTTCCACGCAAAAGTGGCCCCCGGCGACGACGCTACCCATGCCATGACGATCCTGCTACGCAAGCTTGCGGGCTTTGCCGGTCTCGTGCATGAAAACATGTACCGTTTCACCGGCTGGCGTTTCCTGTCGATCGGTCGTTATCTCGAACGCGGCCTGCATATGACGCGGCTTCTCGGCCATATGACCGGACCGGACGCGCCCGACGGATCCTATGACATGCTGCTCGAAATCGGCGACAGCGTCATGACGCATCGCCGCCGCTACAACGTCAATACGGCAGGACTGACCGTGACCGATCTTCTGGCGCTCGACCCGCTCAATCCCCGCTCGATCCTGTTCCAGCTGAACGAGATCCGCACCGAGGTGGAGCAGCTTCCGAACGCCTTCGTCAACGGCCAGATGTCGCCCTTCTACCGGGAGGCGATGCGCCTGCATTCGGGGCTTGCCGTCATGACCCCGGAAAACATGAATGGCGCGATCTATCGGCAGCTCGAAACCGACATGGAACATCTCTCCGATGTTCTGGCCCGGACCTATCTCGGATAATCCTATGCTTTACGATCTTTCCCTGCATATGGGTTACACCTACGACACGCTGGCCCACGGCGCGCGCCACATCATCCGCGTCCTGCCGCTCTCCATCCCAGGCCGGCAGCGGCTTGTCGCCGGCTCCATCGATGTTTCGCCGGTGCCGGAAGAACGTGCCACCTTCGAGGACTTCTTTCACCAGTCGGCCACCTCCGTGCATCTGCGCGCCCCGCACGAGAAGCTCGACATCCGCATGCAGGCGCGGGTGATGGTGGAAGCGCCGGCGCTGACGGCGGATTTTTCGCCCGAGCTTTCCCGCCTGCCGCTGGAGCTTGCCGATGTCTGGTCGCTCGACTTCCAGTCGCCGCACCATTTCATCGGCACGAGCCCCAGAATAGGCGTAGACGCGGCAATTTCGACCTATGCCCGGGGCCTGCTGAAACCCGGAATGACCATTCGCGAAATCGCGCTCTCGATGTGCAAACGCATCCACACGGATTTCACCTATGACGGCGAGGCGACGACCGTGGATACGACGCCTTCGGAAGCCTTCAAGCTGAAGCGCGGCGTGTGCCAGGATTTTTCACATATCATGATCATGGCGCTGCGCAGCCTTGGCATTCCCGCCGGTTATGTCAGCGGTTTCCTGCGCACCATTCCGCCGCCGGGCAAGGAGCGGCTGGAGGGCGCCGACGCCATGCATGCCTGGGTCCGCATATGGTGCGGCGAGGCGACCGGTTATCTGGAACTTGACCCCACCAACGATATTGTCGCCGGAAGCGACCATATCGTCGTGGGTTATGGCCGGGACTATTCCGATGTCGCACCCGTTATCGGTGTCTTGAAGAGCTATGGCAACCAGCAGATAAAACAGGCCGTCGACGTCATTCCCGTCCAGTAATGACACGGTGTGTATTATTGCGGTCACCGCGCGATACAATTCTTTAAAATACTTGAAAAACTGCCCCAATTTGAACGTTACCTAAAATTCAATCGGTCATGTTAGCGGATTCTACATCGTTTGCAGGTTTCCTGCGTTCAATCGAACAGTGTTATCGGCGAGCCCATCATGATCACCTCCGTACTCCAGAAACTGAAGCGTCGTTTTTTTGCCGATACGAGCGGTAATTTCGGCATGATGACGGCAATCCTGCTGCCGGTGCTGCTGGGCGCCGCCGGAGCCGGCATGGAACTTGCGAACATAATGCAGGTGAAAGCGGATCTGCAGAATACGGCAGATTCTGCCGCGCTTGCGGCGGCCACCGAGGCCCGTTTGAAAGAGGGCGCCATGACTGACGAACAGATCAGGCAAATCGCCAAGGCTTTCATCGCCGCGCAGCTGGTAAACAACCTGACCGAGGACGAAAAGAAGGCAGTGGAGGAGAATTCTCCAACCAATATCACCACGACGGAAAATGCCCGCGGCAAGACCTATACCGTCGAGACCACGATCAACTATCGCATGAAACTCAATCCGTTCATAGGATTCCTCGGGGCGAAGACGCTCGACCTCGCCGCGACCGGCACCGCAAAAAGCACGGTCAACAAGGGCGCGCCGATCTCCATGTACCTGGTGCTCGACCGATCCGGTTCGATGTCCTTCAAGACGGATACGATCAATACGGCGAAAAAATCCTGCCCGAACTACACGTCCAGCAATTGGGGCAGGACCGAAGCCCAGGTTACGTCAAGCCCGTGCTACGTCAACAAGGCGACGTCGCTGAAAACTGCCGTCGGATTTCTGGTCGCGACCTTGAACAAGGCTGATCCGACCTACACCGCCAATGGCGGCTCCCAGCTCGTTCGGACCGGCGCCTCGGTCTATACGCACGAGACCTATCCGGCTCAGGCGATCACCTGGGGTACAAACAGCATTGTCACCTATGTCGACAAGCAGATCCCGGAGTTTCCGACCGGCGGCACGGATGCACGGAGCAGCCTCAACGCCGCGTATAACGCGCTCAAGAAGGCGAATACCGACGAAGCAAAAGCACACAAGTCGCAGGACAACGTTTCCTTCGAACGTTATATCGTCCTCATGACCGATGGCGAGATGACGGGGAACAGCGCCGCGTGGAATTCCAGCATCGACCAGTCGGTGCGCACCACCTGCGAGACGGCCAAAAAAGACGGGATAAAGATTTTCAGCGTCGCTTTCATGGCGCCGGACAACGGCAAGTCGCTGCTGCAATATTGCGCCTCCAGCCTCGACAATTATTACGCGCCGGAAAACATGGAGCAGATCGTTACCGCCTTCGGCGAAATCGCCCGCAAGGCCGCCGGCAGCATAGCCACACTCACCAACTGACAGGCGCGCAAGGAATACACCCCGGGGCGGCATTGCTTCGGGGGCTGATGTTGCCGGGCTGCATGGCTGGCAGGACACGCATGGCAGGTGACAGCGGGAGCCGCCCGTGGCATAGGAGGGCGCTCCCATTCACAGGCCCTGTCATGATCCGCATCGAAAATATCAGCAAGTCGAACAGCCACCGCATTCTCTATATCGAGGCCTCCGCCGCGCTCAACCGTGGCGAAAAGATCGGCCTTGTCGGCCCCAACGGCGCCGGCAAGACCACGCTCTTCCGGATGATAACAGGCGAAGACCAGCCCGATGAGGGGCAGGTCGTCGTCGAAAAGGGCATGACGGTCGGTTATTTCGATCAGGATGTTGGTGAAATGTCCGGCCGTTCCGCCGTGGCCGAAGTCATGGAGGGCGCAGGGCCCGTCAGCGAAGTGGCGGCGGAACTCCGGCAGCTGGAAGCCGCCATGTCGGATCCCGACCGGATGGACGAGATGGACACCATCATCGAACGTTACGGCGAGGTCCAGGCGCGGTATGAGGAGCTGGATGGATACGCGCTGGAAGGCCGCGCCCGTGAGGTGCTGGATGGGTTGAGCTTCAGCCAGGAGATGATGGATGGCGACGTTTCCAAGCTGTCCGGCGGCTGGAAGATGCGCGTGGCGCTCGCCCGTATCCTCCTGATGCGCCCGGATGTGATGCTGCTCGACGAACCGTCGAACCATCTCGATCTCGAAAGTCTGATCTGGCTCGAGGACTTCCTGAAAAACTACGACGGCGCTTTGCTGATGACGTCGCACGACCGCGAATTCATGAACCGCATCGTCACCAAGATCATCGAAATCGATGCCGGCAATCTCACCACCTATTCCGGTGATTACGGCTTTTACGAACAGCAGCGCGCGCAGAACGAAAAGCAGCAGCAGGCGCAGTTCGAACGCCAGCAAGCCATGCTTGCCAAGGAAATCAAGTTCATCGAGCGCTTCAAGGCTCGCGCTTCGCACGCCTCGCAGGTGCAGAGCCGCGTGAAGAAACTCGAGAAGATCGACCGCGTCGAGCCGCCAAAACGGCGTCAGACGGTGGCCTTCGAATTCGCGCCGGCGCCCCGGTCGGGCGAGGATGTCGTGGCGCTGAAGAAGGTGAACAAGGCCTATGGCAGCCGTACCATCTATGGCGATCTCGATTTCATGGTGCGGCGCAAGGAGCGCTGGTGCATCATGGGCGTCAATGGCGCCGGAAAATCGACGCTGCTGAAACTGGTGACGGGCACGGCGGAACCGGATTCGGGCAATGTCACCCTCGGCGCCAGCGTCAAGCTCGGTTATTTCGCCCAGCACGCCATGGATGTTCTGGATGGCGACAGCACCATTCTCGAATGGCTGGAGGAGCGCTTTCAGAAGGCGGGACAGGCGCCGCTGCGCGCTCTTGCCGGCTGTTTCGGATTTTCCGGCGACGACGTCGAAAAGCGCTGCCGCGTTCTTTCCGGTGGTGAAAAAGCCCGTCTCGTCATGGCGGCCATGCTGTTCGATCCGCCGAACTTCCTCGTGCTGGACGAGCCGACGAACCATCTCGATCTCGACACCAAGGAAATGCTGATCAAGGCCCTGTCGGATTACGAAGGGACGATGCTGTTCGTTTCGCACGACCGCCATTTCCTCGCCGCGCTTTCAAACCGGGTGCTGGAATTGACGCCTGATGGTATCCACCAATATGGCGGTGGCTATACCGAATATGTCGAGAGCACGGGGCAGGAAGCACCGGGCCTTCGCAGCTAGGGTTTCTGCCGGACGCATCCCCTTTGACGGCGGCTTTCGTTTCGAGACTGGAGAGACAGATGCGGATCGTGGTCTACAGCGCCAAACCCTATGACCGGCAATTCCTTGACGGGGCTGCCCGGCCGGGCATGCGGATGCACTATTGCGAAGCGCGCCTGTCTCCTGAAACCGTGGCTCTTGCGCAGGGAGCGGATGCGATCTGCGCCTTCGTCAATGACGACCTCTCGCGGCCCGTGCTCGAAAAACTGGCGGAAATCGGAATACGGCTGATTGCCCTGCGCTGCGCCGGCTTCAACCAGGTCGATCTGCCAGCGGCAGAAAGGCTCGGCCTCACCATTGCCCGCGTGCCGGCCTATTCGCCCTATGCGGTTGCCGAACACACGATGGCGCTCATCCTGTCGCTCAACCGCAAGATCCACCGCGCCTATAACCGCGTCCGCGAAGGCAACTTCGCCCTTGATGGCCTGCTGGGCTTCGATCTCCACGGCAAGACCATCGGCATTGTCGGCACGGGCAAGATCGGTGCGATTTTCGCGCGTATCGCATCCGGCTTCGGCTGCCGTCTCATCGGCCACGATCTTCGTCCAAATCCCGATTGCGAGGCGTTGGGCATGACTTATGTCACGCGCGAGGAACTGTTCCGGACATCGGACATTCTCGCCCTGATGTGCCCCCTCACGCCTGAGACCCGGCACCTGATCAGAAGGGAGACGCTGCCCCTTCTCAGAAAGGGCGTGATGCTCGTCAACACCAGCCGTGGCGCCATCATCGACACCCGGGCCGCGATTGCGGGTCTGAAGGACGGCACGATCGGTTCTCTCGGCATCGATGTCTACGAGGAGGAAGCCGATCTCTTTTTTGAAGACCTTTCCAATGACGTGTTGCGCGACGATGTTTTCGCGCGACTGCTAACCTTTCCGAATGTTCTGGTGACCGGCCATCAGGGCTTTTTCACACAGGAAGCCCTCAGGAACATTGCAGATACCACGATCGGTAATATCGAGAGTTTCCTCGATACCGGCAAAGCCCTTTACGCCGTTTCCACGGAGCAGCTTGCAGGCACCGCTTAGCGACTGAGAGCGATAAAAACGCCGTTCATGGAATTGCCCGGCCCCAATCCCCGGTATAGGTTTCGATCCATCTTTTGAATTCTCAAACCGGACCGGCCGAGCGACAGATGCAACTCAAGGACTGCTATAATTTCCATGATTTCCGCCGCATGGCCAAACAGCGTCTTCCCGGACCGATCTTCAACTACATAGACGGCGCTGCCGATGACGAGGTGACCTACCGGCGAAACACGGCCGCCTTCGAAAATTGCGATCTCGTTCCCGATGTGCTGCGGGGCGTGGCCGATGTGGATATGTCGGTCACCGTCATGGGGCAGAAGCTGTCCATGCCGGTCTATTGTTCACCGACAGCGCTGCAGCGCCTCTTCCACCACCAGGGTGAGCGGGCGGTCGCGGCCGCGGCGGGAAAATTCGGCACGATGTTCGGCGTCTCCTCGCTCGGCACCACGAGCCTTGAGGAAGCGCGCCGGATCAGCGGCGGCCCGCAGGTCTACCAGTTCTATTTCCATAAGGACCGTGGCCTCAATCGCGACATGATGGCGCGCGCCAAGAGCGCCGGCGTCGAGACGATGATGCTGACGGTGGACAGTATCACCGGCGGCAACCGCGAGCGCGACAAGCGCACCGGTTTTGCCATTCCCTTCAGGCTCAATCTTTCCGGCATCGCGCAATTCGCCATGAAACCCGCCTGGGGTATCAATTACCTCACCCATGAGCGCTTCAGCCTGCCGCAGCTCGACGACCACATCAAAATGGACGGCGGCGCGCTCTCCATCAGCCGCTATTTTACCGACATGCTCGACCCTTCGATGAACTGGGACGATGTGGCGCAGATGGTGCGCGAATGGGGCGGTCCGTTCTGCCTTAAAGGCATCATGTCGGTGGACGACGCCAGACGCGCCGTCGAGATCGGTTGCAGCGGCATCGTGCTTTCCAATCACGGCGGCCGCCAGCTCGATGGTTCCCGCAGCGCCTTCGATCAACTGGCCGAAATCGTCGATGCCGTCGGCGACCGGATCGACGTGATGATGGATGGCGGCGTGCAGCGCGGCACCCATGTTCTGAAAGCCCTGTCTCTGGGCGCCAAGGCCGTGGGGCTCGGCCGTTATTATCTTTTCCCCTTGGCTGCTGCCGGGCAACCGGGCGTCGAACGGGCGCTCGAGCTGATGCGTATCGAAATCGAGCGCGGCATGAAGCTGATGGGCTGCACCTCCGTCGATCAGCTCACACGCCGGAACCTTCGGTTCCGTTGAACAGGCGGGATGTTAGAGAAGAACTGGGGCGGAGCGCGGTCACAACCGACTACTGAAACCGCATGCCGTTTCAGTCGCGTTTCGCCGCTGTTCCTGAAGCGCCATGCCGATGTTCCAGACGAGCGCCAGGCAAACAAGTCCGCAAAAACAGGCTGAAATCAGCGAGCGATGGCGCTTGGCTCCGGAGAGAAACATCCAGCCGATAATTGCATAGGCCGCAAGCGCCGGCACCGCGGCAATCAGAACGGATATGGGGCCATCGCAATCGACGGCCTCGATGCCGATGGCGCGATATTCGTTCGGGGTTGCCACCAGGCCGAGGACGGCCACGGGAAACATGGCCGCTAAAACCGCGTAACGGAAAAATCGGGGCGTGTCGGGCATGCCTGCTCCATAGCCGGATAATCAAATGCCGCAGATGGCGCAGGTAAAGTCGCGCCGCGCGATCTCAGCGAATATCCATCTTGGCGATAATATCGGTTTAGCGGCCATTGTCGGCGACCGGAAGAGCAGATTGCCCGTTTTTGCTGAGAAAGCCAGCCTTTTACACCGGGAGCAATCTTGGCAAGTCAGGCGGAATATGGTTATGGTTGCATTATGCAACCATAATGGATTGAACGTGCCCCAACAACCCTTCCCCATAAACGACATCCGTTCCACCTCCCGCCGACTCGTCCGCGAACTCGGCTTCATGGGGGGAGATTTTGCCGGTACCGATCTGCCGCCCTCCGCCGTGCATGCCCTGATCGAGATCGAGGCATGCCCCGACATCACGGCGCGGGATCTGGGAAAACTTCTGCGGCTTGAAAAATCGAGTGTCAGCCGCATGCTGCGCAAGCTCGTCCTCTCGGGCGATGTTCGCGAAGAAACGGATGAAGGGGACAGCCGCATCAAGCGGCTGCGTCTTACGGGTCAGGGACAAGAACAGGTGGCCGCCATTCATGGCTTCGCGAACCGGCAGGTCTCCGACGCCCTGACGCAGCTTACGTCGGCGGATGCCCACACGATCCTCCAGGGGCTTCGTCTTTACGCCGATGCGCTGGGAGACAGGACCGATGCCGTTGCTCCCTCCATAGAGATCCTGGAGGGATACAGGCCGGGCATCATTGCCCGGATCACGCAGATGCATGCGCTCTACTACGCCCGGACATCTGGCTTCGGCCAACGCTTCGAATCCGTTGTCGCCGAAGGCCTCGCCGCTTTTTGCAATCGGCTCGAAAGCCCGAAGAATGCGATCTGGGTCGCAATGCGCGGACAGGAGATCATCGGCTCCGTCGCTATCGATGGCGAAGATCTCGGAGCGGACATTGCGCATCTGCGCTGGTTCATCGTTGATGACGGCGTGCGCGGCGGCGGTGTCGGGCGCACGCTGCTGCAGACCGCGCTGGCCTTCGTCGATGAAAAAGACTTTGCCGAAACCCATCTCTGGACATTCAACGGCCTCCTAGCCGCACGGCACCTCTATGAAGCCCATGGTTTCAGATGCATCGAGGAACATCCGGGCAGCCAGTGGGGAAGCGAGGTGCTGGAACAGCGCTTTGTCCGGTCACGGCCCGAATGATCTTTCAACCGCGCACAAGCGGCCGCAATCGGAATCTTCCTGCGGCCGTTTCGAAATCAGGTACCCACACCCGTTAAAAGGCGAGTTGAACCTTCATCGACCTGCTTCGGTCGCCGGCGGTTTCGAATGCCGCAACCGCCTCTTCCAGCGGAAAGGTTCCAGTCAGCAGGGGCTTCAGGTCGACACGGCGCTGGTTGATGAAATCGACGGCAAGTCCGAATTCCTCATGGAACCGGAAGGTGCCCTTCATCTCGATTTCCTTGGCGACCACCATATTCTGCGGAATGGACACATCGCCGCCAAGACCGAGCTGAACCACGGTAGAGCGCGGTTTCAGCGCTTCAAGACCCGAACGGACGGCTCTTTCATTTCCGGATGCCTCGAACTGAACGTCGAAATAACCCTTGTTTGCCGAATAGGCGGAGAGCGCATCCGGGTCATCGGCGACATTGATGACACGGTCGGCGCCGATGGCGAGCGCCTTTTGCAGAACCGCATCCATGACGTCGGTTGCGACGATTTCCCGGGCGCCATGGGCGCGGGCGGCGATGATGGCAAGTGCGCCGATCGGCCCACAGCCGGTGACCAGAACGCGCTTGTCGGTCAAGGCGCCGGCGCGGTTGACGCCATGCAGCGTTACCGCGAAGGGTTCGGCCATGGCCGCTTCATGAATGGAGACGCCATCCCGTACCTTGTGGCACTGATATGCCTCGGCCACGAGACGCTGACGGAATGCGCCCTGAATATGCGGCATGGGCATGGCGGAGCCATAAAAGCGCATGTTCAGGCACTGGTTCTGCTGGCCCTTAAGGCAAAATTCGCAATGGTTGCAGGGCCGGCTCGGCGATACGGCAACACGGTCGCCGACGGCGAGGCCGGAGACACCCTCTCCCAAAGCCTTGATGGTGCCGGCCACCTCATGGCCGAGGATCATCGGCTCCCGCACGCGCACGGTGCCGAAGCCGCCATGATTGTAATAATGCAAGTCGGAGCCGCAGATGCCGCCCGCTTCGATGGCGACCTCGACCTGCCCCGGACCGGGCTGCTCGGTCTCCCGTTCCTCGATCCGCAGATCCTTCGCCGCGTGGATGACAACCGCTTTCATAGTCTCTCCTCCCATAAGGCTCACACGGCGGCAGTCGCCGCCGTTGCCCATTGTCCGGAATTGTCTCAGATATCGACCACGAGGCCCTTGGCTTTCAGAACCGGCTCGAGCTTGCTGACCTCGATCACCGACTTGCCCTGCTTGTAAGCTTCGATGTAACCGGCCTCGGCGTCCTCGCGGGCCTGCGAAAGTTTGGCCGCTTCCTGCGCTTCCTCGCGCCTGACGACGACGAGACCATCGGCATCACCGACGATGATATCGCCCGGATTGATGATCTCGCCGCCGACAATCACTTGGTCGTTGACCGCGGCAATGGTCTCCTTGACCGTGCCCTTGATGCAGACGCTGAGCGAGAAGACCGGGAAGCCGAGGTCCCGCAGCTGCAGCGTATCGCGCACGCCGGTATCCGTCACCAGGCCGCCGATGCCTTTTGCGAGGCATGCATTGGCAAGCACGTCACCGAAGGAGCCGGCTTCTTCATATTCGCCGGCGGAAACGACGATGATGTCACCCGGCTTGGCATAGTTGATGGCAAGCTGCAGCATGATGTTGTCGCGGGGGGCGCATTTGACCGTAAAGGCCGGGCCGCAAAGCTTCATGCGATAATCGACCGGCTTCAGCCGCGAGGACAATGCGCCGCGGCGTCCCTGCGCCTCATGGATCGTCGCAGGAGAGAATTTGGCAAGGGCGTCGACATCCGCTTGGGTAGGGCGCTGCGCGATATCTTTAATGTGGATCATGAAAACCTCCCACGTTGAAGCTGTCGGCGAGAGCGTCTCGCCGACCGATAGTGTTGAAGAGTTGAAAATTGGCCGAGGCTGAGCCGAAGCTCAGGGGATCGGATCGAACTTCAGTTCGGACAGAGGCACGACCTTGTCGGTGCGTGTCATCTTGTATTCGGTGTTCGGGCCAAGCCACTTGTCCCAGATGCGGTTGATTTCGCCGTCAGCATCGAGCTTGCGCAGGATTTCGTTGATCTTCGCGGTCAGCGCCGGGTTGTCCTTGGCCATGCCGATGCCGATGGGCTGGAAGAGCATCGGCTCTTCGATCATGCGCATCTGCTTGCCCTTGGTCTTGGATTCGTTGACGAACTTGGTCATCGTCATGGTGTTGCCGACAATGCCGCGCGCCTTGCCCTGCTGCACGGCGAGATAGGCGGATGCCGTATCCTGGAATGTCAGCGGCTCGGACTTGTTGAGCTTGACGGAGAGTTCCGATGTCGAGCCCTTGCTGGACGCGATGCGCTGGCCGACGAAATCGGACTTCTTGGTGCCGGGGTCATCGACCGGAACGATCAGCATTTCCTTAGCCAGATAATATGGGTCGCTGAACTGGATCTGTTCGGCGCGGCTCTGGGTGTAGGCGAGGTTGGCGACCGAGAGATCAACGCGGCCGAGCTTGACTTCGGGAACGCGCGCTTCGACCGACACCGGCTTGATCTCGGCCTTGACACCCAGTTCCTTGGCGATGGCGCCGCACAGATCAACGTCGAAGCCGGCCATTTCACGTGTCTTCGGGTCCGGTGAGGCGAAAGGCGGCACGTCGGCGAATGTCGCGCAACGCAGCGTCTTGTTCGCCATGATCGTGTCGAGCTGGTCGGCCTTGGCCGGCAGGACTGCAGCCGAGGTTGCCAATATGACGGTAAGAGTAATGCACTTCCAGTTCATTTCAGTTCTCCCGTTATTATAGAGGTTGGGTCTAGTGTCTCAGATCGGCAAGAAACCGCTGGGCACGCGGATGTTGCGGATTTTTGAAAAACTCGTCCGGTTTTGCCGTTTCGAGAATGCGCCCGGCATCGATGAACCAGATGCGATCGGCCACTTCACGGGCAAAGCCCATTTCATGGGTGACGCAGAGCATGGTCATGCCTTCGGCGGCGAGGCTCTTCATGACCGCGAGCACTTCGCCGACCATTTCCGGATCGAGCGCTGAGGTCGGCTCGTCGAACAGCATGACCGGCGGTTCCATGGCGAGCGCCCGCGCGATGGCGACGCGCTGCTGCTGACCGCCGGAAAGCTGGGCGGGATAGGAACCTGCCTTGTCGGCAAGGCCGACGCGGTCGAGAAGCTTCAGCGCCTTGTCATGGGCGACGGCGGGAGCAACGCCCTTCACCCGGATCGGCGACATGGAGACATTTTCCACCACCGAAAGATGCGGGAAGAGGTTGAAGCTCTGGAAGACGAAACCAACCCGGCTGCGCAGCGCGTTCAGCTCCTTTGCGCGCATCTGGGCATGGATGTTCCTGCCATCCAGCATGATCGAACCGCTGCTGATCTCTTCCAGACGGTTGATCGTGCGGATGAGGGTGGACTTGCCGGAGCCCGACGGCCCGCAGATGACCACGACCTCGCCACGGGTGACGTTTTCGTTGACATCCTTGAGCACCTGATAATCGCCATAGCTTTTGCAGACCTGCGAAAGCGTGATGGTATAGGCGTCCTGAGTGGCGGAAACTGGCGCGGTCATAGCTGCTCCGTAACGATATTGGCGGGGGCCGGTGCCGTGTCTGCGGCGAGCTTGCCGCGCGGGCCGGCCCGGCGGCGGGCGATACGCCGCTCGAGAAGATTTGCGACATGGGTGAGCGACCAGCAGATGATGTAATAAACCAGCGCCAGAATGAGGAAGACCTGGAAGGGCTGGGTCAAAAGCTGGTTGTTCAACTGGTTTGCCGCAAAGGTCAGATCCGGCACATTGATGACGTAACCGAGGGTCGTATCCTTGATGGTGGATACGAAGGTCGAGATCAGGCTCGGGATCATGTTGTAGAGCGCCTGCGGCAGGATGACATAACGCATCGCACCGAAATAACCGTGGCCGAGCGCGCGCGCCGCATCCATCTGCCCCGTGCCCAGCGATACAATGCCGGCGCGGACGACTTCACTCATGAAAGCGCCCTGATAAATGACGAGCGTGGTGAGCATGGTGACGAAGCTCGGCACGTCGGCGCCGGTCCAGAGCGGAACGAGAAAATAGCTCCAGAGGATGAGCATCAGCAGCGGCACGCCACGGGTGAAATAGACCACCGCGGTCACCGGCCAGCGCAGGGCCCGCCATTTGGACAGCCGCGCCAGCGCCATCAGGATGCTGACGGGAAAGGCAAGCGCGATGCTGAGCGCCGACAGGATGAGCGTGTTGGCAAGGCCGCCGAGCGGACCGTTGGGATATTGGCCGATCAGGAGCAGCAGCCAGTAATCCTTGATGATTGCGATCATGTCGTGGATCATGCCCGCGCCCTCCTCAAAGGATCGGCACGCATGGAGATATAGGCTCCGAGACCCATGATCAGCAGCGAGAAGAACAGATAAAGCACGGTGGCGACCAGATAGACCTCAAACGTCCGGAAACTGAGATTTTCGACTTCCTTGACCGCATGGGTCAGTTCCGGTGCGCCGATCAGAACGCCAAGACTGCTGTTTTTGAAGAGCGAGGTGCTGTGGTTGATAAGCGGCGGCAGCGCATTGCGAACGCCCTGCGGCATGATGACGAACCGCATGGCCGAGACATAGCTATGCCCGAGCGCACGTGCCGCCTCCATCTGGCCGGGATTGATGGAGCGCACGCCCGAACGCAGATCCTCGCTGAAATAGGCGGCCTGACAGAGGCCGAGGCCGATAATGGCGAAGATCGCTTCCGCATTGTGGCTGGAAAGCCAGCTGGCCAGCCCGCTCGGCAGCAGCGTGAAGACGCCGAAATACCAGAGCATCAGCTGCACCAGCGTCGGCACGTTGCGGTGATAGGACACATAGGCCGCCACCAGCGGATCGCCGAAGCGGAAGGGCGAGAGGCGGATGGCGAGAAGCACGATGGCAAGCGACATGGCGAGCAGCCACGAGCCGGCATAGATGATGAACGTCATCTGGATGCCATGCAAAAGCATCGAGACATAGTCCGCATTGTTCAAGATTGCGCCGAGGTCAAAACCGCTCACGCGACTTTTCCTCCGGCTCCGCCCGCCGCGACCTTTTCAGCCGGCCGATTTTCAGCCGTTTGGGGCTTGGCCGTCTGCAGCCCGCCCATGACCTGAAGCGTCGGGGTAATTTCCATGTGGCCGATATTCATGGCCACGGGTGCGGCGATGGCAAACGCAATCGCATCGGCGATATCGGACGCCTGCGGCAATTCGAAACCATCGATGAAACGTTCACGAATGCTCGGATCATCGCCATGCACATGGTTGAAAATGTCGGTCGCGACACGGCCGGGACAGATTTCCGTCACCCGCACGCGTTTACCGAAAGCATCGATACGCAACTGGTTGGACAGCATCGCCACGCCGGCCTTGCTGGCATGATAGGTGGAATTGCCACCGAAATTATAATTGCCGGCAATGGAGGAGATGTTGATGACATGGCCGCGATCGCGCGCCACCATGCCCGGCACCACCATGCGGCACAGATGCAGCACGGCGCGCAGGTTCACATCGATCAGGAGATCGATATCGCTCTCATCCGCTTCCAGGAACTTCTTCGGGCGGTCGACACCGGCATTGTTCACGAGGACATCGAATGCAACTTCGCTGGTGAGCTTTGCAAGCGCCGGCCGGTCCGTCACATCGATGGCATGGGCGAAGCAGCCCGTGCGCTTCGCCAGCTTGTTGAGAGCGTCCGCGCTTCTGGCAACCGCATGCACTTCCAGCCCTTCGCGGCAAAGGCGCTCCACGACGGCGGCGCCAATTCCGGAAGATGCGCCGGTTACGAGTGCGGTCTTGTAGTCTGAGAATGGCATGTTTGTCCCCTATCGTTGAGCAAACATTAGTGAAGCTTTCATCGCTTGCCTAAGACCGATTTTTTTTGGAGTAATAAGCAACTTGTATGGATGGCGATTGCGCCACTTTCAGCGATGCATCCCCCATGCCGGCCACCGGCATATTCTAGACCACAGCCGTCGGTAGGTCCTGTCCTGCAAAATGCGCATCCAGATTGGCGAGAACCAGAGCGCCCAGCTGAAGCCGCGTCTCATGGGTCGCAGCGCCGATATGCGGGGCGAGAACGACATTGCGCATGCCGATCAGCGCCGCCGGCCTGTTCACGCTGTGGCGCGAAAACCGGTTGGCGAAACAGGCCGTCAGGGAGCCGACAGCGTCAGCTGTTCCGTGACCCGCTTTTTGTGCAGTCGCCTTTCCCGCCACAGCGTGAACAAACCGGCGGCAACCACAATCGAGGCCCCCAGAATGGTCGTCAGGGCCGGAACCTGATCCATGAAGGTGTAACCGATCAACAGCGCCCAGATCATCGTGGTGTAATCGAAGGGCGCGAGCAGCGAGGCTTCGGCATAACGCAGGCTGAGCGTCACCAGTATCTGCGCGATACCGCCAATGAGACCGGTGCCGATCAGCAGGGCCCATTGCCATGCAGTCGGAATTTTCCAGCCCATGCCGATGCTGGCAAAGCCGATGAGCATTGTAAGCAGGGTGAAATAGAAGATGATTGCGCCGGTATTTTCCGTCTGCGTCAAATGCCGGATCTGGATCATCGATATGGCGGAGAAAAAAGCCGCCGCCAGACCGAACAGGCCTCCGAGCATGGCGACGCCGGAACCGGAAGCGACATCCGAAACATCGAAGGAAAAATGCGGCGACAGGATCAGCACGATGCCGCAGAGCCCGACGACCACCGCCGTCCAGCGGTAAATCCTGACGACTTCCTTGAGAAGCAGCACCGCCAGAATGACGGTGAAGAGCGGCGTGGCGTAGCTGATAGCCGTCGCGTCGGCCAGCGGAATATAGGCCAGCGCCAGATAGCTGAAGACCATGCCGCCGGTGCCGGAAAAACTCCGCACCAGATGGCCGCCAATATGGCTGGTTGCCACCTGCCTTCGAAAACCGCCCTGCGCCGCCATCCACAGACAGAGCGGCAGCATGGCCACCGCCGATCTGAAGAAAACCACCTGCCCGATGGGTATCTCACCCCTGAGGCCGCTGATGCAGGCGCCCATCAGCACCAGAGCGAGCGCTGCGGAGATTTTGAGGAGAATGCCTTTGCGGGAATCCATGGTTCGTTCCTTCGGACGTCTTTGAACCGTTTCACCACGCGGCGGCGGGATATCAAACCGCAAAGCAATGTCCATAGGAACTTCGTCTGACCCCATCAATCCTGCCTCCATGGTAGCTATTGCTGATGGACAGGGTGCGGATTCCGCTCCGCCCGCCTGCCGCCGTGGGGACAAAAAAGACGTTGGAAACCAATATGGATCTGGAAAAGATCAAGAAACTGATCGAGTTCGTCGGCTCTTCGCGAGTATCCGAATTGACCGTGAGTCAGGAGGGAACCACGGTCCGGATCCTCCGCGAAAACAATGCGGTTTCGCCGCACGCACCATCATCGCAGGCCCAGCCCATCCCGGTGGCGGAAACGGCATCCGAAACACCCCGCGCCGAAGAAAAGGCGCCGGCATCCGCCGCAGCCGCACCGGCGGCATCCGGCATCGTCGCAGCACCGTCATTCGGCCTTTTCCACCGCGCCCCGAGCCCGGGTGCGGCGCCTTTCGCCGAAGCCGGTGACGAGGTCAGGCAAGGACAAGAACTCTTCATCATCGAGGCGATGAAAGTGTTCAACACCGTGAGGGCCGAACGAAGCGGCAGGATCGCCAGATTTATCGCCAATGACGGCGAAGATGTCGAACTCGGACAGCCGGTACTGGAGTTCGAATGATGGATGCGACACTCCCAAAGGTGGCTGAGCCAAGAACATTCGACAGCGTGCTGATCGCCAATCGCGGCGAGATTGCCTTGCGGGTGCAGCGCGCCTGCCGTGAACTCGGTCTGAAGACCGTCATGATCTATTCGGAAGCCGATAGGGATGCCGACTATCTGAAGGCGGCCGATACCGCCATCTGCATCGGCCCGGCCTCTCCCGCCCAGAGCTATCTCAACGCGCCGGCCATACTGCTTGCGATGGAGCTGACCGGCGCTGGCGCAGTTCACCCCGGCTATGGTTTTCTTTCCGAAAGAGCGTCTTTTTCGGAAGCCGTGGAGGCGGCGGGGGCGGTCTTCATCGGCCCGCGCGCCGACGCCATCCGCACCATGGGTGACAAGATCGCGGCGAAGCGGGCAATGATGGAGGCCGGTGTGCCCTGCGTTCCCGGCCCCGATTCCGCCCTGCCGGATGACATGGCCGAAGTCTCGAAAATCGCCGCCGAAATCAGTTATCCCGTCATCGTCAAGGCGGCCGGCGGCGGCGGCGGGCGCGGCATGCGTGTCGTGCGCGAGGCCTCCGCCCTTCAGGACGCCGTGCTCGTCACGCGCGAGGAGGCGAGCCGGGCCTTCGGAACACCGGAACTCTATATCGAAAAATTCCTCGAACATCCGCGCCACGTCGAGATTCAGGTTCTCTGCGACAGTCAGGGCGGCGGAGTCTGGGTGGGCCTGCGCGATTGTTCCATGCAGCGCCGCCACCAGAAGGTCGTCGAAGAAGGTCCGGCCATCGGCATCCCGCCCGATGTCGCGGCTTTCGTCGGCAATCGCTGTGTCGAAGCCTGCCGCCAGATCGGTTATCGCGGCGTCGGCACATTTGAGTTTCTCTACGAGAATGGCGAATTCTATTTCATCGAGATGAACACCCGCCTGCAGGTCGAACATCCGGTCACGGAAATGACCTCGGGCGTGGATCTGGTACGCCAGCAGCTTCTCGTCGCTCTCGGCCATCCGCTTGAGATTTCGCAGGACGATATCGTCTGCGAGGGCCATTCGATCGAATGCCGCATCAATGCCGAAGACCCTTACAACTTCATCCCCTGCCCCGGCCTGATCACGGCTCTGCACCTGCCGGGCGGTCCCGGCGTCCGGGTCGATACCCATGTGATGGCGGGTTATCGGGTTTCGGCCCATTACGATTCGCTGATCGCCAAGCTCATCGTCCATGCGCCGACCCGCGAACAGGCGATCCTGCGCATGCGGCGCGCACTTGGCGAAATGCGTATCGAAGGCGTTTCCACTAACCTGCCGCTGCACCGGGAAATATTGCAGGACCCGGCCTTTTCCGAAGGCGGCACGGATATTCATTACCTCGAACATTGGCTTGCAGCGCGGAGTGCAAAGTGAAGCGACAGCCTGTTTCCATATCCCGTTACAGCGAGCCCGGCACCATTGCCGATCTTGCCGCTCATCTCGAACGCAACAACGTTTCCGCCATTGAAATAGAGACACCAGATGGATCATTGAAGATCGTTGCCATGGCAGGCGCTCAGGCCCCTGCCGCACAGCGCATTGAAGCGGCCAAAGTGCCGGCAAAGGCGGGGGATATTCTCGCCCGTGCACCGATGGCCGGCATCTTCACACCCGCGCATCCGCAGCGCCCCGACCGGGCGGTTCAGGTAGGACAATCCGTAGCGAAAGGCGAGATCGTCGCATTCATCGCGGCCGGCCCCGTGCTTGTTCCGGTCATCGCCGAAAAAGCCGGCACCGTCAGCGAAATCGTGACGGAAACCAGTGCGCTTGTCGGCTATGGCTCCACCCTTCTCAAGACCGAAACATGATGGTGCCGTCGATGAGCAACCTCCCGCTGAAAACGCCCCACCTCACCCCCGCCCATCTGGGCCTGCCGAAAATCTCGATGATCGGTAACAAGACCTTTCTGATCGAAGCGCCCGGCGAGCTGGACCTGCCCGCCCAGCGGCGCATCTGGGCGCTGACGCGCGCATTGAAGGACCGCCCCGACGTGCTGGAACTCATACCCGGTATGACCAACCTGCTAATCGTGCTGCGCGGCACGCCTGAAGATGCCGGGCGTTTGCAAGATGAACTTCTCGATATCTGGCAAAGGGCGGCGGAACTCGATCTTCTGGGCAAGACCATCGAGGTGCCGACGACCTATGGCGGCGAGCACGCCATCGACCTTGCGGCGATCTGCGATTATTCCGGCCTGCCGGACAGGGAAGTCGTGCGGCTGCATTTCGAGCGAACCTATACGGTTTTCGCCGTCGGCAGCGCACCGGGCTTCGGTTATCTCGGTGGTCTCGATCCGCGCATTTTCATGCCCCGCAAGAAAGTCCCTTCGCTACGCATGCTGAAGGGCATGGTGACGATTGGCGGCATGCAGTCCGGCATCTCGGTTCTGACCGGACCGAATGGCTGGAATTCGCTGGGCTTCACCGAAATCACCATGTTCGACGCCACCGCCGAACAGCCGGCGGTACTGGCGCCCGGAGACCGCGTTCGTTTCCTTCCCGAAAGGATCGAACTATGATCCATATTCTTGCCTGCGGGCCGCTGAACACCGTCCAGGACCTCGGCCGCGCGGGTTACCGCAATATCGGCATCACCGCCACGGGCGCGATGGACCCCATCGCGCTCAGGGTCGGCAATATTCTCGTCGGCAATGGCGAGGATGCCGCGGCGATTGAAATCCAGACCTTTCCGTTCCGCATCGAATTCGAAGAGACGCTGACCTTCGCCGTAACCGGTGCGGATTGCGCCGCCCGGCTCAATGGTTCTGATCTGCCGCCTTACTGGTGCGCGCGGGCAGAAAAGGGTCAGATCCTCGAATTTTCGACACCGCTGAAAAATGCGCGCGCCTATCTCTGCCTTCAGGGCGGCATAGACGTTCCCGTGATCATGGGATCACGCAGCACCTCGCTTCGCGGCTCCTTCGGCGGCCATGAGGGACGCCACCTCACCGCCGGCGACAGGCTGTCCGTCCTGCCATCCGCACCACCGGCGCTGCCGGCAAGCGGCCTCGGTGTCATGCCGCTTGCGGAGGCGATGCCGGACATGTTTCCGGTATCTGACAAAGGCGAATTGCTGCTGAGAGCCATTCCCGCCGCCGAACATGATCTTTTCGGCGAAGGTGCGGAACGTTTCTGGTCCGAAGCCTGGAAAATCACCTCGCAGAGCGACCGCACCGGCTACCGGCTTGCCGGCACGCCACTTATGCTTTCGGCTCCCGTCGAATTGCGCTCCTATGGCGTCATTCCGGGTGTGGTTCAGGTGCCGCCGGGCGGCGAGCCGATCATCCAGATGAGCGACGCCAACACGGCCGGTGGTTATCCCAAGATGGCCGGTATCATCGACAGCGATCTGTGGCGGCTCGGACAGGCGCGCATCGGCAGTCGCATCCGCTTCGTGCAGGCAACGGTGCGCGAGGCGCTGGAGGTCGAACAGGCAATCGACGCCTATTTCGCGGATATCCGCAAGACCCTGCCACTGGTCACCGCCGCACTCGGCACGCTCACGAAACGATAATCCTGAAAAACAAGGAGAGGGAACCATGAAGATCGATGTTAATTCCGACATGGGCGAAGGTTTCGGCGTCTATAAGGTCTGCGACGACGAGAAGCTTATGGAAGTCGTCTCTTCGGCGAATATCGCCTGCGGCTTCCATGCCGGCGATCCGGAAATGATGGCGCGCATGGTGCGTCTCGCCAAACAGAACGGCGTCGGCGTCGGCGCCCATCCCGGCCTTGCCGACCGTCTCGGCTTCGGCCGCCGCGAAATTCCCGTTGATGCGGAGGAAATGGAACAGCAGGTTCTCTACCAGCTCGGTGCGCTTTCGGCGATTGCGAGGGCGCAGGAGGTTGCGCTCTCCCATATCAGTTTCCATGCCGCCATGGGCAACATGATCAACCGCGATGCGGCGCTTGCGGATCGGATCATGAAAAAGATCAAAGCGGTCGATCCCAATCTCATCGTCTTTTCGATGCCGGACATGCTGATCGAAAAGGCGGCTCTGGATTGCGGGCTGAAGGTGCTCAACCTCTTTCTCGCCGACCGCGCTTATGATGTGAAGGGCCAGCTTGTGCCACGCAAGCTGCCCAATTCCGTCATCAAGGAAGGGGGAAAAGTCCGCGCGCGGGTGCGCCAGTTTCTCGAAAATGGCACGGTCACGACCATCGAGGGCGAAATCATTCCCGTTCGCGCCAAATCGATCCTCGTCCACAGCGATACGCCCGGCTCACTTGAGCTTGCGCGCACGGTGCGCAGCGAAGTGGAAGCCTGCGGCGGCAGCGTCGTGCCGGCTCGCGAAGTGGTCGCCTGAAGCACAAAAAGCACGGCACCGCATTCCATGTCAGGAGCACGGTGCATTTTGTCGGCTATGGAATACGGCACGGATTTCGATCCGTCGCCAGCCGGGCCGCCTGAGCGACCCGGCCGCGAAATCATCAATTCAGCTGGATCACGTGATTGCTGTCGCTCGTCCAGCTCAGTCTCACCCGGTCACGTGACGGTGTGCGCCTGTTCCGCTGGCAGGCGGCCCGCGATGTCGGGTGCATTCTCGATGTAAACCCGTCGGTCACAGCCTGGCGATGCATGCCGTCCCCGTTCGGAGTTGACGGGATCACCTATGTTCCGGATTTCCAGGTCTTCGACGAAGACGGTGCCACCCTTCGTCTGGACGCGCCCGATCGGGTTATTTCAGTGTATGGACCGCCCGCCCCATTTTGCCGACGATGCATCAAAATCCCGTATGACCTCACATCGAAGTCGTATTGGGGAAACGGCGGAAAATTCCCGTAACCTCCTTGTCATGCACCGGCGTCGCGACGACGCCTGCCTTCACCGTTACAATCGGAAATAATCCATGCCCACTATCGCCCAACGCCTTAACAACGTCACCGTCTCAGCTTCGCTCGCCATGACCCAGAAAGCTCGCGATCTCGCGGCTCAGGGCATCAAGGTCATCAGCCTGTCGTCCGGCGAACCGGATTTCCCGACCCCTGCCCACGCAGTGGAAGCGGCGCATGCCGCGGCCCTTGCCGGCGACACGAAATATCCGCCGGCCGACGGAACGCCTGCGCTGCGGGCCGCGATCCAGCGGAAGTTCAAGCGCGACAATAATCTCGACTACGATCCGAGCCAGATTCTGGTGGCAGGTGGCGGCAAGCAGATCATCTTCAACGCCATCATGGCCACCTGCGACCCGGGCGATGAGGTCGTCATTCCCGCGCCGTCCTGGATCAGCTATGCCGATATCGTGAAGTTCGCGGGCGCCGTGCCCGTGCCGGTGGTTTGCCCGGAGAATAACGGTTTCCGCCTGCGCGCCGAAGATCTCGAAGCCGCCATCACCCCGAAAACCAAATGGCTGCTTTTCAACTTCCCCAACAACCCCACGGGCGCCGCCTGCTCGCGCGCGGAAATGAAGGAAATCGCCGAGGTCATGCTGCGGCATCCGCTCTGGATCATGACCGACGACATGTATGAGCACCTGATCTATGACGACTTCGAATTCTGCACCATCGCCGAAGTCGAGCCGCGCCTCTATGACCGGGTCCTGACCGTCAACGGCGCATCGAAAGCCTATGCCATGACCGGCTGGCGTCTCGGCTTCTGCGGCGGCCCGAAGGATCTCATCAAGGCCATCAGCAACGTCAATACCCAGAACAGCGGCGGTGTCGCGACCATCGTTCAGGCTGCCGCCGTCGCGGTTCTCGACGGCCCGCAGGATCTGCTGAAGGAGCGCGCCGATATCTACAAGACGCGCCGCGACTTCGTGCTCGGCAAGCTTTCGGAAATCGAGGGGCTTCGCTGCCACAAACCCGAAGGCGCCTTCTATATCTTCCCGAACATTGCCGCGCTGATCGGCAAGACGACGAAGGGCGGTACGAAAATCGAGAACGATACCGATTTCGTCATGGCGCTTCTCGCCGAGCATCATGTTGCGACAGTGCAGGGCGCGGCCTATGGCCTCAGCCCCTTCTTCCGGCTTTCTTATGCCACCAGCATGGAAAACCTTGCCGAAGGCTGCGCCCGCATCGCCGAATTCTGCAATGGAATGAAATAGGGAGAACAGCATGTTGGGAGGAAGTGGCCGTGTCATCATGGTTTCCGGCGCATCGCGGGGCCTTGGCCTTGCGATCGCCAAAAGGCTTCACGAAGCCGGTTTCACCGTCGCGGCGGGGGCGAGAAATCCGGCCGCCACCGCCCTTTGCCCCGGCTATATCGCAACCGATATGACCGTCGGCGAAACGGAAGTCAGCCGCGAGGACATGACCCAGCCGGACGATCTTGCCGAAATGGTGGAAACCCTGCTTCGCCTGCCGAACAACCTTTCGGTGGCCGAATTGCTGGTGAACTGCCGCAAGGAAGCAATGCTTTGATCTTTTCCACGCGCGGCACCGGGAAACGGTGTCGCGCGTGGCTTTAGAGCCGGCCTGGCCCTTTTTATTTCAGGGTCTCCGCCAGTTGCAGCAATATCTCCTTCACGGCAAGCGCCGGCTCGGAGAGCGGCGTATTGTCCGATACGCAGAAGGACAACGTTTCCTCGATCATCGGGCTGGCGATCTGCCTGACGACGATTTCCTCATTGGATTCCGCCACGATACGGTCGGCGATGGCCTTGGGCGTGATGGTCGCGCCAAGCCCTGCATCCACGCCGCGCGCGATGGTCCTTACCGATTCCAGCTCCGCCATGACGATCAGATCCTTGCGGCTGCGGGTAAAGGCGAGATTGATGGCGCGGCGCACGAAATTATAGGTCGGCGGCAGAAGGAACGGCAAAAAAGCCAGGTCAGCGACCGTAATCGGCGCATCGCCCGGTTCCACGCCAAAGCTGCGATGCACGACCAGCACGAATTCCTCACGCAACAGCGGCGTGAACTTGACACCCCGGATCGGCCCGACGCCGTGGATCAAACCCATTTCCAGACGACCGTTCATGATCATCTGGCTATAGGGCTGGCTGACGCTTTCCGTGATGTGCAGCAAAATGCCGGGATGCAGCCGCTTGGTTTCCTCCATCAGACGCAGCGAAAGCGTGGCGGCGCTGCTGAAGGGCGCAAGGCCCACCGACACCTTGCCGGAAAGCACAGCGCCCGCTTCCAGAGCCTCCGCCTGCGCCTGCTCCATCTGTCGCAGAATGACCTGCGCATGCCTGTAGACGACCTTGCCGGCATCGGTCATGACCACGCCCTGCTGGCTTCGGGTCAAGAGTTTCTGGCGGAAATGCTCCTCGATACTCGCCAGCTGCTGGCTGAGCGCCGGCTGGGCGATATGCAGCACGTCCGCCGCTCTGGTGATACTCCCCATGTCGACAATCGTTATAAACGATTTCAGGCGCCTGATATCCATCTGCTGTTGATCATCCCATTACTGCTTGCAGAAACAAGATGCGCAATTTGCCGACAAAGTCCATCTTCCATTTCCCGCCCGGACATCTCCCCGCGGCGCACCTGACCGCGCGCCGCGGGCCGCTGGGCGGGAACCACTATCTCTCCTGCAAACGCAGGGCGCTCCAGAAGCCACGCAACTGTTCGGTCAGCTGCGTGTAGAGGCCATAACGCCGCCGGTAATGCGGGACCTGACCGGTATTCGGCCGGTAGGCATTCGCAACGCGGGTCATCGCCGCAACGGCCTCCTCATAACCCGGATAAAGCCCAACCGCCACAGCGGCGCCAATCGCCGCACCAAGCGCGCCCGTCTCGCGGGCCTCCGCGACACGCAGGGGAATTTCCAGAACATCCGCCATGATCTGCGGCCAATGCTGGCTGCGGGAACCGCCGCCGGACATGACGGCGCTTCCGACCGGCAACCCCGCCTCGCGCAGGACAGCGATATGGCGGCGGTGCTCGAAACAGACGCCCTCGAACAGCGCGCGCAGCATATGGCCTTCGCCATGCCAGCCGGCGAGGCCGTAAAACCCGCCGCGGAATTCCGCACCCAGCCTTGAGCCGAAGATAAAGGGATGAAAGAACGGATCGTCCGCCCGCGGCGTGACGGAACCGACCAGCTCGTTGCAGCGCTCGAAGGCATGGTCGCCATGGTCGACACGGACACGATGCACGTACCATTCCAGATTGGCAGCGGATGTGGCGCTGGATTCAATGTTGACATAGCGGTCACGGCCGAAGGTCGTGACCATGAAGACATCCGGACTGATGACCGGCCTGTCCGCAAAAACCTGATTGATGCTCCAGGTACCGGCGATGATGGACGCTTCCCCGGCATTGATGACGCCCGATCCCATGGCGCTGGAAACGACATCGAAGAAACCGCCAATGACCGGCGTGCCTTCGGAAAGCCCTGTCAGGCGGGCGGCCTCGCGCGTTACATGGCCGACTATATCCGCCGATTCCACACAACGGGGGAAGAACGCGAACGCATCCTCAAGACCGTAAAGCGACAGAAGTTCACGGTCGAGCACCGCTTCCGGCAAGGCAAGCAACCCTGCGCCGCTAAGGTCGGAAATATCATTGGCAAGGCAACCCGTCAGGCGGAAATTGACGAAATCCTTGCAGAACAGAACCGTACCGGTCCGCGCATAGAGGTCGGGCGCGTGCCGTTTCACCCAGGCCAGAAGGCTGGGCGTCTGCGCCGGCCATGGCCGCTGCAGGCAGCGTGCCTGCAATAAGGACCCGCTCTTCCGGTCGAGCTCGGCCGCCATATCCGCGGCACGGCTGTCGAGCGACTGGATGCCGATGAGCGGTTGCTGTTTCTTGTCCAGCAGGTAAAGGCCGTTGCCGTGACCGGCGCAACCCACCGCCACGATGCTGCGGGGATCGACCGACGATTTCACCAGCAACTGGCGGATCGCTTCGCAGCCGTTCCGCCACAATTCCTCGAGGTCCCGCTCGACGTAGCCTGGTTGAGGGAATGTCGAATGTCCATCGATAGCATGCTGCGCGATCTGCCGGCCCATCATGTCGAAAAGCACGGCCTTGATGACCGTGTTGCCGACATCCAGGCCCAATATGTGATTTCTCTCAGCCACGATTATAGATGTCCCATGCTTCTTCGCCGCTCGCGCCCTGATGGATGATGGCCATCAGGGCCGTCACGACGGCCTTGGGATTGTCATGCTGATAGATATTGCGTCCGTAGACCATCCCGTTCGCACCCTCGGCCATCAAGGCCGCCGATTTTGCCAGCACATTGCGCAAATCCTCTCGCCCTCCGCCCCGCACCAGCACCGGGCAGCGCGCCGCCTCGATCACCCTGTGAAAATCCGCGGGATTGCTGGTGGGATCGGCCTTGATGATATCTGCTCCCATTTCCGAGGCAAGACGAACAAGCGTCACGATCTTTTCAGCGTCACCATCCACCTGATAGCCGCCGCGCACATCATTGGGCAACATCACCAGCGGTTCGATCATCAGCGGCATGCCGAACCGATGGCAATCGGCCCGCACCCTGCTGATGTTCTCGACGCATTGGCGAAACAGGTCCGGCTCGTCCGGCAGCATGAACAGGTTCACGACGACGCAGGCGGCATCCATCTCCAGCGCGCCGATAATGGGGTCATGGTAGTTCTGGAGCTGCGACCACATGGTTCTGTGGCGCGTGGAATTATAGGGATTGCCCATGTCGATGCGCATGACGAGGGCCGGCTTGTCGCGCTCCGGCCTTTGTTGCAGCAGATCCGCCTGCCCATAGGCCATCTGGATGGCGTCGGGACCGGCCTCCGCCAGCCTGTCGACGGTCTTCGCCATATCCTCAAGCCCGACGAGGAAACTCGGCTCGTTGCAAACCCCGTGATCGATGGCCACGTCGAGGCAGCCGCCATTGCGGAACAGCCGGTTCATGCGCGCCTTTTTCGAAATCCGCATCATCATGCATTCTCCTTGCATCTGTGTTGAAGCATTGCCGGCGTGACCCCGTAAAAGGTCTCCAGCTCATGGATAAGCCGCTGCCGTTCCGCCGCCGCCCGGGCGGGGGACCATGCCAGCTCCCGCGCCGCGACATCGAGGATGGCGTCGATCAGATCGGCATCGATGACGCCGGTGATGGCGAGCGTCGTGCGCCGCAGGATGATATCCGTCAGGTGCCGGACATGTTCGGCGCGTATCAGCCAGATCACCTCAGCGACCGTTATCGGCACGTTTTCTGAAAGCGGCGTGTCATCCGCGCGTGCGCGACAAAAACCCATCAATTCGAGGGCGCGGGAGCCGTAAGCCAAGGCCAGATGCTCCGACCGGCGCCGGTCGATTGAAAATTGCTGCGACAGCAGGGCGGCCAGACGGCCGGCACCCGTGGGAAAATCCCTGCCGCCGCCAATCGGACGATCCATGGTGCCGGTCAGCCGCCTGCGTCCCAGAAACGCCAGAACCTCGTCACTCACCTGTTCGCCGAAGGCCCTGAAGGTCGTCCATTTGCCGCCGATCATGCAAAGCTGCGGCGGATCGCCGTCAACGCGGTGAATGAAATGGCTGCGGGAAATTCTTCCGGTAAAGGCGGCATCGCTGCGCGGCAGCGGCCGAATGCCGCTGAAACTGAAGACGATGTCCGAGTGGTCGATGACAATGTCGGGAAAGACCTGCCGGACCGCTTCGAGAATATAGTCCCGCTCCTCCTGCTCGCACCGAACCCGTTCGGGACGATCCACCTTGATGTCGGTCGAGCCCGCAAGAACCCGGCCGAGATAGGGGAACAGGATGCAGACGCGGTTATCCGCATTCTCAAAGAAGATCATATGGCCGTTCAGCGCTTTCAGGAGCGCCGCGTTGGCGATGATGAGATGCGATCCCTTGGTGCCCGAAACGGTCGGCTTCTGCTTTTCGCCAGCCGGGGCGGCGGCCAGTGCGCCAATCGTCTCGTCGATCCAGGCCCCGGTGGCGTTGACGATGATCCGTGGCCGGATCGGCAGGGTTTCTTCCGTTTCCTCCACACGCAGAAAATAACCCTCCCCTGTGCGGATGGCCTCCGCATAGTTCAGGGCAATGCTCTGCGGCGCATCGGCCGAGGTATCGATCAGGAGTTCCAGGGCAAGCCTCTCCGGCTGGCTTATCCAGGCATCATAATAGGTGGCCGAATATCGGATCGCCGGTGTCAGGCCCGGCCAGCGTTGCAATGTCTTGCCGGCGCTGCGAAACTCGTGGCGCGGCAGGATCCGGTTCTTGCGGGTAACGAAGTCATAGAGCGTGAGGCCCGCCTTGATGGCCAACGCGCCCCGGCTTGCGGGTTTGCCGCCAGACCCGAAAAACGTGGCGGCCGCATTGAACAGGCCGCTGAACATGGAGAAAATCGGGATCGTCGTCGGCAGCGGATGCACCATATGCGGCGCGAGCGTCAGCAGCGCATCGCGCTCCCGCAAGGATTCCGCCACAAGCCCGAATTCACCATTTTCGAGATAACGCAGGCCGCCATGGATCATGCGCGAAGGGGCGGCGCTGCAGCCGGAGGAAAAATCATTGCGCTCGACCAGCAGCACGCGCAACCCCTGCAAGGCGAGGTCGCGATAGGCTGCGATGCCATTGATGCCGCCGCCGATGACGATGGCGTCAAAATCACCGTCTTGCCGGATGCGGCGGAGAGCGTCCTCGCGAGAACTGGGCATAGGAATACCGTTCGCTGGCTAACCACCAGCGTCCCAATGTTGTTGACCGTTTAATGCGACGTGAGAGACGGGGGGCGAAAATTATGTGTTATTCGCCTGAAATCCCGCCCCCGTTTTTATTTCAGCTATCAAGCCCCACGAGATGCTCGACGATGCCCGCGCTGATGAGAGCCAGTTCGCTGTCCGCAAGACGCAGGCGGGCGGCAGCAGCGTTTTCCACCGCCTGGGCCGGGTCACGCGCGCCGCACAACGAGAATGTTATGCCCGGCTGGGCAATCGTCCAGGCAATGACCACCTGCGCAACCGAGGCATGATGTACGGCCGCCACCGGTTCCAGCACGCCCATCAACCGCGCGATCTTCTGACGGTTCGCCTGACTGAAGCGCGGGTTGCCCTGGCGCTGGTCGTCTTCGGCAAATATCCGATCAGGTCCGACCTTGCCGGACAGGAGACCGAGCGCAAGCGACGAATAGCTGAGGACCGACACGGCATTCGTGCGGCAAAGCGGCAGAAGCGTCGTCTCGATATCCCGCTTCACCATGGAATATTCTTCCTGGATGGCATCGAGAACGCCGGTGGCGATATAGGCCTGGAGATCGCCGGACGAGACGTTGCTTGCGCCGATCGAGCGGATCTTCCCCTCCTGCTTCAGGCGCACCAGGGTTTCCACCGTTTCGGCAATCGGCGTCGTGGCGTCCTGCCAATGGGTGATGTAATGATCGATATAATCGGTTCCGAGCCGCCTCAGGCTTTCTTCGACCTCGTACCGGATCGAAGCAGCGCCGAGATAACGGTGCACGGGTTTGCCATTCTGATGGAAGAAATAGGCCCCCTCGTTCACATGCCAGACCAGCCCGCATTTGGTGGCCAGCACCACCTTGTCGCGCCTGCCGGCGATGGCCTTGCCGACGATGGTTTCCGCAAGCCCCATGCCATAGGCGGGTGCGGTATCTATCAGGGAAATGCCGGCATCGATGGAGGCCTGGATGGCGGCGATGGATTGGCGCTCATCCGTGCCGCCCCACATCCAGCCGCCGATGGCCCAGGTGCCGAGCCCCACGGCGGATGCGCTGATGCCGCTGCCGCCGATCGTCCGGGTCAATATTGCGTTCTCCGTCACGACGTTTCCCTTCCTTCATGATCCAGTAAATAGCCGGCAATAGCCTCGTCCACGACGAGCGAGGTCAGATAACGGCCGGCAAGCGTGGCCGCCACCGGCCCGGCCTTGATGGCGCCTGCCGCAACGCCGATGATGTTCGGGCACCGGGCGAGCTGCCCGGGGTCCAGCGCCACCACGCGCGAATTAAGATCGATGCGCGCCAGCTGCCCGTCCGCCATGGTGAGATGAGCGAGAAATTCGCCAGCGATGCCGGCATCCACCAGCGCCTGCCCGCCACGGGCCGCATCCGGCAGAAGATCGTAATAACCGGAGCCCGGCGCTTCCACCGAACCGATGCCGACCAGCGCCACCTGCGCCTGCCGCGCTAAGTCGAACACCTCGCGGATCGAGGCGACATTCATCAGGAGATCGCGCTGCTCCTCATCTTCGGCAAACAGCGGCGCATGAACGAGCGAGGCGCTGCCGCCGAGCTTTTCCGCAAGCTGGGTGGCGAGGTGGTTGACATCCGTATAATGCTTGCCCTGCACGCCGCCGGTCAGAGGCACCACCCGCACATCGAAGCGACGCTCCGCCTGCAGGTTGTCGACCACCGCGCTCACCGCCTTGCCGCCGGTAATGGCGATCACGTCGCCGTCACGGATTGTCTCCAGCAAGTGGTTGGCGGCCACCCGACCGACCATCTGCAAGGCGGTTTCCGGATTGTCCGATACCGTCGGCGTCACCACCGACTGCCTGAGGCCGAAACGGCGGCTGATCTCGTTTTCGAGGTCCACGAGCCTTTGATAGGGACTGGCGATGGTGATCTTCACCATGCCCGCCTTGCGGCCCGCCGCAATCATGCGGTTTACCTTGGTATGGGAAAGATTGAGCCGCTCGGCGATTTCCGACTGCTTCACACCCTCGATGAAATGCAGCACCAGGACGGAATACATCTGCCTCTGTTGATCGAAATCGTCCCTGATATCCAGCATGATCGTCTTTCTCCAGTTACCCATGGGTCGCTCTGCAGCGCTAGCGGCGACGCCTGACCAGATAGTGGTCGAACAGGACCGCGGTCAGCAAGATGCTGCCCCTGATGATGTCCTGCCAGTAGACAGAGACATTGAGCAAGGCAAGCGAACTGGAAACGACCGAAAGAAGGATCGCGCCAAGGATCGCACCCAGAATGGTGCCCGAGCCGCCGGAAAGGCTGGCGCCGCCAATCACCGCCGCCGCGATGACGTTGAGTTCCATGCCGATACCGAAGCTTGGCTGGGCGGACCCGAAACGGGCCATATAGATAACGCCTGCAACTCCTGCTAGCATCGAGCATAAGGTGGTGGTGGCGAAGACCACCCGGCCGACACGAATGCCGGAATAGGCCGCGGCCTTGGGATTGCTGCCGGTATAGAACACCTTGCGAAAGGCGGTCGTGCGGCGCAGCAGCAGGTCGAAGGAAACGACCACCACGGCGAAGATGATCAGCACCAGCGGAATGCCGCCAAGCGAGCCCTGGCCGATGAACTTGAATTCCGGCGGCAGCGAGTAGAGGCCGAGCGGCCGCCCGCCCGTCGCCAGCAGGCAGACGCCGCGCGCAATCACCATAACGCCCAGCGACACGATGAAATGATGCAGGCCGATCACCGTCGTAAGGAACCCCATGGCCATGCCGACCAATGTGGTGAGGCAGATTGCGAGCCCCGCCGCCACCCATGGGTCGACGCCGTTGAGGAAAAGCCAGCCGGCAACCACCATCGCCAGCGCCGTGACGGAGCCGACGGAAAGATCGATGCCGCCCGAGATCAGCAGGATCGTCATGCCCACCACGACGATACTTTCGATGGCAAAGACCATGGCCATGGCCCGCAGATTGTCCACCGTCAGAAAATACGGAGAGATGAAGGACATCACTGCAAAAAGCGCGAGGATGATGACGATCAGCCCGGTTTCCCGCGCCTTGAGCGCCGGCTCCCACCAGGCGGTGCGGCGAACCGCCGTCTCGGCAAGGCTTGAAGGTGTTTCCGATGTTGCCATTTTCCCGCTCCCTCAGGCCCCGGCCGGGCTCTGCATTATATTGATCGATGCCAGCTGCATGATCTTTTCCTCCGTCATGTCGTCGCCTTCGACCTCGCCTGTAATGCGCCCCTCGCGCACCACCAGCACCCGGTCGCTGACACCGATGAGTTCCGGCAGTTCCGAGGATATGACGACGACGCCAACCCCCTCGCGCGCCAGTTCCCGTATCTGGCGGTGGATTTCCGCCTTCGCGCCCACATCCACCCCGCGTGTCGGCTCATCCAGAAAGATGACCTCGGGCTCCACCGACAGCATCTTCGCCAGCGCCACCTTCTGCTGGTTGCCGCCGCTCAAGGTCGAGACCGCATCGCCAACGCTGTTCGCCCGCAGTTTCAGCCGGCGTCCCAGTTCATCGGCACGCTGCATCTCCTTGCGCCGCTCGATGAAACCCATGCCGTTCGATATCCTGCCGATATCGAGCGCGGAGACATTGGCGGCGATGGACATGTTGAGGAACAGCCCATCGCCCTTGCGATCTTCGGAAAGATAGACCAACCCCTCGCGGATGCTGTCGCGATAGTCCCTGAGCTTCAGCGGCCGGCCGCGCAGCGTAACCTCGCCTTTCGGTTTCCCCTCAAGCCGGCAGACCGCCCGCGCAATCTCGCTTCGTCCCGCCCCGATCAGACCGGCAAACCCCAGAATTTCACCGCGGCGCAGATCGAAATCGACATCGAAAACACGTTTTCCTTCATTCAGGCCCCGAACGGAGAGAATGACGTCATCAGATTTTTCATCGTCCGAAAGCTTCGGCGGATAGAGCTTGTCGAGCACCCGTCCCACCATGCTGTTGACCACCTCTTCCGGGGAAATCTCGGTGATATTCTCCGTCCTGATATGGCAGCCGTCACGCATCACGGTAATGCGGTCGCAATGTTCGAAAATTTCCGCCATGCGATGCGAGATATAGATGATGGCAATGCCCCGTTCCGCCAGTCGATGCATGATCCTGAAAAGCGTCTGGGCCTCGGTTTCGGTCAGGGCCGCAGTCGGTTCGTCGAGGATCAGGATACGGCAATCGAGAGTCAGCGCCTTGGCGATCTCGACGATCTGCTGCTGCGAAATCGACAGGTCACCGGCACGGCGGGCAGGATCGATATCGCCGATCTCCCGCAGCACGGCCGCCGCCCGTTTTTCCAGATCGCGATAATTCATGAACCAGGAGCGGCTTTGACCAGTCTCGGACATAAACATGTTTTCGGCGACCGAAATCTCCGGGCAAAGCGCGATCTCCTGATGCACGAAACCAATACCAAGCCGGTTCGCCGCATTGGGCGAGGATATCTTGACCGGTTTGCCATCCAGCAGGATTTCCCCACCATCCGGCTGCAGAATGCCGTCGATAATATGCATCAGCGTCGACTTGCCGGCGCCGTTTTCACCCGCCAGCGCGTGGATTTCGCCGCGCCGCAGCTCGAGTGCCGCATTACGCAGCGCCCTGACGGGGCCGAACGCCTTGTGAATATTCGTCATGCTGAGGATGACCTCACCCATAACGCCCCTCCCGAACCCTGCTTTCCCATGTGGCCGGCGAGGCGTGAACCTCGCCGGTTTCAGAGCGGCGCGTCAGCGCCCCTTCATATAGTCGTTGAGATCGAAGGAAGCGGCATTCGCCTTGGTGATCACGGCAAAACCATTGTCCATCGACGGAATCTGCATCGGGTTGAAGCCGGACACCTTATAGTCGTTGAACGGGTCGATCAGGTCCGAATGGGCACCCAGAAAAGTGTTCATGAACCCCATAAAGCCCTGAACGCCCTGATTGGGATTGACGGACATGTAGATATTGCCCTGCTTGATATGTTCCAGCGTCGCAGGCGTAATATCCGCATGCAGGATCAGGACCTTCTTCTTCGCCTCGAGAACCGCAGCCGTCGCGCCTTCGGCAGAACCGGCCTCAGGAATCCACAGAGCGCCAAGATTGGGGTTGGCCTGCAACATGGCCCCGACCGCCTGATAGGCAAGGTTCGAATCCTGGTTGGTCGCCTGACGGCCGACCAGCTTCATCTGCGGATAGGTGCGCCCCATATAGTCGATAAGCGCCGTGACGCGCAGGTCATGGTTGCTCTGTCCCGGATTTTCCAGAACGGCATATTCGCCTTTTTCGCCGAGTTTCTTGACGATTTCGTCGGCCGCGAATTTCGCCTCGGCGACATTGTCGGAGGTGATGTAGGCGGTGCGTTTCGACTTCGGAGAATCCGCCGCAAAGGTCGTCACGGAAACGCCGGAGGCGATCGCCTTGTTGATGGGTTCGATAAAGGGATCGGCCTGCATCGGATGCAGCAGGATGCCTTTCGGCTTCTTCACCAGTTCCTGCTCGAAAGATGCGATCTGCTTGGTAATGTCATATTCCGGCGTACCGGTGAAGACCGCCTCGCAGCCGAGCGCCTTTGCGGCCTGCTTGAAGCCCTCGAAGACCGGCACCCAATAGGGGTGGCTGGAAACCATGACGTTCATCACATAGGTCTCACCCGGCTCGCAGGCGAATTTGCCCGCGGCGGCAGCCGGCGACGTTGCAGCAGCGCTCATCGCCACAGCCAAGACACCCGCGGCAGCGGTCGATTTCAGAAAAGCCAACATATTCCCCTCCCAAGGACAATGACTTAGTCCGCAATAAATTTTATACGATGTAATTTATTGCATGAAACATGAGATAGCCGGAAACGGACGCCGCGTCAATGCGTTTGAATTTTATTTTGTGTAGTGAAATTTATTGCAGAACATGCATGCGACCGGGGCTGAAACCGACACAGCCGGCTCCCGCTTTGTCGATTTTGCGGTGCTTCAGGGGGCAAGTATATCGGATGCTCAAAGATCGCGCGGCATCGGTCTGAACTTGCCGGTCGCAAAACGCCGGAGAAATAAAATTAAGAATAATGATGTAAATGCCTGAGCAGTGATCGAAAAGCTAGGAACACAGATTGATGCAAGTGTTCGCAAAACGGAAATCCGGTGACCTCGGTGCATTTCAGCAAGACGATTAACACACATCGCATTTTTGAGATCGAGTGTTTACGCGGCTTTGCTGCGCTCTACGTCGTTCTCTTTCACGTTCTGCGGCCAGAAATTCAGGCCTATTCCTACGTCCTGTCCATCCCGTTCCGGTTTGGGCAGGAGGCGGTTATTCTTTTCTTCCTGCTATCGGGGTTTTCAATCAACTACTCGTGGTCGAAGCGAGAGGAAAAGAGCTTTCCGATCTTTGCGAAGGACAGGCTGGTCAGGATCATGCCGATTTTCCTGGTCGCGCTCGTTGTTTCCTATCTCTGCGCGGCCATCTCGGTCCGAGAATTGATTGATATGGATCTTGGGGCTTTTCTCGGAAATGCACTCATGCTTCAGGACCGCCCGAGACTGGGCACGATCGTGGAGCCTTACATGGGCAACGAGGCCCTGTGGTCGTTGTCTTACGAGGTCGCATTCTATCTGTTTTATTATGCCTTGATCCGCCTCGCGCCGCCAGACTGGCGAACTTTCGTCGTCGGCATCACCTCGGTCGTATTCTTCCTCGTGATGCTGGTTTATCCCAACCAGTTGAGCCGCTTCCTTGCCTATTTCTGCATCTGGTGGCTGGGCGCGGTCATGAGCGAAGTCTATCTTGGGCGTTTTCAGACAAGGGACTTTTTCCTCGCGCTATTGCCCGTTTGTCTCGTGGCGCTGTGCCTTACCATTCTTGCATCCGACGCCACGGCCGGCATCGATGTCGGAAACAGCATATTGTTTCCCTATCTGGAACTGCGGCACTTTGCGGGGGCCGTGGTCATTGCCCTGGTCATGTTCGGATGGTCCGCCCTGGGATGGAAAGGATTCAGGCTGTTTTTCGGACCGTTCGCTATATTGGCGCCGATCTCTTACGCAATTTACGTCATTCACTTCCCCATCATGACGGATGTGCGCGAAAGCCTGAACCTCGCTCCATGGATCGCGATCCCCATGACGGGAGCAGTAACATTCATCCTCGCATATTTTCTCGAGGGACCGTTCCAGCGGTTCATCAACCGCACGAAAAAAAGGCGCAGGCAGAAAGGCGCTGCAAACGCCATCTGAAAATGCAGCGAAGGACCGGGCTGATTTGCAGCCCTGCCGCCGGGGATTTCAGAACCAGGCCCCGGGCAGCTTCAGTAAAAGGCCGGCGATTGCGCAGCCGGCCAAGGTCGGGATCATCCCCGTCTTGAGACGCAGCATCGCGAATATCGCCAGCGCCGAGAGGGCAAACGCCGGCCAGTTTATCGACGTCAACACCGGTATGTCCGGCCCTACGCCGAAGATGTCCAGCGAGCGAACCTCGCGGAACATGACATGGAGCCCGAACCAGAGCGCCAGGTTCACCACCACACCGACAACGGCAGCCGTGATCGCGGACAGGACTGCCGAAACCTTCCTGTTGCCGCGAAGCGCTTCGCTATATGGCCCACCGACAAATATGAACAGGAACGAGGGAGCGAAGGTTACCCAGGTTGTGAGAGCCGCGCCGAGACATCCTGCGACGACCGGATCGAACATGCCAGGGTTGCGATAGGCAGCAAAGAAGCCGACGAACTGCAGGACCATGATGAGCGGCCCCGGTGTCGTTTCGGCAAGGCCGAGGCCATCCGCCATTTCACCAGGCGCAAGCCAACCGAATGTGTCGACGGCCGCCTGTGCGACATAGGCGAGAACGGCATAAGCCCCGCCGAATGTCACAACGGCCATGGTCGAGAAAAAGGTGCCGATCTGCGTCCAGACGGCCGTTGGCCCCGCCAGCAGCCACAGCAGGAACACCGGCATGAGCCATAGTGGAAGGCCGAGCATCAAAGAGCGACAGGTTCCGCGAAAAGACGGCCTGGTGTGAGCAAGCAGGCCCCGTTCAAACATCCGGTCGATGATCCCGTCGAAGTCGGGGGCCCCCTTTCCTCCGTGGCCCGCGCCGGTGAAGAGCTGAGGTGCGACGTAACTGCCGAGCCAGCCGACAAATCCGGCCGCGAGTATAATGAGCGGAAATGGCACCTGAAGGATGTAGATCCCTATGAAGGCCGCCACGGCGATCCCGATCATGGTGCGGTTTTTCAGCGCGCGTTTGCCGATCCGCATGACCGCTTCCACCACCACGGCGAGCACCGCCGCTTTCACACCAAAGAACATGGCGTCAATAAACGGCACGTGGCGATAAAGCGCATAGAGGATGCTGAGGCCCAGCATGACGACAGCGCCTGGCAGTACGAACAGGAGGCCCGCGATTAGCCCGCCCCGGGTTCGGTGCATCAGCCAGCCGATGTAGGTTGCAAGCTGTTGCGCCTCCGGGCCTGGAAGCAGCATGCAATAGTTGAGCGCATGCAGGAAACGTTGTTCACCGATCCAGCGGCGATCTTCCACCAGTTCCTTATGCATCAACGCGATCTGTCCGGCCGGCCCTCCGAAACTCAGCAGACCGATTTTGGCCCACACATGGGTGGCCTCGGCGAGTGTGGGCACTTCAGGCTCTACGCCAGGCCGTGCTGCCGTCATGGAAATCGACATCGCAGCCTCCCTCACACCGACTTCGGGTTGGACGGCCAGTTGTGTGTTTCCTCGGTTGCGTCCCGGCACCAGCGGTAGAAGGCGTCGTAAAGAAGCATGCCCGCTTCGAGCTGTTCCAGGTCGTCGCGGTACATGCGGGAAAGGCCGAGCGACGCGGCAAGAAATCCCGACGCCTGGGGCACGAGGTCGAGCCGTGCCGTATCAGCAGCCCGGACGATCGTTGCCAGCCTTTCCAAGGGCCCTGAGACCAGACCAAATTCCTCGATCATCGTATCGAACGTGCATCGGTCACCGCGGTGGCTCCAAAACACATCATCGATATCGAATGGCGTGGCGTCAAAGCGTTCTGAAACGGCCGTCACTTCCGCTGCCGAGACAAACAGGAAAACGGCATGCGGATCGACAAAGCGGCGGATCAGCCAGGGGCAGGCGATGCGATCGACCTTGGGACGGGCGCGCGTGACCCAGACGGTGCGCCCAGCCCCGTCGCGTTTCGGCAGGTACTGTGAATTGACGAGCACCCCGTCCGCAGCGCGCCAGCCTTCGAAGCCGCCTTCCAGCGTTTCGGCATTGATCCCTTCATGCCGCAGCCAAGCCGCGACACCCTGTGCCAGTTTCTGGCCCTTCTGGCAGACAACGACGACATTCCGAGAGGAAAATTCCTTCGCCCACGCCGCAACGTCAAGCGCTTGGCGATGGATTGCCCCCGGTAAAAAGCGGGGATCGTCGGCCGCATCTTCAGTGGTGCGAACGTCGATGATGACAGGCGCATTCGGCAAGCCGATCAGGCGGGAAAGCTGCGAGTGGGTAATTTCTGTATTTGACGGCATGAGCGTCCATCCCTTCATGTGTGGGAACTGTGGACGCGATCTTTGGGCTGCCGCCTCACGGGGTCGTCGCGATTAACCCCTTGTCTGGAAAATAGCGCCAAGTGGCCGCGAGTGCAAGCTTCGCATTACGCATGATCATGCCAAAAACAGTTCGCGCGCGGCAATCAGTGTCAGCAGCAGGCCGACACCCGCCTCAAGCACGCGAGAGGCCTTCTCCAACACAACGGCGCGGCCTTCAATCAGATGGATCAACCCATTGCGAAAAAGGATTGTTGCAGCCGCAACCGTCGAAAGCGTCAGCGCCACGCCCACCATCATGGCGCCGGCAAACATTACACCGGCTTCAGGAACACCGCGCGATACCGCGAAGGTCATGACAAACAGCGTCAGGGGGCATGGGATGAGACCGGCCATGAAGCCGACCGCCAGACCTTCGCCGTGATCGTGCCTATGCGGACGTTTCCAGAAAGCGCGATAGAGCATCCACAGACCGATGACACCGAGCAATCCACGGCTCATATCCTCAAGCAAGGGGGCACGGCCGGGGTTGACGAACGAGGAGAAGGAAACGAGCGGCAAGGCAAGCACGACGATCAGCACCGACAGTGCGACGTGGGTAAAGGACAAAACAGCGGAGACTGTCAATCCGCGGATCAGGCCGAGCGGCGAACTGGCGAGATAGCTGGCGAGGATCATCTTGCTGTGTCCCGGCATCAGCGCGTGGGCCGCACCGAACAAGACGCCCATTGGCAGATAGACGAGGAATGCGCCCCAGCCTCCGCCGGTCGCGAAGGCCTTGATGTGTTCTGCAAACGCAAGATAGACATCCCGCTGGAAACTGACGATGTCCTGGATCAGGCCGACCATCACGCCACGCTCAGCGTTGCTGCCGTGAGAACCGCATACCTCCCGACCTTGGCGAAAGTTACAAGCAGCAGGAAGATGGGAAACGGTTCGCGAAGCACGCCGGCGACGACGGTCAGCGGATCGCCAATGATGGGTACCCAGCTGAGAAGCAGCGACCACTTTCCATAACGGCGATACCAGCTTTGAGCCCGGTCAAGCGCTGCGGGCTTCACGGGAAACCAGCGCCGGCTCCTGAAACGCTCCACGCCACGTCCGAGCAGCCAGTTGGCAACCGATCCCAGGACATTGCCGAGGCTGGCGACCGCGATCAGTGCCCAGACAGGATAAGCGTCGGTGAGCACAAGGCCCACCAACGCGGCTTCCGATTGCATGGGCAGGATCGTCGCGGCGACAAATGCGGTGACGAACAGCCCGACATAAACGATGAGGTCCGTCATTGAGCCTGCGGCCATTCCGGGTGATGGCTGTCGATGACGAAGGTGTGCCGATGGCGATGTCCCCGCCCCACGGCAATGGCGTCGGCAAGGTGCGGATGGCTTGCGTCCAGTTCGTCATGCGTATGTTCGATTTCATCAGGATCGCTTTCCGGCCACAGTCGCATCGCGCAGAACACTGCGACGGCGGCAATCAGCCCGAGCGCCACGAAGGTCACGGGCAAACCGGCCTTGGCGCCCAGCCATCCTGCGACGGGATAGGTAATCAGCCAGCATGCGTGCGACAGCGCAAACTGCGCCGCAAAGAGCGCAGGCCGGTCTTCGGGCTGTGACGAGCGCCGCAACAGGCGCCCCGATGGGGTCTGGGTCAACGAGTATCCGAGACCGAGCATGAACCAGAGCGGCAGCAAGAACACGTAACTTTGCACGGTGACGCCGATGAACAGGCCGAGGACCAGGACGGAAGCGCCCGCAAGCATCGCCTTGCGATCCGGCATCTCGTCAAGCAGGCGCGGCAGCAGCAATGCGGCGATCATCGAACCGCCGCCAAAAGCCGCCAGAGCCAGCGCGGTTGACCGTTGACTGAGGCCGAAGCCGGCCTGCACGAGAACGACAGTGTTGACGATGACCATGGCGCTTGCCGCCGCCACGGCAAGATTGAGCGCCAGCAACCCACGCAGGCGCGGGGTCGCGAGATAGATGCGCATTCCGCGCGTGGTCCGGTCATAGATGCCCCGCCGTTCGGTTGCCTTGGGGCTTGGCAGCGCCACGGAGACAACGAGCGCCGCCGATACCAGGAACCCGACAACGGTTCCGGCAAACAGGCTGTGGAAGCTGATGACGGTCAAAAGCGCCGCAGCCAGCATCGGGCTGACGACGCTCTCGAGATCATAGGCCAGGCGCGAGAGCGACAGCGCGCGGGTGTATTCTTTCTCGTCCGGCAATACATCCGGGATGGTTGCCTGGAAGGTCGGTGTGAATGCCGCCGAGGCCGATTGCAGCACGAAGATCAGTACATACACCTGCCAGATCTCGGAGACGAAGGGCAGCAGGATCGCCACTGCCGCCCGGATCAGATCAAGGAACACAAGCATGGTTCTACGTGGCAGGCGTTCGGCGAAGGCCGCCGCAACCGGCGCGACGCCGACATAAGCGATCATCTTGATGGCGAGCGCCGTTCCAAGAACCGCTCCGGCATTTGGCCCGGCCAGATCGTAAGCCAGCAGCCCGAGCGCCACGGTGGCCAGGCCCGTGCCAACAAGCGCTATGACCTGGGCGAGAAAAAGATGACGATAGGTACGGTTTGCAAGAACTTGCAACATGACAGATATTCCGTTCGATCAACCAGCTGCGGGGATGGCGGTTGCTGCCTGCGCCGCAAGCCCTGTCCAGCCGTGATAACCGACATAGAGCCCGACGAGAATGATGAGGATGCTGGACACGTAAGGCGCTCTCCGGGCAACGGTGCCGAACCACGTCCAGCGTTTGGTCGCGTGGCGAACGCTTAGAGCCGCCGCAGCGCCAACCAGCACGAGAGTGATCGCAAGGCCGATAGAAAAGCACAGGACGAGAACAAAGCCCAGCGTAAATTCCTTGAGCTGCAGGCACAGGAGCAGAACGGTGATTGCGGCCGGGCAAGGAATGAGCCCGCCGGTCAGGCCGAAAAGCACGATCTGCCACGTCGTAACATTCTGGTTTGCGAACCGCCGGCGGATATCGTTGGCATGGGCAAGCTCATGGGCATCCTGATAACCGTCCGAACTGATCTCCAGGCCGCGTAGCTCCTCGTGCATATGATCGTGGCCTTCACCCTCAACGAACGAAAGATCATAATCATGGGTGTGGTTACCGTGGCCGAGGCTGACGCGGGCCATGAACTCATGCGGTTCCGGAATTTCGGTGGTTGATTCGAGATAGTCGCCTTTGTCGGCAAATGCGAATGCCTGCATCATGCCGTCTGGCCGTTCCGTCATTATCTTGACATCCTGCGCCTTCCACACCTGCCCCCGCTCCGTGCGAAGCCGCCAGACCGGAGGGACGCCATCTTCAAAAACCTCAACCGCGATGACACCATGCCCGGTGTCGATGCGGCGGACATCGCCATGCGCGTGTCCGTGTGAAGCGACTGGCGCTGGCTGCGCGTGATCATGACCGTGGGGCGCGCCATGCGAATGAGAGCCGTCGTGGGCGTGCGAGCCATGATGTTTATCATGGGGCCCGTGACCACCGTGGGCATGACCTGCGGCGGCCCTGGCCATCTGCTGATCTTTCCATGTCCGCCAGAGCATCCACAAAGCTATGCCGATGATGATAATGGCGGAGACAAGCTGGAAATACGGCTCGGAGGTTTCCGCATCCAGACCCTGCCAGAAATACATGCCGGCAAATGCTATGCCCCAGACGATGGCCGTGTGCGAAATCGTTGCGGCAAGGCCGAGCAGAACCGCCTGAGCAACAGTGCCCCGCACCGCGACGATGAAGGCAGCCATCATCGTCTTGGAGTGGCCAGGCTCCAGTCCGTGAAGCGCACCGAGAAGAATGGCGCTCGGGATAAACAGCCACGCATGTGCCGACCCCTGTTGCAGCAGTTCAGAAAATTCAGGCATTTGATAAACCTCGGCGGACGGATAGGAATCTCGCTCAATTACCTATCCCCCTGGTAGGGATATTGCAAATGATATTTTCGCCGTTCCTGGATTTCCGGCTCGCTCCAGCCTCGACCTAAATCCGGATCAGGCCACCCGCCGCGCAGGACACAGGCAGGGCCTTCAACAGCAGAAATTGCGCCCCAAGAATGGGCGACGAACATTTCGCGCGAAACAGACGATCGCTCCGCATGGCGTCAGGCTTTCCCGGATAGGGCCGCAAGAATCGTCAAAGATACTTTGTTATGGTCTTGAACTCGTCGATTGACTGACGCTTTTCTCTTGGCAGGGCGCCGACAGTGTCTTCGAGGCAATGGTCGAGGTGATCCTGAATGAGATTTCTCTTGGCGTTGCTGATCGCCTTTTCGACTGCGTGGAGTTGCTGAGCGATATCGACACAGGGTTTTCCGGCTTCAATCATCGCAATGACGCTTTTCAGATGGCCGTCAGCCCGCTTCAGTCTTTTGATGATGTCGGTATGGGTCTCGTGAGTATGAGGTTCGGTCATGGTGTCCATATCTTTGTTTAACTCCTCTCCCTTGCAAGAGCGCGCCCTAGTCTAGAGCCATAAGCCCGGGACGCCGTTTCATCAAGCCTTTGGACTGCGGATCGCCGCTCACCATTTTGGCAAAAAAATAGGCCGCCGATCGGCGCGACGTCATCAAAAACACGTCACTTTATTATCGTCCTATCCACCCGGAGAGGATAAATCAAGGTCGTTTCGGCCATCGAGTCGCCAACCAACGGCGACATCAGGCGCTTGCGAAGCAGGAGTTTTAACCACGGGTAAAACCGTCAGCAATTCGGTGGTGGCATATCCGCCTCACGCCGACTCTCTCCGTTGAGAGCCTCTGCCAGAGCGGGCGTAACCCGGTTTTCCACCGAGGCGTTTCATGAAATCGTCAATGGGCGCTCGTGAATCCTATCGGGGAGGATTGGTAATTTTTAGCGTTCATTAACTGTTGTGTGCCATTTGTTAACCATGCGAACGACCATGAAAAAATCGATCACCGTTTTCTGCCTGAGCCTCGCTCTGGTGGTCGGCATGATTTTTTCGCTCGCTGGCGAAGTCCGTTCCCACAGTGTCGCATCGTCGCAACTGGCAAGCCTCGGTGACGAAACGCACAGCCCACACGATAGCGAAGTCGATTTAGGAACGAAAAAATCGCCCGGCAGCCAGTCGGACCATACGCAAAATTCCAACCATTCCCATGGGCACAACTCGACCGATCATTCACATGAAAAATCGGCGATGCCTTTCAACTTGTTTTGCGAAACAGGGTCGTGCTCATTTGCATACGCCCTGCGTCGCAACAGCCCGTTGGTTGACGACTATTCCATCAGAGTGGAGCGCCCGCCACGTTCGTAGTCCGTTGTCCCGCAACCCTGCCAACAACAACGGATTGTCGCCATGCTTTCGTTATGCTCACGGAGTTCGATTTTATCGCGCTTCAATAGCGCTGTAATCTATTGCCTGCTGTTAACGGCGCTCTATACATCCGGTGCCGATGTCGCGCTCGCCCATGCTGTCTCGGAAGGAGACAAGGGCTACATTCAGGAAATCACCGGTCCAAACATTCTACCGTTCATCTACCTCGGTGCGAAGCACATGATCACCGGGTACGACCACATTTTGTTCCTGCTGGGCGTGATCTTTTTCCTTTACCGGATGAAGCACATCGCCATCTACGTCAGTCTCTTTGCCTTCGGCCATTCGTCAACAATGCTGCTGGGCGTCTATTTCAACGTCGGTATCAGCAGCTATGTGATCGATGCGATTATCGGTCTGTCAGTTGTCTACAAGGCACTCGACAATATCGGCGCCTTCAAGCGATGGTTTGGCTTCCAGCCGAATACGAAAATCGCAACGCTCGTTTTCGGATTCTTTCACGGCTTCGGGCTCTCGACGAAGATCATCGAGTACAACATATCCCCCGACGGCCTTCTGCCGAACCTTCTCGCATTCAATGTGGGCGTTGAGATCGGGCAAATGCTGGCGCTTGCGACCATCCTCATCGCGATGGGCTACTGGCGGCAGACACGAAGCTTCTGGCGATATGCCTATAGTGCCAACGTCGTGATGATGGCGGCTGGTTTCACTCTTTTCGGCTACCAGATCGGTGGCCTACTCTTCTCGTGAGGGCACCATGTATAACAGTGACTTTCCGACGCGGGCGGAACTGCCCACTCATGCACAACTGAAGCGTTCAACCCTGATTGCGGCTGCTAGCGCGCTTGCCATTCTTGTCACGATCGTCTTCCCTTCGGAATACGGCGTAGACGTCACCGGCGTGGGTGGTTTGCTTCGTCTGACGGAAATGGGACAAATTAAGACCCAGCTTGCCCAGGAAGCCGCCAGCGACAGAATGACAACGGCAGCCACGCCACCTCAGCAGCCCGTGCAACAGGTTTCCCAGGCGCAAGTCGCGCTGCTGGCAGAGCGCGTTTCGGCGCTTGAAAAATTCTTCTTCGATGGTCAGGCATCCGGTTCTGCGGCGCCCCAGCCGGGAGCCGTTACCAGCATTTCGGAACCGGCCTCGCCTGACGATGCGCAAGCCGCCGATCAGAATGGGGCTCTTAGTCTGATCTCGACGGGGAGCGCAGATGCGGTCAAGCAATCCGATGAGATGAACGTGGTTTTGGGCCCTGGAGAGGGAACCGAAATCAAGATGGTCATGGATGCCGGCGCAAAGGCGAATTTTTGGTGGTCGGCAAACGGCGGCCAGTTGAATTTTGACGCTCACGGTGACGGCGGTGGCCAGTCGGTCAGCTATGAAAAGGGCCGGGGCATAGGCCAGGACGAAGGTGTCATGACAGCTTCATTCTCCGGAAACCACGGCTGGTTCTGGCGCAACAGAACCAGCGAACCGGTCACCTTGACGCTCCGGACGAATGGAACTTACGCGCAGCTAAAGCGGATGAAGTGAGCGAAAACAGGGGTGCACAACACCTTGCGCACCCCTGTCCCGACAAATCTCAGCTTGACCGGGTTCCAAACCTCGACAACACTGCAGAACAGAAATGACCAGGAGAAAGCATAGGATCGGTGATCGCGTTGTTCCGCCCCTTTACGCGGACAGCCTCCCCTTATGCTCCGCCGTTCGGAAGTCCCGCCCACTGGCTCGCACGCTGGCCATCATATCCGTCGTCCTTATCGCGTTTGCCTTCTTATCGGCGATCTCCGGCATTCATGCTCCCATAGGCGGCGGCGAACAGGAATACGCAGCATCGGTCGGGATGATGGCCGACGATACGGCAACACACCCACACGCGGAGCACGGCAGCAGCCATCACAAATCCGACCATTCGCACGATATCCCGGCCCTACAGGCTTATAGTTTTGATCTCGCCGCCTTCCCGTTTCGACAAATCTGGGATGGCGGCGCCCCGTCTCTGTCTGACAAGAACAGGTCCAAGCTGAAGAAGCCTCCACGCATCTCATCCAACTCCGACGTTCAGCGAAACATCAGGTTGGAAAATCATGGAAATGCAGCTCTCTTGTCCGGGTAGCCAGTCCCGTAGCCATCGTGGCTTTGCTTCGATATCCGTCGCAATATTTGTCCGCCCCTGCCCCCATATGCCGTCCGGAGCGACGACATGGTGATGGCGCTCTACAGGAAGAAAAAGCTTCTCAAGCCCCTTCGCAAACGCGCTCGGGGCGCCTCCGGGCCCAAGCGCAAAATACGGCTGGCGATCATGCTCTGCGTATTTGTGGCAAGTTACATCGTCATATTCGCGCGACTGACGTTTCTTGGTCTCCAGGAGCCGCCACCAAGTGCGATAGCGTCAATGCCGCCGTCGGTGGCACGTCCCGACATCGTTGACAGGAATGGCGTGACGATGGCCATGGATGTGCCGGTGGCCTCCATATTCGCCGAACCGCGCAAGCTGGTCGACATTGATGAAGCGGTTGAAGGACTGACGAGGGTCTTCCCCGATCTCGACCCGGCGGATCTCTATCAGCGTTTCAGCAACCAGAAGGGCTTCGTTTGGGTCAAGCGCCAGGTCTCAATCGCCACCAAAAACCGTGTTTGGGATCTTGGAATCCCGGCCGTCGGTTTTCGTGAAGAAACGCGCCGCTTGTATCCCAACGGCAATCTGGCGGCTCACGTGCTCGGCGCCGTCAATACCGACAATGTCGGCATAGCCGGGATGGAGCGGTGGGTCGATAATCAGGGACTGCAGAGTCTGCGTGAGGCGGGGCTTAATCCCGACAGCGCTTCGCTTGAGCCCGTAGCGCTGAGCATCGACCTGAAAGCGCAGTACATTCTGACCGAGGAGCTGAACAAGGCGGTCGAAAAATTTTCAGCCATCGCTGCCGCCGGATTGATCATGGATGTGACGAATGGCGAGGTCATCGCCCTTGCGTCACTGCCGGATTTCGATCCGAACATACCGGCCCAGGCGCTGCAATCCGACCGTATCAACAGGGTTGCGGTCGGCACATTCGAAATGGGTTCCACCTTCAAGGCGCTCACCACGGCGATGGCGGTGGATTCGGGCGCTTTCGGCCTGAATTCCGTCCTAGATGCCAGCCAGCCGCTCCGTTTCGGCCGCTCGACGATTTCCGACTATCGGGGCCAAAATCGACCGCTGACGCTGCCGGAGAGCTTCATCCATTCATCCAACATCGCCATGGGGCGAATGGCGCTCGCCGTTGGAAAAGAATCCCAGCAGGCGTTTCTCAGGAAGATGGGGCAGTTCGATCGGCTGCAGACGGAGCTCCCCGAAAATGCCGTTCCCATCATCCCGGCGCGCTGGGGCGATGTGACGACTGCAACCGTCTCGTTTGGCCACGGCATCGCCGTAACACCGCTGCAGGCCAGCATGGCAATCGCCTCTCTGGTCAATGGCGGAAAACTCATACGCCCGACTTTTGTGAAAGGTTCAAACGTCGAGGAGCGGTTGCTGGGACAAGGTGTGATAAGCGACAGGACAGGCGAAATCGTCAAGTTCCTGATGCGCCTGAATGCGGAAGTCGGCTCCGCCGCCAAGGCGGACGTGGCCGGTTTCTACATCGGCGGCAAGACCGGCACGTCGGAAAAGGTCGTGGATGGCCGTTATTCGAGCGAAAGAGTTATGACTGCATTCATGGGCGTATCTCCCGTAAACAATCCCCGATACCTCTTCATGACGATCATCGACGAACCCAAGCCCCTCCCCGAAACCTACGGCTTCCGAACGTCCGGATGGAATGCCGTTCCGGTAACCGGCGCGATCATGACACGCGCTCTGCCGGCTTTGGGTGCAAAACCGGATTTTGCACCTCCAGCCAATCCATTCCCGAATGCTGTCGCCGCGGGAGCCTGGGGGGCCGAAAGGTTCACCGCCGAAAGGGCCTCCTCGATCCGAGCGTCGCTGAACGCGATCCCGATGGAGTAGAAACCGGGGCAACATCATCCTATCCCCGTGGATAAGATTTTCGTGATGCCCGTTCTTAACTTTGCCTTAATTCTTGGAGTACAATCGTTGGTCATGCGCGGAAGGTTTCTTTCAGGTTTGTGGAAAAGGACGTTGGTCATCACTGCGGTGATCGCCATGGTCGTCCTGTCTTTCCACCACCTTGGCGGACCGAAACTTTCTGAACGTTCTGAGATGGAAATTACGGTGTCCAATTCTCATGGACACTCGCATGGTCAACAGGGCAGTACGACAGGGATGGAGGAACATTCACATCCTCATGCCCTTCTGCCGGCGGCTTACGATCATTCGCCATTGGGGCGTCAGGCCCCATGGTCGACCCGTTCGGAGCCGAAAATCCGGGAGCAGGTAACGCGGCTGCTCCGCCCTCCAAGGACCACCGTGCTTTAGAGCGAAGCACGAAGGCATCGTTTTTCCTCATCGTGCTTCGTGGACCCCATCACGTCCCAGACGGTCTAATCCACGGAGAATCTCAATGTTTCTTGAAGCGGCACTCGCGCGCCGTGAGCTTGCGCGCCACCTCACTTCGCTCAACTATTCGGTCGATCCCACGGCATGGTCAAAGCTGTGCATGGCGATCAAACGGGATCTGCAAGCCAAGCGCCTGCGGCCAAATGTACCGATACCGCCTCGCCGGAACCCGATCGCGTTCCTGAAAATCATGCAGCAGGAAACCGGTTCGATCACCAAAGCGCTCGCAGCACTGGTGCACGATGGCCCATGGACATCGAGCGGCGGATCATTTCGCCTCGCCGAGCAGATCGGGGTCGATATCCATGCCGAGGCCGAAAAAATCCACCAACGCAAAAATACCTTTCGTTTTCTGGAGATCGGCGCTGCTTGGGCCGGGTTCGGTGGTGGATACAAAACGACGTCCAGCGCCAATATTGCCTCGCTCGCAGACCGTTTCTGGCAAGAACGCGGAAATTCGGTCTTTCTGCATTTCACAAACCTGACCCCCTGGCATGCTGCGCTGCCGGATGGTGTCTATGAGCATCCGTACGTCACGGCAGCCGGACTTGCGACACTTGAACGGCAGGGCGTTCAGCCGGGATCGGTTGATATCCTGTTCTCTCAGGCCGCCGCCTATTTCGAGACGGACCATGTGACATTCATGCGCCACGCGTGCCGGCTTATCGGCGACGGTGGCATGATGATCTTCAATCACCGGCCCGAGATCGCCGGGGAAATGGATCACTTTGCCAGATCATCCGGACTTGAACTGACGAAAAGAATCCATCTTGGCGGAATGAATGGGGACGTTGTCCGCTACGACCGGATGCGGGCCGGGAACGGCCGCCAACCCGCTCTGGGACAATTGCAACCCATTCAAAGAGAGGCGTTCGCCTGATGTCCCAATTTCGGAAATCAGCGATGCAGATTGCGGCCATCGGGGGAAATACCCCGGTGGCGGCGCCGCTTTTGCACGCAGGTATCACCACCATGACACGGCTGGATATGCACCGCACCGGCGAAACAGGTTCAGGCTGGATTTTCGGCCGCGTGAATTCGTTGAAACCGATCGATGGCCATTCCCGGCCTCGCATTATGAAAGGGATAGAGCTTTGAAGACCAGACGTGACTTCCTGTACTTTTCCGGGCTCATGGCTTTGAGCCTCACGACTCGCCAAGCTTCGGCGGCAATCGGTGTTACTGAGCGCGTCCGGACAGCGGAAAGCACCATCGCAAGGCGCATCGCAACGACAAAAGCCGTCTCGGCGGAATTCGTGCTGGCATCTCTCGGCGCCGACATGGGCCCCGTCGAGACCCGCATCGCGATCTTCGAACTGGTTCGACGCGTGCCCTACAAGCTGACATCGTGGACAGGTGATCCCATGAGCCTGTTTTCACTCCAGCGTGGCGATTGCCGGCACAAAGCGGCAGCGGCCAATCAACTTTTGCGAAAATCGTCGTTTCGTTCCGATCAACGCATTGTGACCTTCGACTGGGCCGATCTCCCTATTCCAGCGGAAATCCTGGCGCTTCTGACGGATACCCGCAGCTTCCATGACACCGTATATGTCGACATCGACGGGCGGCAAACCCTCTTTGACGCCACATGGGATCCTGCCCTTGGCCTCGCGGGTTTCCCGATCACGGACGCCTGGGATGGAAAAACATCAACCGCCGCGATCACCGCAGGAAAGACGCAGATAGTTCGTCAAAGCGAGATTCCCAAAGGCTCCAATATCTATGAGCGCTACGGGGTGAAATGGCCAAACCGCGAAAGGACGCTGGCGTTCAATCGATCGTTCAATGCCTGGAGTGACAAGGTGCGAGCGCGAGGGCCAGGTGTCAAGGCAGCCGCGCAATAGCCTTCCACCGACAGAAACCTATCGAACAGTTCGCGACGTTGAGCGTCGTGGCCGACGCACGTCGCCCCATGGTCAGGAAAAGACATGAGACCCAAAAAATTGCACAGAGGCGAGCGCATTGCATTGCGAGGCACCCATGCCGAACTCTGACACGATGCTCTTCATTCGCGAGTGGCTGCAGAATCCACTGAGCGTCGCGGCCATAAAACCTTCCGGCCGGGCGCTGGCTGAACTGATCACCCAGTCAATATCGTCGGAAACGGGCCCGGTTCTGGAACTGGGACCGGGAACCGGAGTATTTACACAGGCACTGATCGACAGGGGCGTAGCTGAAGAACGGCTCACATTGATCGAATACAGTGCTAGCTTCGCCGATCTGCTGAAAGTTCGTTTTCCAACGGCCCGGGTGCTGGTTGCCGATGCCGAAGACATCGCCAAGCTTGACCTCTCCCCCGCAGGCTCTTTCGGAGCCGTTGTTTGCGGTCTCGGTTTGCTGAACATGCCGAGGCGAAAAGTATACGGGATACTGAAAGGCGCGTTCTCTCGGCTGAAGCCGGACGGCGCATTATTTCTGTTCACCTACGGGCTGTTGTGCCCGATACCAAGTGGTTTGCTTGGCGAACTGGGGCTGACAGCCTCGTATGTCGGCCGCACATTTCGCAACATTCCTGCCGCGGCAGTCTACCGGATCACCCGGAAACCGGGAGTTTTCGGCCCGGCATCACACGTAAGGCCGGGGTTTCAGGCAAGTTGCCCATGAATAACGGTCCGGACCGTTCGGGCTTGAAAACGTATCAAATCGCTTTTCAGAGCCCCATGATGTCAACCGTCCTCAAGGCAAGCTTTCGCCATAAAGCAACGATATCCCCCATAGGGGATATCTTGCCCGAATCTTCTAATCCTAGTATTCACTGCCCTTATGCTGGTTCGACAACAACGCCGATTTACCGATCTTTGCGCCGCCCTTCTGGCGGTGATCGGCGTTCTTTTGTTCGCGTTCGCCGCGCCAGGAACGCACCAGCCGAATCTCCATTCGGTCACGGCAAGTCAGATTGTTTCTCAAGGCGCCCATGCGCATGACGACCACTCGCACGACGGCGACGACGATGTCGCCGTTAACGACACCGGTGACCATCACCACGCCGATCATACCCATGAGAAAGCGGGGCTTTTCACGTCGGCTGGTGCGTTCCTTCGAACCCAGGTGCCAACCGCCTTTTCGGCATCCTCGATATCGTTTGCGGGCAGCCCGCCCGACGGCATTCACCGACCGCCACGCCATACTGCGTTGATCTGATCCACGCCGCACTTGCGGCCTGTTCAACGTATCTATGGAATTTTCTATGAACTCTCTCCGCTCTGGAGATGTGCCGTTCGGGCCTGCGTCCCGACGCGCCATCGCCACGTCGATTTTTGCCGTCCTGTCCTTGCTGATGCTGGCAGGCGCGGCCGCCGCCCATGCTGTCGCGGAAGGCGACAAGGGCTATATCCAGGAAATATCCGGTATCAACCTGATCCCGTTTGTTTACCTGGGCGCCAAACATATGGTGACCGGTTACGATCACTTGCTCTTCCTGTTCGGTGTGATCTTCTTCCTCTACAGGCTGAAGCACATCGGCATTTACGTCAGCCTGTTCGCGGTCGGTCACTCCACCACGATGCTGCTCGGCGTCTATTATGGCTGGAATGTCAGTTCCTACCTCATCGACGCCATCATCGGGCTCTCGGTCGTCTACAAGGCGCTGGATAATCTCGGGGCGTTCCAGCGATGGCTCGGTTTCCAGCCGAACACCAAGATGGCGACGCTCATATTCGGCTTTTTCCACGGCCTTGGCCTAGCGACAAAAATCCTCGAATACAACATCGCGGAAGACGGCCTCGTTCCCAATCTTCTGGCCTTCAATGTCGGCGTGGAAATCGGGCAGCTCATCGCGCTGGCCATCATCCTCATCGGCATGAGCTACTGGCGCAAGACATCGGGCTTCTTGCGCCACGCCTATACAGCCAACGTTCTCATGATGACCGCCGGGTGGGTGCTGATCGGATATCAGCTCACCGGTTATTTCGTCGCTTGATTTTAAAGGAATTCGATATGTTTAACTCCCAGGCACCAAAACCGGACGATCTGCCAACCTCTGCGCAGCTCGTGAAGTCCACGATCATTTCCGTCGTGGCAGCCGGCGCAATTCTCGTCACCGTCGTCCTGCCTTCCGAATATGCCATCGATCCGACCGGCATTGGCTCCGCTCTCGGATTGAAGGAGATGGGTGAAATCAAGACCCAGCTTGCCGAGGAAGCCGAAATGGACCGACAGGCGACCGAAAACAGGACCGGCACATCCGCTCCCGCAAATGGTCAGCCGGGCCAGCCAACGACGACGCCAGTCGAAGGCTCGAATCTCCTTAACAAGATCATCCGTGAATTCGGCATTTCAGCCGCTTACGCACAGCAGGCGACACGCCAGGATGAGATGTCGATCACCCTGCAGCCCGGCGAAGGTGCAGAGGTCAAGCTGGTGATGGAAAAGGGTGCGACAGCCAACTTTGCCTGGAGCACGCCCAGCGGTTCCAAGATCAACTATGACATCCATGGTGACGGCGGCGGAGAAAACATCAGCTATGAAAAGGGACGCGGTGTCTCGGAACATAGCGGTGCCATCGAGGCGGCCTTCACAGGAAATCACGGCTGGTTCTGGCGCAATCGCGGATCAAGTCCTGTGACCGTTACGGTCAAGGTCAACGGTTCCTATTCCGACATCAAACGGATGATGTGAATTCAGCCGAGGGCGGCTCAAAGCCGCCCTCACCCGAATACTCTCTCCCGCACCATTCGCCAATCAACTCACAGAGGCGATACCTAAACGGATGATGGAGCACCGATCCTGCTGCTCCATCAGGCGTAAACGACAAGTGATCATTATCATCACTCTCCCAAGCGCCGAGATACTCCCCATGAATAGCCCCGAGTTTCGTAAACACCCTCGGGTTAGATTTTCTGCCGCTTCTCGAACTCGACGGGCGACAGCATCCCGTTCCTGACGTGTTTGCGTTTCGGGTTGTAGAACATCTCGATGTAATCGAACACATCCTGGCGCGCTTCATCGCGAGAATGGTAGACCCTGCGACGTTTCCTCTCTCGCTTCAGAAGATTGAAGAAGCTCTCCGCCATCCATGATCTTCAATGTCCCATCGGCCGCTTTGCGTGCTTCGTCTTCGGCGGCGCTTGATCTAGCCTCTGCCTCGGCTTGTTCCGCCGGCGTTCTTGTTGAGTATCCTCCCTGCGCCCGCTCACCAATTGAAAACCAGTGATCGATAGTGAGCAGGCCTAGGAAGACCACAATGGCCACAATTGCGAACAGCCCGCAGATGAACCGTGCCAGTTTCATCATTTACGGCACCCCCTCGCTTGTTAGCCTCATTGCGTTTCATCGCCCGCTAGAGCTTCTAGCGCTTTTTTACGTTCAGGTGTCGGGCCTGAACGTCTTCCCAAAACTTATTATATTTGTGCATGTTGCGCTGGTAACATGTCGAATAATGCGCTGTGCCTTTCTTGTCGCGACAGGCTCGCTCGGAACTCTGTTCGAACGACTTTCGCAGTTGCCATTCCATTGGTGTTTCCGTCTGGCAGGCAGTCAGTGCAAAGGCTAAAATAGCAAGAAATAAGTACTTCATGAAATCCCCCAATGAACTGCGAAGTTACGGTGAACCGCGCACATTTGTCTAGGATGCGTCGCCGGCCGTCCGGACCGTCATGCCGGGTCGCAGTTTTCATGCATGTCCTGATAGTCCGGATCTTGCAGTTTCAACTGACCTCTGGAGATATCCTCCTGTGGGGACAAGCAGGGGCAATTTACACATGATCCGGAATCTTTGGCAGCTTATCACATACCACCGTCATCGATATGAGCTATGGGCGCTGCGTTTCAGTCGGAGCCTATCAGCTATAATTCGACCACCACCGATCATGCTGATGATAATGGTTCTGTATATTTTGGCTTGCTTGCCAGTCGTCCTGACATATGCGCTCCTGTTAGCTTTGGGGGTGAGCGAGACAGTCGCCTACCTTATAATGGTCATTCCTGCCGCAGCCTTTCTGTTCACGGTCGTTCCTTGGTTTTTTCGTTGGGCCTGGATAGGCCTGAGCATGCAGTTCGGGAGCTTCAAAAGCGCCGATGCAAAAGAGAAGCAATTAGTGGCCTGGACAGAAGCATATGAGGCCCGCTGTTCGTAACTCCTGTGAATAGGGCGTGAGCACCTCTTTAGGGAATTTCGATTATGATGGCGCTTTCAAGATCAGCGCCCCTTTTTGCCCCTCTCAATTCGCTCAAGAAGTTCTTCCATATCGCGGTCGGTCCAAATTGATCCCGCAGGTGCGCGCGCTCCGAATTAGTCAGGTTCGATGAACCTCAAGCCCACCATGCAAAAAGGCCCTGCGATTTCTCGCAAGGCCTTGATACTCAAGAATTCGGATGGTGGGCGTGACAGGGATTGAACCTGTGACCCCTACGATGTCAACGTAGTGCTCTCCCGCTGAGCTACACGCCCTCCGTGGCGGCGGAT
>QFOL01000464.1 GCA_003241215.1 Agrobacterium fabrum
TCATCGGGTTCCCTGAAATGCTGATGGATCGGAAAAATAAGAATGAACGACCCCTTTAAACAAGGCGGAGACGCAAGGAAAGTCCTGATTGCCGGGGAAAACGCCGAAGGCCGCCTCGATTCATGGCTGGCAGGCGAAGTGGGCGGCGACTTCTCCCGCAGCCGCTTGAAAGCGCTGATCGAGCAAGGCGCGGTCTCCATCAACGGCCAGCCAGTGACGGAGCCGAAAAAGAAGGTGCATCCGAAGGATCGCATCGAAATCGTCATGCCTGAGCCGGAAGACCCGGAACCCAAGGGCGAGGACATTCCGCTCGACGTGGAATATGAGGATGAAGACCTGATCGTGCTCATCAAGCCCGCCGGTCTCGTCGTGCATCCGGGCGCCGGCAACTGGACCGGCACGCTGGTCAACGCCCTCATCCACCATTGCGGCGACAGCCTCTCCGGCATTGGCGGCGTCAGGCGGCCGGGCATCGTGCACCGACTGGACAAGGAAACCTCCGGCGTCATGGTGGTGGCGAAGAACGACAATGCCCACCGCCATCTCGCCGCGCAATTTGCCGACCATGGCCGCACCGGACCTTTGGAGCGCGCCTACAAGGCCGTTGTCTGGGGCCGCCCGCGCACCCTGCGCGGCACCATCGACGCCGCACTCGGCCGCAGCGCCGACCGCACCAAACGCGCCGTCAAGCACGAGGATTCGGACGATGCCCGCGAGGCGATCACCCATTACGAGGTGATGGAACGTTACCATGAGCGGCCGGATGCCACCTGCCTCGCCTCTATGGTGGAATGCCGGCTGGAAACCGGCCGCACCCACCAGATCCGCGTTCACATGGCCCATATCGGCCATCCGCTGATCGGCGATCCCGAATATGGCGCGGCCTTCCGCACCAAGGCAAACCTTCTCGAAGAACCGGCAAAGAGCACCGTTCGCGGCTTTCCGCGCCAGGCCCTGCATGCCTATCTGCTCGCTTTCGAACATCCGCGCACCGGCGAGGTGATGGAATTCGAAACCGACCTGCCGGATGACATGGAAGCGCTGACCGCCGCGTTGCGTGGCTGAAAACCTGCATGGCGCGGTCAAAAAAACTGCGCCATGCATTTCGCCGGAAGCCCCGGATAATAAAAAAAGATTAGCGGATAGCGATATTCCGCAGTCGGTCCTTTTTATAGACCGCCCCAATTTCGCTTCAATCGTCACCCCTCCTCGGCGCCGCAAAGCCTGAAATCGCCGCCATTGAACCGTGGCAATTTCAAGCCTGCCAAATAAAACCGCAGGGACGCCATTCGTTCGATCCGCCCCCGAACGGAACCGGCATGATGACGGGATCTATCGCATGAATATCGAAGACCGCCGGTTTATCTTTCAGGAGTTGCGCAGCGTCGAAGGCTATATCGACCCGCCCGATGCGCTCGTCTTCAAGGCGCTGTTGCAGGCCCAGACGAAAAGCGGCCTCCATGGCGGCATGGCGGAAATCGGCGTCTATTACGGCCGCTCCTATTTCCTGCTGCGCAAATTCGCCGGGAGGCAGGAAAAGGTGCTGGGCGTCGATCTCTTCGATCTCGATCCGCCCGAAGATGGCAGCCTCGACCAATATGACCGCCTGATGGAAAACGGCCGCCGGCTGGGTTTCGCCATGGATGAAGACCTGATCATCAGGGGCGACAGCACGCGGCTGGCGCCCGCCGACATCACCTCCCGCATCGGCCCCGCCCGCTTCTTCAGCATCGATGGCGGCCACAAGCTGCACCACGTTCTGGCCGATGCGAAACTGGCGATGGAGGTGATCGCGCCGCATGGCGTCATCGTCTTCGACGACACCTTCAACCCCGCCTGGCCGGAAGTGACGGTGGGCGTCGCCGATTTCCTGCGCACCCATGGCCACAGTCTCGTCTGCTTCGGCATGACGAAATACAAGACCTATGTCTGCCGCCGGGAATTTCACGCGAGCTATGCGGACGCGATAACCGCCGATCCCGATCTGCAGGCGCTTGCCCATGTGGAGACGCAGTTCCTCGGCTCGAAGGTGGTGCGCCTGCACAATCCCATGCGCCGGCGGGTGATGTATGAGCTGATGGTGCGCTCCGGTCTTGGCGGTTTTTCGGAACGAATCTACCGTTCGAAAGTTAAACAGGTCAGGGAAGGTGTGGCCTCAACATAACGCATGTGTGAACGCAGCGTTCGCTTGAAACGCGGCGGGCGCATACATATCTGTCACATGGGTTCGTGCGGGGTCGGTAACGACCCGCAGCTTACGGTGTGCCTCCGGCGGGTCAGTCGCCGATCAAAGAGGGTGCCGTTCCAGACCATAGATAAGGGGGTGCTTTATGGCCCGCAATAGTTTGCCTACGATTACAGCCGGCGAAGCCGGTCTCA
>QFOL01000465.1 GCA_003241215.1 Agrobacterium fabrum
GCGCCCGACATTGAACTGAAACAGAAATGAGGCATTCAACAGCTTCCCTTTTCAAATGGCGGCAAGCTGTTATAGAAGGCTTCAAATCGATTTAATTCTTTACGGGGACGGGCTGGAACCATGGAAGGGCAACGTTGTATCGCGCTCATCGCTCACGACGAGAAAAAGGACGATATGGCGGATTTCGCCCGTCATCACCAGAAGGTGCTTGCCGGTTTCAAAATCGTCGCCACCGGCACCACCGGCGGGCGCGTGCAGGAAGCCTGTCTGGGGCTCGATGTCATCCGCCTCAAGAGCGGCCCCCTCGGCGGCGACCAGCAGATTGGCGCGATGATCGCCACCGGCGAAGTGGACATGCTGATCTTCTTCACCGATCCGCTGACGGCCATGCCGCATGATGTGGACGTGAAGGCGCTGACCCGGCTTGCCACGGTCTATGACATTCCCATGGCGCTTAACCGCGCCACTGCAGAAAACCTCATCGACTTCCACGTCGCCAACTGACCCTCCCCAATATGGAACAGGCAATGCCGAAGACGTCCGATACCGAATATCTGTCCTTTCCGATCCTTCTTGGCGACATCGGCGGCACCAATGCCCGCTTTTCCATTCTGATCGATTCCTTTGCGGAACCGGTGCACCTCACCACCGTAAAGACGGCGGAATATGCGACAATCGACGACGCCATCCAGCAGGCGGTTCTGGACAAGACCTCGCTTCAGCCGGTCTCGACCATTCTTGCGATTGCCGGCCCGATCGAAGGTGACGAGATTCCGCTCACCAACTGCCATTGGGTCGTCAAACCGAACGGCATGCTGGCCAATCTCGGCCTGAAGGATGTCATCATCATCAACGACTTCGAGGCGCAGGCGCTGGCGATTGCAGCACTTGACGACGACAACCGCGAGTCCATCGGCTCCGGCCGCAAGGATGTGCTGGCGTCGCGCGTCGTTCTCGGGCCAGGCACGGGGCTTGGTGTCGCCGGGCTGGTTTACGCCCGCCATATGTGGTTCCCGGTGCCTGGTGAGGGCGGCCATATCGATATCGGCCCGAGAAGCGCACGTGATTATGCGGTTTTCCCGCATATCGAAACCATCGAAGGCCGCGTCGCCGGCGAACAGATCCTGTGCGGGCGCGGACTGGTCAATCTTTACCGGGCCGTCTGCAAGGCCGATGGTATCGAACCCGCCTTTTCCGATCCGGCCGACATTACCTCGCACGGGCTTTCGAGTGAGAATCCACAGGCTAAAGAAACTCTTTCGCTGTTCAGCACCTATCTCGGCCGCGTGGCCGGCGACCTCGCGCTGATCTTCATGGCCAAGGGCGGTGTCTATCTGGCCGGCGGCATCTCGCAGAAGATCATTCCGGCGCTGAAGGGCCCGGAATTCCGCGCCGCCTTCGAGGACAAGGCGCCGCATAGCGCCCTGATGCGGACCATTCCCACCTTCGTCGTCACCCATCCGCAGGCGGCGCTTTCCGGTCTTGCCACCTATTCGAGAACGCCATCCGATTTCGGCCTGTCGCTGGATGGACGGCGCTGGAGAGCCTGACCGGCTTTGAAGGGCGACCCTTCATATGTGATGCTTGCGAAGCGGGCGGGCGGTCTTTAACGTCACCATTGCAAACATCAAACGTCCGATACCGGCGGGTTTCGATCCGCCCGAGATGAAAAGTGAGTGACAGCATGGGCAGCAGCGGCATGAAACTGGTGGTGGTCGGCGCGGCGGGCCGCATGGGACAGGCGCTGATCCGCCTCATTCACCAGACTCCCGGCGTTCAGCTGCATGCCGCCGTCGCGCGCGAAGGCTCCGCCTTTATCGGCCGTGATGCCGGCGAGATCGCCGGTCTCGGCCCGATCGGCGTCGAGATCACCAGCGATCCGCTGCAGGCATTCCTGCATGCGGAAGGGGTCATCGATTTCACCTCGCCGGCAACCAGCGTCACCTTTGCCGGCCTCGCCGCGCAGGCCCGCATCGTGCACATCATTGGCACCACTGGCTGCTCGGCGGAAGACGAGGAAAAATTCAAGGCGGCGTCGCGCCATGCGCGTGTCGTCAAGTCGGGCAATATGAGCCTCGGCGTCAACCTGCTCAGCGTTTTGACGCAGCAGGCGGCGCAGGCGCTGGATGCGCAGAACTGGGATATCGAGATCCTGGAAATGCACCACAAGCACAAGGTCGATGCGCCCTCGGGAACCGCACTTCTGCTTGGCGAAGCAGCCGCTGCCGGCCGCAAGGTCGATCTCACTGCCTCCTCCGTTCGCGTGCGCGATGGGCATACGGGTGCACGTGAGGCGGGCACCATCGGTTTTGCCACGTTGCGCGGCGGTTCGGTGATCGGTGAACACTCGGTGATCTTTGCCGGCGAGGGCGA
>QFOL01000088.1 GCA_003241215.1 Agrobacterium fabrum
ACAAGGCCGACATAACCCGAACCGATCATCACAATCCGCATTCTTTTTCCTTTCGGTTAGCGAGGCCATGGTAACGCAGCAATATCAGCCGGGGAAATCGGCGGATGAAAATCGCATGATAATATTTAGCCGCCTTCATGCCCGCCGCCAAGCGCCACGATGAACACCGGCTAACCTCTTTCCATGACGGGGATGTGATGGTCATGGCGGGACAAATTTGCCGCACCTTGCAGCCATTTGCACTGGCCGGGTCCAATCGGGCAATTTTACTTCTTTTGCGGCTTGCACTCATAGGTAGCCGGGTCTAGCCATAGGGTGAGGATCAAATCTGCCAGACTGTCTGTCCCTTGAAAGGGGCGTCCGGGTCGCGTTCCGCGCGGCCGGGGGATGCTTTGCGTTGCGGTCGGTGTTTGGGGACGTTCAAATGCAAAAGGGTTTTCTGCTCGGTCTGTTCGCTTATGCGACCTTTTCCATGGGCGATGCCACCATCAAGTCGCTTGGATCGCAGATCAGCGTTTTCGAAATCGGCTTCTTCAGCATTCTATTTTCCGGCATTTTCATTTTCTTCAGTAAACCACGGGAGGAAAGGTGGCGCGAATTCTGGCGCATGAGCCGGCCCTTCGCCGTGCACGGGCGCGCCATCTCCGGCCTCTTCGCCGGTATTTTCGGCATCTACGCTTTCACCACCATTCCGCTGGCGGAAGCCTATGCGCTGATCTTCCTGTCGCCGCTCTTCGTGACCGTGCTTTCCGCCGTGGTGCTGAAGGAGAATATCGGTCCATGGCGCTGGGCGGCGGTTCTGGCGGGTATCGTCGGTGTCATCCTCGTCGTGCGGCCAGGCTTCAAGACACTCGAACTCGGGCATTTCGCCGCTATCGGCGTTGCATTCCTGGCGGCGATGACCATCGTTTTGCTGCGCTCGCTTGCAGGCAAGGAAAAGCGCACCTCGATCATGGGCGTGCTGCTGATCTATGGCCTCACCTTCAACGGCATTGCCTCCATCCCCGAATTCGTGATGCCAAACCTGCACCAGCTATTGGCTTTCGCCTTCATCGGCCTTTGCACGGCAACGGGGCAGATCACCCTTCTGGTCGCAACCCGCATCGCGCCGGCAAGCCAGATCGCGCCATCGCATTATTCGCAAATCCTCTGGGCCGTGGCGATCGGCATGGCTTTCTTCCACGAATATCCGGATGCTGTCGCCGTGCTTGGCCTGGCCGTCATCGCCGCATCGGGGTTGCTGACGATGATTCGCGAAAAGGTGAGGTTGGGCACCGTGCGCTGGAACCCGTTTTTCCGCAATCGCCTCTGAATTCACCCTTGATCGGAAACAGTGCGTCAACCGAAGCGCGGCTTGTGAAGCGGCGGCAACCCGGCCCATAAGGCTTTCATCTTTAGATGAACGGAGAGCCGCAAATGCTCGTGGATGGAAAATGGACCGCCGAATGGCATCCGGTGCAGGCAACCGACAAGAAAGGCGGCTTCGTACGCCAGACCTCCGGCTTCCGCAACTGGGTGACACCTGACGGTTCGGCGGGGCCGACGGGTGAGGGCCGCTTTGCGGCCGAAAGCGGCCGTTATCATCTTTACGTCGCGCTGATCTGCCCCTGGGCATCGCGCACGCTGATCGGCCGCAGGCTGAAGAAGCTGGAAGAGGTGATTTCCGTTTCCGTTGTCGAGCCCGCCCTTTCCGATGAGGGCTGGAAATTCGGCGATTATCCGGGCGCGGATCGCGATATGCTCAATGGTTTCACCTATATGCACGAGGTCTATACCAGCGCGGATCCGCACTATACCGGTCGCGCCACCGTGCCCGTGCTTTGGGACAAAAAGACGAAAACCATCGTCAACAATGAATCCGCCGATATTCTGCGCATGCTGAATTCCGGTTTCGGCGCTCTGGCCGACAATAGTGTGGACCTCTATCCGGAAGGTCTGCGGGACGAAATCGACACTCTCAATGACCGCATCTATCCGCGCCTCAACAATGGCGTTTACAGAACTGGTTTCGCCACCACGCAGGTCGCTTATGAAGAGGCCTTCGCCGATGTGTTTGCAACGCTTCAGGAGCTCGAAAGCCGCCTCGTTTCAGGCGGACCTTTCCTTTTCGGCGATCTGCTGACCGAAACGGATGTCCGGCTCTTCGTGACGCTTGTGCGTTTCGATGCCGCCTATTATGGCCTGTTCAAATGCAATCTTCGCCGTATCGCCGATTATCCCGCCCTTCAGGCCTATATGATGCGGGTGCTGACCATTCCGGGCGTGCGCGACACGGTCAATATCGACCATATCAAGCGCGGTTATTATTCCATCAAGGCGCTCAACCCGACCCGCATCGTGCCCGTCGGTCCCGATCTTCCGGGGCTGTATGACGTTTCACTCAGCCCTTCGAGCTGAGTGAATGATGGATTACACCGGTTTGCCGACCTGATCGAGCAGCCAGGCCTGAAAGGCGCGGGCCAGCGCATTGTCCTGCCGCCCTTCCGGCAGGGCGACGTAATAGCTCTTGTCGGTCTGCAGGGGCATGTCGAAGACGATTTCTAGGCGGCCGGCCGCAAGTTCCGCCTCGATGAGATATTTCGGCAGAAGGGCAAAACCGATGCCGCTTGCGGCGGCCTCGATGATCATCGAGAACTGGTCGAAACGGCTGCCCTGATAGGCATTGTCAGCCGTCACCCCGTTCATCTCCAGCCATTCCGTCCATAGTTTCGGACGCGTCGTCACATGCAGCAGCGGCTGCCCGGTCAGATCCTGCGGCTGGTTCACGCTGGCGCGGCGTAGCAGGGCGGGGCTCGCGACCGGCACGATCACTTCGTTGCACAAAAATGTGCAGGTGCCATGCGCCCAGACCGGCTGGCCGTAGTGAATGGCGAGATCGAACCCTTCTTCGTCGAAATCGAAAGGGTGCGAGCGCGAGCCGATGGTGATCGTCATATCAGGATTGGCGTCGATGAAGCGGTGGAGGCGCGGCATCAGCCAGCGGCTGCCGAAGGTGGGCAATGTGGCGACGGACAGAGATGCATGCGACGTTCCGGCCGAGACCGCGCGCACCATCAACTGTTCGGATTGCTGCAACAGGCGCCGCACATCGGGTAGGAATTTACGCCCTGCTTCCGAAAGCACGACCCGCCTGCGGATACGTTCGAACAGCTGCATTCCGGTCTGCGCTTCCAGTTCGCCGATCTGCCGGCTCACCGCGCTCTGCGTGAGGTTGAGTTCTTCCGCCGCACGCGTAAAATTGCCATGCCGTGCCGCGCATTCGAACGCCTGCAGGGTAACGATGTCAGGAACCAGTCTTCTGCGCGGGTCCATTCCATTCTCGCATCAACTTACCCGCTTTCCTCATTGGAAAAGGGTCATTATGACCATATATGATTACGGGAAAGAATGGAACGGCGTAAAACGCCAGTTTCACATAACGAATGGCAAATTCGGGGAAAGAAGAGTGACGGGAGTTGAAAGCGCCGTATCAAAACGGCCTTTCCTCCCCTTTTAAGCCAAAAGGACGATGGACATGGATGCGACCACGAAGCTCGACGTGAAACAGGAAGCCGCGGCCCTGCTCGACAGGATGGGCGTTGCCCGCGATCTTTATACCGGCGGCGATATGGCCTCCTTCAGCCCGGTGACGGGTGAACAGGTCGCGAGCCTGAAGACCGTTTCGGTCGAGGGTGTCGCAGCCGTGATCGACCGGGCCGATGCCGCCTTCAAGACATGGCGCAATGTGCCGGCGCCTCGCCGTGGCGAACTGATCCGGCTGCTCGGCGAAGAACTGCGCGCCTTCAAGGCCGATCTCGGCCGTCTCGTCTCGCTGGAAGCGGGCAAGATCCCGTCCGAAGGCCTCGGCGAAGTGCAGGAAATGATCGATATCTGCGATTTCGCCGTCGGTTTGTCCCGCCAGCTTTACGGTCTCACCATTGCCACCGAACGCCCCGGCCACCGCATGATGGAAACCTGGCATCCGCTCGGTGTCGTCGGTGTCATCTCCGCCTTCAACTTCCCGGTCGCGGTGTGGTCATGGAATGCGGCGCTCGCCATCGTCTGCGGCAATTCGGTGGTCTGGAAGCCTTCGGAAAAGACGCCGCTCACGGCGCTTGCCGTGCAGGGCATCTTCGAGCGCGCCGCCGCCCGTTTCGGCGATGCACCGGAAGGCCTCTCGCAGCTGCTGATCGGCGACCGCGCCGTGGGTGAAGCATTGGTGGACAATGCCAAGGTGCCGCTGGTTTCGGCCACCGGCTCCACCCGCATGGGCCGCGATGTAGGCCCGCGTCTGGCGAAACGCTTTGCCCGCGCCATTCTGGAACTCGGCGGCAACAATGCCGGTATCGTCTGCCCTTCGGCCGATCTCGACATGGCGCTGCGCGCCATCGCCTTCGGCGCCATGGGCACGGCCGGCCAGCGCTGCACCACGCTTCGCCGTCTCTTCGTGCATGACAGCGTTTATGACCAGCTCGTGCCGCGTCTGAAAAAGGCCTATGCCTCCGTTTCCGTCGGCAACCCGCTGGAAACATCGGCGCTCGTCGGCCCGCTGGTCGACAAGGCGGCTTTCGATGGCATGCAGAAAGCCCTCGAAGCGGCGAAAGCTCATGATGGCGTGGTGAATGGCGGCGGCCGCGTGGATACGGGTGCGCCGGATGCCTATTACGTCAAGCCGGCGCTTGTCGAAATGCCGAAGCAGGCGGGGCCGGTGCTGGAAGAGACTTTCGCGCCGATCCTCTATGTCATGAAATACAGCGATCTCGATCAGGCAATCGACGCGCATAACGCCGTCTCCGCCGGTCTTTCGTCATCGATCTTCACCCGCGACATTCAGGAATCGGAACGCTTCCTGTCTTCGGAAGGCTCGGATTGCGGCATCGCCAACGTCAATATTGGCACCTCGGGTGCGGAAATCGGCGGCGCTTTCGGCGGTGAGAAGGAAACCGGCGGCGGCCGTGAATCCGGTTCGGATGCGTGGAAGGCCTATATGCGCCGCGCCACCAACACGGTCAATTATTCCAAGGCTCTGCCGTTGGCGCAGGGCGTTTCCTTTGATATCGAATAAGCCCATCGCATTCTGATCGATCCATATGCCGGCGCGCCTTGCGCCGGCATTTTTGTTGGGGGTCGAAAATAGGCCGCCGCCAATATTTGCGGTGAAGCCTGATGGCGGCGGAATTTTATTCCCGTCATATCGACCATATTAAATTATTGTCTCTCTATCGTTTTTATCGAAAATCCTAGCATTGCTCCATGTCGCAGACCGGCCAGAGGGGCTGGTGATAGGAGATGAAATGCCAGCCATTACCCGACGCGTCCTTTCCGCCAGCCTTCTTGCTGCCGCTGCCCTTTCCGCTCTGCCCTTTTCCGCGCAGGCGGCGGAAGAGCTGAAGATCGGTTATCAGAAAACCGGCCTGCCGGTGATCGCCCGCCAGCAGGGCGTCATCGAAAAGGCGCTGGAGGCCAAGGGCGTGAAGGTTTCCTGGGTGGAGTTTACCGCTGGCCCGCCGCTTGTTGAAGCCCTGAATGTCGGCTCCATCAATGTCGGCTGGACGGGGGATGCGCCGCCGATCTTCGGTCAGGCGGCCGGTTCCGCCATCGTTTATGTCGCGGCGCTTCCTTCGAACGGCAAGGGCGAAGCGATCTTCACCAAGCCTGAGAGTGGCATCAAATCGGTTGCCGATCTCAAGGGCAAGAAGGTCGGCGTCGGCAAGGGCACCAGCGCGCATAATCTGCTGGTGGCGGCAATTGAAAAGAATGGCCTGAAATTCAGCGATATCGAGGTGGTCTATCTCAGCCCTGCCGATGCCGCGGCAGCTTTCGCCAGCGACAAGATCGACGCCTGGGCCGTCTGGGATCCGTTCTATGCGATTGCCGAAACCCGCTACAAGCCGGTCACTCTGGCCCGCACTAGCGATGTTCTTAATGTCAGCACCTATTTCCTCGCCAATCGCGACTACGCCAAATCCAATGCGGATACGATCAACATCACCATCGATGCTCTGGGCGAGGCGGCCAAATGGTCCGCCGCCAACCGTGACCAGGTCGCCGCTGCTTTGCATGAGGTGACGGGCGTGCCGCTGGAGGCGCAGACGCTTGCCGCGAACCGCTCGGAATTCGGCATTACCAGGATCGACGACAAGATCGTTGCCAGCCAGCAGGAAACCGCCGACCGCTTTTATCGTCTCGGCCTGATCCCGAAACAGATCAGCATCAAGGATGCCGTCTGGTCGGGCGCGACCAACTGAGCAAGAGCCGGAGGGCATGCCATGAGCACCGGAAAGCGTATCGAGATTGGCGGCATCACAGGCTGGCTGCTCCCCGCACTCATTCTTGCGGGCTGGGAGGCGGCGGCGCGGGCCGGTCTGATTTCCGCCAATGTGCTGCCGGCCCCTTCGGCTGTGGCGGAAGCCTTCTGGCGGCTTCTGCTCTCGGGTGAGCTTGTCGCCAATATCGGCGTCAGTTCCGCCCGGGCGCTTGCCGGTTTCGCCATTGGCGGTTCCATCGGTTTCATCTTCGGGCTGGCCAACGGTCTCTCCAAATTCTCCCGCAGCTTCACCGATACGACGCTGCAGATGATCCGCAACATTCCGCATCTGGCGCTCATTCCGCTGGTCATCCTGTGGTTCGGCATCGATGAGGAGGCGAAGCTTTTCCTCGTCGCGCTCGGGGTGTTTTTCCCGATCTACATCAACACGCTGCTTGGCATTCAGGGTGTCGATCCGCAACTGGTGGAGATGGGCCGTACCTATGGCATGTCGCCCTTCACGCTGTTCCGGCGGGTCATCCTTCCCGGCGCGCTGCCCGCCATTTTCACCGGCCTGCGTTATGCGCTCGGCATCATGTGGCTGACGTTGATCGTCGCCGAAACCATCTCTTCCTCGTCCGGCCTCGGCTACATGGCCATGCAGGCGCGCGAGTTCCTGCTGATCGACGTCGTCGTGCTGTCGATCCTCATCTATGCGCTTCTCGGCAAGCTGGCCGACAGTTTCGCCCGCTTCCTCGAAAGCATCTTCCTGCAATGGCATCCAGCCTTCAAGAAAGTCTGAGGTTAACCCATGTCGACCGGCAATGTTACGACGCTGAGACGCCCGGATGCCCCGCCATCCCTCCCGTCGCAGGCGAAAATCGAACAAGGCGAGAAGACGAGCGAAGGCAAGGTCGCCTTCAGCTTCCGCAATGTGGCGAAGAGCTTCGGCGACAAACCGGTTCTGCGCGGCATCTATCTCGATGTGCGGGAAGGCGAGTTTCTGGCCGTCATCGGCAAGAGCGGCTGCGGCAAGAGCACGCTCCTGCGCATTCTGGCCGGCCTCGACACGCCGACGACCGGAACCGTCTCGAAGGATGCATCGAGCCGCACCCGCATGATGTTTCAGGAGCCGCGCCTTCTGCCGTGGGAACGGATAGCGAATAATGTCTCCGTGGGCCTGACGGGCATTGCCAAAGGTGAGGCGGCGCAGAAACAGGCGCTTACAATTCTCGAAGAGGTCGGTCTGAAAGACCGGGCTGGCGAATGGCCCTATGTGCTTTCCGGCGGCCAGAAGCAGCGCGTGGCGCTGGCGCGCGCGCTGGTGGCCCATCCGCAGATTCTGGCGCTGGATGAGCCGCTTGGCGCGCTCGATGCGCTCACCCGCATTGAAATGCAGCTTCTGCTGGAGCGCATCTGGCGCAAGCAGAAATTCACCGCCGTTCTCGTCACGCATGATGTATCGGAGGCCGTGGCGCTTGCGGATCGCATCGTCGTCATCGATGAGGGGCGCATCGCGCTCGATCTCGATGTGAAACTGCCGCGTCCGCGCCGCCATGGCACGGCGGAATTCGCAAGGCTGGAAGAGCAGGTTCTGAACCAGCTCTTCGGCCGTGGCGACACCAACGCATAGAGGATGGGCCGGCAGGGCCGAGACCCCGCCGGAACCTGTTATCAGCCAATGCTCATCAGGCTGGCATTGCCGCCGGCGGCCGTGGTGTTGACGCTGACGGAGACTTCTTCGACCAGCCAGTCGAGATTATAAGGCTGGTTTTCCCGGGAAAGCGTTTCCGTAGTCGCGGCCTGAACGAGAACGAGCGGGCTGGGCAGGGCGGCGATCTTCTTGTTGACCGCCACGATACGCTCCGCATCGCCCTCGACCAGCGCGCCGGCGAAGGGCGCTGATTTTTCCCAATCGTCCGCCCAGACGATGCGCGAGGTCACGGTTGCCGGCAGTCCGTAAATGGATTTCTCCAGTCCCGAAGCATTGTCGATGACAACCGTATTGCCGGTGGCGAGCGCTGCCGCGAGCTGACGGTAAAGCCCTTGTACAGTGGCCGGAACGAGCAGAACCTTGCCGCGCGGATGCAGTGCATAAACGTTGCGCTCGCCGACGGGCCCTGCCAGTTCGGTCTCGAAACCGAGACCGGAGAGTGCCGCCGCCTGCCGCGCAGCTTCGGCCGCAACGGTTTCGCCGTTTTCATCCAGCCAGCGGGCGAGATCGACAGCTGCCTGATCCTGCTGGCTGGCGATGCGGTCGATCTTCGGCGCTTCCTGCGTCATGCGGCCGAGATAAAGCGGGCCGCCGGCCTTTGGGCCGGTGCCGGAAAGGCCACGCCCGCCGAAGGGCTGCACGCCGACCACGGCGCCGATGATGTTGCGGTTCACATAAAGATTGCCGGCCGCGACACGGGACAAAACGTGCTGGATCGTATCGTCGAGACGGGTATGCAGGCCGAAGGTCAGGCCGTAACCGGTGGCGTTGATCTCGTCGATCAGCCGGTCGAGATTGTCACGCTTGAAGCGGATGACGTGCAGCACCGGCCCGAAGACTTCGCGTTTCAGATCGGCGAGCGACTTCATTTCGATGATCGTCGGCGGCACGAAGGTGCCCTTGCCGGTTTCGCCGGCAAGCGTGATCTGTTCGATGCGATGGCCGAGCCCGCGCATGCCGTCAATGTGCTTTTCGATGATGCCCTTCGCCTCGGCGGTAATGACGGGGCCGACATCGACGGAAAGCTTGTCGGTGCGGCCGATGCGCAATTCATGCAGCGCGCCTTTCAGCATGGTGAGTGTGCGGTCCGCCACATCTTCCTGCAGGCAGAGAATACGCAGCGCCGAGCAGCGCTGGCCGGCGCTGTCGAAAGCGGATGCAATGACATCGGCGACGACCTGCTCGGCAAGCGCGGAGGAATCGACGATCATGGCGTTCTGGCCGCCGGTTTCGGCAATCAGCGGCACCGGCTGGCCATTGGCCAGAACCCGGCCGGCAAGCTGGCCCTGAATGAGCCGCGCCACTTCCGTCGAGCCCGTAAACATCACGCCGGCTGTAAGGGGTGAGCCAACAAGTGCGGCCCCTGTCTTGCCGTCGCCCGGCAGAAGCTGCACGGCATCCTGCGGAACGCCGGCCTCATGCAGCAGGCGTACGCCCTGCGCTGCGATCAGCGGCGTTTCTTCGGCGGGCTTTGCCAGAACCGGATTGCCGGCAACCAGCGCTGCCGTTACCTGACCGATGAAGATCGCAAGCGGGAAGTTCCACGGGCTGATGCAGACGACCGGGCCGAGCGGCGTTTCGCCTGATTTGAAGTTCCTGCGGGCTTCCGCCGCATAATAACGCAGGAAGTCGATGGCCTCGCGCACTTCGGCAATGGCGTTCGGCATGGATTTTCCCGCCTCGCGCATGATGAGGCCGAGCAGGGCGGGCATTTCGGCCTGCATGGCGTCGGCGGCCCGCTCCAGGCAGGCGGCGCGTTCTTCCACCGGGGTGGAGGGCCAGCTTGAGGCTGCCGCCCGATGCATGGCCGCTTCGACATCGCCTTCAGTCGGCTCGGTCACATGGCCGACAATATCATTGTGGTCGCCGGGATTGAGAACCGGGCGCGTGTTGCCACCTGCCTGAGGCGCTGTGGCTTTCCATTCCGTTGTAGCTCCCGCCCTCAGCGTCTTGTCGAGTGCGGAGAGTGTCGTTTCGCTGGAAAGATCGAGGCCGGCGGAGTTTTTGCGTTCCGGGCCGAACAGGCCTTCGGGGGCGGCGATGCGGTCGTGGCGCGCGCCGGGAACGGCATAGGCCTTGACCACGGCAACCGGGTCTTCCAGCAGGGAATCCACCGGTACGGCGGGGTCGGCAATGCGGTTGACGAAGGAGGAGTTCGCACCGTTTTCCAGCAGGCGGCGAACGAGATAGGCCAGCAGCGTCTCATGGGTGCCGACGGGGGCATAAAAGCGGCACGGCCGGTCGAGCTTCTTCTTGCCGACGACTTCGCTGTAAAGCGGTTCGCCCATGCCATGCAGGCACTGGAACTCGTAATCGCCGAGTTTGAAGCCGGGGCCGGCGAGATGGTAGATCGTCGCCATGGACTGCGCATTGTGGGTCGCAAATTGCGGGAAGACCAGATCGCGCGCGGCGAGCAGCTTGCGGGCGCAGGCGATGTAGGAGACGTCGGTGTGGACCTTGCGGGTGAAGACCGGGAAGTCCTCGAGCCCGTCCACCTGCGCGCGCTTGATTTCCGCGTCCCAGTAGGCGCCCTTGACGAGACGCACCATGATGCGGCGACCCGAACGCCGGGCGAGATCGATGATGTAATCCAGAACGAAGGGGCAGCGGCGGCCATAGGCCTGCACGACGAAACCGAGGCCGTTCCAGCCCGCAAGGTCCCTGTCGAGCGCCAGTTCCTCCAGAAGATCGAGCGACAGTTCCAGCCGGTCGGCTTCCTCGGCGTCGATGTTGAGGCCGATATCGTATTTCTTGCTGAGCAGCATCAGCGATTTGACACGCGGCAGCAGCTCCGCCATCACCCGTTCGGCCTGGGCGCGGGCGTAACGCGGATGCAGCGCCGAAAGCTTGATGGAAATGCCCGGCCCGCCATAGATGCCTCGGCCGGCCGATGCCTTGCCGATGGCGTGGATGGCGTTTTCGTAATCCTTGTAATAACGCTCCGCATCCTTCGCGGTGGTCGCGGCTTCGCCCAGCATGTCGTAGGAATATTGGAAGCCCTGTTCTTCCAGCGGCTTCGAACGCTTGATCGCTTCGCCGATGGTTTCGCCGGTCACGAATTGCTCGCCCATCATGCGCATGGCCATATCGACGCCACGGCGGATGACGGGTTCGCCGGCGCGGGCGATCAGCTTGGTAAGCGCCGCCGAAAGGCCGCTATCGTTTACCGTCGAGGTCAGCTTGCCGGTGATGACGAGGCCCCAGGTGGCGGCGTTGACGAAAAGCGAGCGCCCGCCGCCAATATGGGACTTCCAGTCGCCGCGCGCGATCTTGTCGCGGATCAGCGCGTCGCGGGTGGCGGTGTCGGGAATGCGCAGCAGCGCTTCGGCAAGGCACATCAGCGCCACGCCCTCATGGCTGGAAAGCGAATATTCCTGCACCAGCCCTTCGACGCCGGTGCCCTTGGTCTTGGCGCGCAGAGCCTCGATCAGCTTGCGGGCGGTGTCGCTGACAGCTTTTGCCTCTTCAGCCGTCACTGTCGCCGCTTCGATCAGCGGCGCCAGGCACTCTTCTTCGGGGCGGCGATAGGCGGCTGTGATCGCCTTGCGCAGCAGGCTCTGCTCGCGCACCGGCGGCGCAAAATTCTGGAAGATACCGTTTGCCACTACACCGGCGTTGCTTGCACCATCGGCCATTCTGAAAATCCTGAAAACGCTGTTGAAGACAGACCTTCGGCGGCAGCGTGTCCTCCGCCCGCCGCTTGTCATCCTGTCGCAGACAATATCATCACCGCAGAAATTGCTATGGCCTTATTTTCAGGATAAAACAGGCAGTATAAACTTTTCTTACTCGTATATGGCGTGAAATCGCATGGCTAATAGTCAAAAAACAGACGATCTTGACCACTTCGACCTCAAGATTCTCGAGGCGCTCAGCGAGGACGGGCGCATGTCGGTGCTGCAGCTCTCGAAAAGGGTGGGCCTTTCCAAGACGCCCTGTCAGACGCGGCTGAAACGGCTGGTGGATGAGGGCTACATTCTCGGCTTCCGGGCCGTGCTCAATCCGCATAAACTCGGCGTCGATCACATCGCATTCGCCGAGGTGAAACTTTCCGATACGCGGGAAAAGGCGCTTGAGGAGTTCAACACGGCGGTGCGCAAGATCAAGGAAGTGGAGGAGTGCCACATGATCGCCGGCGCGTTCGATTATCTTCTGAAGGTGCGCACCAGCGATATCCGCAAGTATCGAAGGGTACTCGGCGAGAAAATCTCGAGCCTGCCGTCAGTCGCCAACACTTCCACCTTCGTCGTCATGCAATCAGTCAAGGAAACCGGCATCTGAAAAGCGGACAAATGAAAACGGGCAGGCGCTTGCCTGCCCGTTTGTTGCTGTCCGGGTTCAGTTCTTTCAGCGCGCCGTGGCGGCGGCGGTTACCGCGCTCATCTGCGCGTCGGGACCGAACTCGTTTTCGTTTTCGATGCCGAGCAATTCCTGCAGGCGCAGCCTTGCGCGGCTCACACGGCTCTTGATCGTGCCGACCGGGCAACCGCAGATTTCGGCCGCTTCCTCATAGGCAAAGCCCGAGGCGCCGATCAGCAGGATCGCTTCACGCTGGTCATCGGGAAGTTTTGCGAGTGCGGCGCGGAAATCCTGAAGGTCGACCGAGCCGTGCTGTTCCGGCGGGACTGAAAGGCGCGACGTGTAGACGCCGTCCGTATCCTGCACCTCACGGCCAGATTTGCGGATCTGGCTGTAGAACTCGTTGCGCAGGATCGTCACCAGCCACGCCCGCATATTGGTGCCCGGCTGGTAGCTGTCCTGTTTCGCCCAGGCCTTCATGATCGTGTCCTGCACGAGATCGTCTGCACGGTCCCGCGAGCGGATGAGCGAGATCGCGAAGGCGCGCAGGTTCGGCAGCGCCGCCAGCATTTCCCGTTTGAAATTATATTCTGTCTGCTCCGGCTCTTTCGCCATCATTCCTCCGAAGCCTTCAATTTGGCTCTGCTTTCGGCTTCATCGAGTTTTTCGAGAAGGTCGAGGAATTTGTCAGGGATGCCTTCATCCTGAACGGCATCATAAAGCTCCCTGAGCTTACGGGAAATCACCGCCCGCCCGGAGTGCGGAACCTGGGGGGCGGCCGAATTGTCCGGCTGGTCTTGGTCCGATTGAAATATGCTCATAACGTCCGGTATTCCTTTTGTGTCGTGGCGAAGAATGCACGGTGAAAAAAATAGTTCCGGCGGTCCGGAACTTTTTTTGCGATGCGCACGTTACTATCTTGGGTTTGCGCTGCAGACCGCATGAAAGGGGAGAATTCCATGTCAGTTTCTACACGCATCGCACCGCACCTGCCA
>QFOL01000466.1 GCA_003241215.1 Agrobacterium fabrum
CGACCGCCTTGAAGATGCCATAAGGGACGTCATACCGGGCGCCAGCCTTGCCATTCACGTCGAGCCGGAAGGCGAAAAGGCGCATGGCGTCAAAGTGATTGTTTGAAAAACAGGAGTTTTCCATGTCCGTGACGGATGTTTCCGGCCTGTCGCAGCTGGGCACGAAGGTCGATACGCCTGAAAGCCCGGAAAAGGCCGTTCTCGAAAAGGTGCCGAACGGCAATGCCGGCACCGACTACGTGGTGCGTTTCACCGCGCCCGAATTCACCTCGCTTTGCCCGATGACCGGCCAGCCGGATTTCGCCCATATCGTCATCGACTATATTCCGGGCGATTTCCTGGTGGAATCGAAGTCGCTGAAGCTGTTTTTGCAGTCCTTCCGCAATCACGGCGCATTCCACGAGGATTGTTCGGTCTATATCGCCAAGCGGCTGGTGGAGCTGCTGCAACCGAAATGGTTGAGAATCGGCGCCTACTGGTATCCGCGCGGCGGCATTCCGATCGATGTCTTCTGGCAGACGGGACCGGCGCCTGAAGGCGTATGGCTGCCGGATCAGGGCGTCGCCACCTATCGCGGTCGCGGCTGATCCGGCTGTTTATGCGATCCGGAATTCAGGCGAACGAACCGTCGTCGCCTGAATCGAAATCCGCATCGTCGGCGCTGTCGTCATCGGCCTGCTGGATATCGTCATCGTCGTTGTTCTGCGGGCTGGCGCCGTCACCGTAGTAATTATTGATGACGGTTTCCTCGGCGGGCGCGTTACCTGCGGCATTGCCGCCGCCGAAGGGCGAGCCAAGGCCGAGCGACGACATGTGGCTGCCGAAAATGCCGCTCAGCGAATTGGCGAGCAGCATGCCGCCCGCGACACCGGCAGCGGTGCCGAGCGCGCCTTGCAGAAACCCACCGCCTGAACGTCCGCCTGCGGCGGCCTGGCTCCATGGGCCACCGGGCTGCTGCTGATTGGCTGCCGCTCCCCAAGGGCCCGCCGTCTGGCCTGCGGTATCGTTGCGCCATGAGTTCGGCGCGGCCGCAGGGGCTGGTGCGGGCGGCTGCGGTTGGCCGGTTCCGAAGATGGAGCTCAGAAAACCGCCCTGCGCTGCGGCCTGCGGGGCGCCGTTGCCGCTTTCCAGCGCGTGGATACGGTCTTCGAGCTGCTTGATATGGGCTGCCGCCGCTTCCAGACCCTTTTCCTGAACGATCACCGCCTGGGCGAGATAATAGGGGGCTGCGGGCTGATCGCGCATGGCGTCTGCGATCAATGTTTCCGCCTCGCGGTCACGCGGGGTGGCGGATGCGGTTCTGGTCCTGTCGAACAGGCCCTTGAGAAGCTGGCTTTCTTCCGGTGACATAGGCTGCCTCCTTACCGTGAAGCGAAAATCCACGATAAGGAGGTAGGCCTCAATTCTGGCTTTTCAAAGCGGCCCGAATTTTAAATTTCGGTAATGATCGTCAGCCGCCGAAGGCAAGCGACAGGCCGGCGATTGCCGTCAGTGCGCCGACGGTGCGGCTGGCTGCCGAGCCGAAACGGGCAATGCCGAGACCGAGCGCGATGCCGGCCGCATGCAGGGCGGCAGTGGCGATCATGAAGCCGATGCCGAATTGAAGCGCGCCTGCGCTGCCGAGTTCGCCGCCATGGGCATGGCCGTGGAAAAGCGCGAAAGCGCCGACAATGGCTGCCGCCGCTGCCGTGGGAAGCCTTGCCGCCATGGCAACGAGCAGGCCGAGACCGATGACGGAGGCGAGAATTGCCGGTTCGACGAAGGGAAGCCCGATACCGTAAACCGCCATCAGGAAACCGGTGGCCATGGTGCCGACGAAGGCGGAAGGCACGATCCACAGCGCCTTGCGGTCGCTCTGAGCGACGGCGATCTGCGAGGCCCAGATGCCGACGGCCACCATCGCCAGAATGTGGTCCGCGCCGAAAAACGGGTGGGAGACGCCAGCCATGAAGGAACCGTGTTCTTCCGGGTTCAGATGGGCGAAGGCGGGCAGGGCGGTGAGGCCGAGCGCGGCGGCGGTGAGGCTTAGTCTTTTCAGCATGATTCCCTCTTTAAATTATTGCCGTCCGCAGCGGTATATTGGGTTTCCCGCGGCGGCCGGCGCGGCAATGAGGCGTTGACGATATTGCGAAGGCGGACAGGCTGTCCATGCGTCATCTGCCGGGGGTGGTGTTTATTGTTGGCGGGCAAACCTTGCCTTTTTCGCTCATTGCCTTACGTAACAAGTCGCACTATGTCCGAAGGGCATGCAAGACTTACGCTGGAGAGCCGTTGATGAACGAAGACGAAGACGACAAGAGCAAGGAACTGCCGATCGGCAAGGAAACGGAAGCGAATCTTTTCAAGTCGCGTTCGATCTTCA
>QFOL01000467.1 GCA_003241215.1 Agrobacterium fabrum
CGAAGAACGCGGCAGCGAACGCCGCCATCGTATCCATCCGCTGACGATCATCCGGCGCATTTTCGGCAATGCGGTGTTTTCCAGCCTCACGCGCCGCATTCTCTTCTTCAACGTCGCGGCGACGGTGGTTCTGGTCGGCGGCATTCTCTATCTCAACCAGTTCCGCGAAGGGCTGATCGACGCGCGCGTGGAAAGCCTGCTGACGCAGGGCGAGATCATCGCCGGCGCTGTCTCCGCTTCCGCCTCGGTCGACACCAACTCAATCACCATCAATCCGGAAAAGCTGCTCGAATTGCAGGCGGGGCAGAGCATCACCCCTGCCCCCAACGATGAGGACTTAAGTTTCCCGATCAATCCGGAACGGGTGGCGCCGGTGCTGCGGCGGCTGATTTCACCGACACGCACCCGCGCGCGGCTGTTCGATGCCGATGCCAACCTGCTGCTCGATTCCCGTCATCTTTATTCGCGCGGCCAGGTGCTGCGCTTCGATCTGCCGCCGGTGACGCCGGAGACGCAGACCTGGGGCGACTGGTTCACCAGCATGTTCAACCGCATGCTGCAGCCGAGCAGCCTGCCGCAATATAAGGAAGCGCCGGGCGGCGACGGCTCGATCTATCCGGAAGTGATGAATGCGCTGACGGGTGTGCGCGGCGCGGTGGTGCGCGTCACCGAAAAGGGCGAGCTGATCGTTTCTGTGGCCGTGCCGGTGCAGCGCTTCCGGGCGGTGCTCGGCGTTCTGCTGCTCTCCACGCAGGCGGGCGATATCGACAAGATCGTGCATGCGGAACGCCTTGCCATCATGCGCGTCTTCGGCATCGCCACGCTGGTCAATATCGTGCTGTCGCTGCTCCTGTCTTCGACCATCGCCACGCCGCTGCGGCGGCTTTCGGCGGCCGCAATCCGCGTGCGCCGCGGGGCGAGAACCCGCGAGGAAATACCGGATTTCTCGGCGCGTCAGGATGAGATCGGCAATCTTTCGATTGCGCTGCGTGAAATGACGACGGCGCTTTACGACCGTATCGACGCCATCGAAAGCTTCGCCGCCGATGTCAGCCATGAACTCAAGAACCCGCTGACCTCGCTGCGCAGCGCCGTGGAAACCCTGCCGCGCGCCAAGACCGAAGAGTCGAAACAGCGCCTGACCGAAATCATTTTCCACGATGTCCGCCGTCTCGACCGCCTGATCAGCGACATTTCGGATGCGTCGCGGCTCGACGCCGAACTGGCGCGCGCCGACGCCTCGCCGCTCGATCTCGATGTGCTGATGAAGGGGCTGGTGGACATATCCCGCCAGATAAGCACCAAGAAGAAAAGCGTGACGATCGATTATGTTGTCGACCGGAAAGCGGGCGCGAAAACCTCATTCGTGGTGAATGGCCACGACCTGCGTATCGGCCAGATCGTCACCAACCTCATCGAGAATGCGCGCTCCTTCGTTGCCGAGGAAAGCGGTCGCATCACCCTGCGCCTTTCCCGTCACAAGGATCGCTGCATCGTGCAGGTAGAGGATAACGGGCCCGGCATTCAGGCCGAAGACATCGACCGGATTTTCGAGCGCTTCTATACCGACCGGCCGGCGAGCGAAGGGTTCGGACAAAACTCCGGCCTTGGCCTTTCCATCAGCCGCCAGATCGCCGAAGCCCATGGCGGCAGTCTGCGGGCGGAAAACGTGGTCGACAAATATGGCGTGATATCCGGCGCGCGCTTCACCCTGTCGCTGCCGGCGGCCGAAACCCATGAACGCTGAACGCTTCAACCTGCATGCCACCGCCATCACCGTCCAAAACACCGGCATCCTTTTCACCGGACCATCGGGTAGCGGCAAAAGCGAGCTTGCCTTCAGCTTCCTGACGGAAGCGGAACGCTGCGGATTGCCGGCGGCGCTGATCGCGGACGATCAGATTTTCGTGTATCGCGATGGCGACAACATCATTGCCGAGCGACCGGACGCAATCGCCGGCCTGCTGGAATTGCGCGGCAGCGGCATTGTTTCCGTCAAAAGCGTTGCGCGCGCTCCACTACATTTTGCCGTCACGACAGTTCTTTCAACCGAAAATCCAAGACTTCCCGAAGACGACGAAATGTTTTTGCTGCCCTGCGGCGGGTATCTTCCGCTTCTGCGCATTCCGCTTTCCAGTCTTACGCCCTATGGAAAATTTGCTGCACTTGCTCAGAATCTTTTTAAAACGAATGTGAAGTGACGATGATTCGGGCGATTTTAGGCTTGCGATTCGTATTTTCCTCATCAAGATGAAATCCCACCGATGGACAGGATTGCCGCGTTGCGATAGTCGGCAATGAGAGTGCGTGTGCAAGGGAGCATTTCATGATCGG
>QFOL01000468.1 GCA_003241215.1 Agrobacterium fabrum
TTCTTCGTTCCGTCCTTTTTCGTCATCATTCGTCGCCTTTCAAGGCGTTAACAAAACAAAAATGGGCTGTGCCAACCGTTAATACGCTGCTAGAAATGTCGCCGATTTGGCAAATGCACGTTTCTACGGCATATCGACCGCGCAGCCCATTTGTCAGCAAGCCGCGCTCGGTAAGCCAACCAGAGAATTGGGAAAATTACATGCTGTCTATTCGCGCTACTCTTCCCCTGACAATGCTGCTGCTCTCGGGCTGCGTCGTCGGGCCCGACCACAAGACCCCGGAAATTCAATTGCCGGGCAAGTTTGCGGAAGCCGGAAAAACCAGTAATGGCGACATCAGCAGCGTTGCGTGGTGGACAGCCTTTAACGATAACCGCCTCAATGGCTACGTTTCCACCGGCCTGGCGCAGAACCTCACCGTGATGCAGGCGATCGAGCGCATCAACCAGGCGCAGGCACAGGTGATCGTGGAGGGCGCTGGCGGCCTGCCAAGCCTGACGGGCAGTGGCAGCCACACGACCAGCGAAACCAAGGGCAGCTACCGTGACGTTCCCGTCACCAACGTATCTTCCGGCGGCCTCAGCGTTTCCTGGTTCCTCGACCTCTTCGGCCGCTATCGCCGGGCAACGGAAAGCGCCAATGCATCGCTTGATGCCGCCTACTCCACCGTCGACGTCCAGCGCCTGACGCTGATTTCATCCGTCGCCGCCGCCTATATCGACGTGCGCTATTATCAGGAGCGTCTGGAGATTGCCCGCCAGAACCTGAGTTCCCGCCGCGAAACGCTCGACCTGACCAAGCTGCAGCTCGAAGCGGGCGCCGCCTCGCGCCTCGATGTCGTCCAGTCCGAAGGTCTGGTCAACTCCACGCTGTCGCAGATACCCGGTCTCGAAACCAGCTTCCGCAGGGCCGCGCACCGCATCGCAACCCTGCTCGGCATGCCGGCCTCGTCGCTCATTACCGAGCTGCAGAAGGGCGCACGCCAGCCTGTGGCGCGCGCGATTCCCCGCACCGGCATTCCGGCCGACCTGATCCGCAACCGTCCGGACATCCGCGTCGCCGAACGCAATCTCGCCGCTGCGGTCGCCACGATCGGTGTAAGCGAGGCCCAGCTGTATCCGAGCATCGAACTTGGTGGCGCGATCACCCCGAGCTACAATTTCGTGAGCGGCGGCAGCAGGGGAAGTGCCAATAGCTGGTCCTTCGGTCCGAGCCTCACTCTGCCGATCCTCGACGGCGGCAGACTCCGCGCCAATGTCGACATCGCCAACTCACAGGCGCGCGAGCAATATCTCGTCTGGAAGGCGACCGTTCTTACTGCGGTGGAAGAAGTCGAAAACGCCCTGGCCGCCATCAATCGCGACCAGCGTACCGTCGACGCGCTGAGGAAGACTGTCGCCTCCTACCAGGAAGCGCTGCAGCTCTCCACCGCCAGCTATCGTGATGGCGCATCGTCCCTGCTCGATGTTCTGGATGCCCAGCGCTCGGTCTCGGATGCGCAGGCAAACCTTGCCACGGCGATCCAGACGACCGCGCAGGATTATGTCTCGCTCAACGTGGCGCTCGGCGGCGGTTACGCCGTTGGCCAGCCGGCCCCGAAGAAGTCAGCCGGCCCGACTGTGGCTGCCGCGAAGGGCATGTAATAACAGCCCCAAAAGACAAACAAAAAGCCCGCGTCTTTCGACGCGGGCTTTTTGCTATTTAAGGCACAAAAAAAGCACCGGGTGACCGGTGCTTTTTTCAGCCCGTCATCAGGCTCAGTTCTTGGCGCGCTCGACGTAGGAATTGTCTTCCGTCGCGATGACCACACGGATACCGGCGTCGATATGCGGCGGCACCATGGTGCGGATGCCGTTGGAAAGAATTGCCGGCTTGTAGGAAGAAGACGCCGTCTGGCCCTTCACGACCGGTTCGGTTTCCGTGATTTCCAGCGTGACATGGCGCGGCAGTTCGACAGCCAGCGGATTGCCTTCATGAATGGAAAGAATGCAGGTCATGCCTTCCTGCAGATAGGCCTTCTGGTCGCCCATCGTCTCAACGTCGACAACGACCTGATCGTAGTTGTCAGGGTTCATGAAGTGGAAGCCTTCGCCATCTTCATAAAGGAACTGGAAGTTCAGGTCTTCGACAAAAGCGCGCTCGACCTGCTCGGTGGTGCGCCAGCGCTCGGAGACCTTCACGCCGTCAACGATGCGGCGCATGTCCACCTGCGTGACCGGCGTGCCCTTGCCGGGGTGAAAGTTCTGCGCGGTGAGAACGACGTAAAGCTTGCCGTCCACGTCGAGAACATTGCCCTTGCGGACGGATGAGGCGATAACCTTGAC
>QFOL01000089.1 GCA_003241215.1 Agrobacterium fabrum
GGCAACTCTGTTCGCCGGCTTGGTTGCCGGTTTCAGCACATTTGCATTCAACGCCGCGCAGGCGGTTGAAATCGAATATTGGCAATATGTCTTCGACACACGCGTAAAAGCCATGGATGAGCTGATCGCGCAGTTCCAGAAGGCCAATCCCGACATCACCGTCAAGCAGGTGACCTTTCCTTACGCCGATTACCAGACGCGCGTGATTGCCGCCAACATGTCCGGCAAGGGCCCCGACGTGATGCAGCTGTTTTATGGCTGGCTCGACAAGTTCGCGGCCGGCGGCATCTTGCAGCCGCTGCCGACCGACGCCTTTCCGCACGACAAGATCGAAAGCGAATTTTTCCCGATCGTCAGCGCCATGAAACGTGGCGACGATTATTACGGCCTGCCGACGGCGGTGCGTTCGCTCGCCCTCTTCTACAACAAGAAGCTCTTCACCGAGGCGGGCCTCGATCCCGCCAATCCGCCGAAGACGCTCGATGAATTCGTCGCGGCAGCCGAAAAGATCGCCAAGTATGACGCGGCAGGAAACCTCACCGTTGCCGGCTCAACGCTCGACATGGGCGGCCAGGACCACCAGTGGTGGCGTGAAGTCCTGATTCGCCAATATGGCGGCGAGCCCTATACCGACAACGACCAGAAGGTCACCTATAACAGCGAGGCGGGCGTTCAGGCGCTGAAATTCTACACCAGCCTGCAACTCGAAAAGAAGATCGGCCAGGCGGGTTTCATGGATGAGGGCCAGGCCGCCTTCCGCGCCGGCAAGGCCGGCATGACCATCGACGGCACCTTCCGGCTGGGCTCGTTCCGCACCATCAAGGATTTCGAGTGGGGCGTGACCGAACTTCCCACCAATGACAAGAACATCCGCTCCAACTATGCCAGCTACTTCGCCAACGGCATCAGCGCCAAGACCACGGGCGAGGAGCTTGAGGCGTCGAAGAAGTTCCTCGCCTATATTTCCTCTCCGGAAGCCATGGCGATCTGGCTGAAGACGGTGGGCGAACTGCCGGCACGGCGCTCCGCGGCGCTGACCGAAGAAAACCTGAAGGACCCGATCTACGCGCCGTTCCTGAAGGGTCTGGAATATGCCCATACGACACTGTTCATGGATGAGGCCGCCCAGCGGCAGAACGCCATCGACATGACCAACCGGGTCCTTCTCGAGGGCCAATCGGTCGAGGATTCCATCAAGCAGGCCGCCGAGGCCGAGCAGGAAATCATCGACGCGGCGAAACCGTAAGAACCGCAGGTCCAACCATGACAGCGATCGATCAACAGGGGGCGGCATCCGGCCGCCCCGGCGGCTCCCTTGGAGATCGCCTTTCCATGCGCACCAAACGGCTTTTGTGGATCTGGAGCTTTCTGGCGATCCCGATCCTATTCTACAGCGTCATCCGTTTTTACCCGACGCTGCAGGCCTTCTGGCTGTCCTTCACCAACTGGGACCTGCTCAGGCCGGCGAAGTTCATCGGCGTCGCCAATTACGTGAAGCTGTTCAAGGACCCGCAATTCTGGAAGGTGTTCCGGAACACCTTCGCCTATCTCATCGTCGGCACGCCGATCAGCCTCGTACTGGCCTTCGTCATCGCCTTTTATCTCGACCGGGTACGCATCCTGCACGGTTTCATCCGCGCGCTCTATTTCCTGCCCTACCTGACCACGGCGGCCGCCATGGCCTGGGTCTGGCGCTGGTTCTACCAGCCGCCGCCCATCGGCATCATCAACGATGTCTTCGCCCTTCTCGGCATTCCGCAGCAGCCCTTCATCCGCTCCACCGATCAGGCGCTTTATTCGATCATGGTGACGGCCATCTGGGCGGGTCTCGGTTTCCAGATCATCATCTTCATGGCGGGCCTGCGCGCCATCCCGACGACCTTTTACGAGGCCGCCCGCATCGACGGGCTGGGTGAATGGGCGATCCTGCGCAAGATCACGCTACCGCTCCTGAAACCCACCACGGTTTTCCTCGTGGTCTTCTCGTCCATCGGCTTCCTGCGCATTTTCGACCAGGTCTACAACATGACCACCAATGATCCGGGCGGCCCGCTCGGCTCGACGAAACCGCTGGTGCTGATGATCTACCAGACCGCATTCAACTCCTACGCCATGGGTTACGCCGCGGCACAGACGGTCGTCCTCTTCACCATTCTACTCTTCGTATCGCTGATCCAGCTCTGGGTCCTGAGGGAAAAGAAATGAGCGAAGCGCCGCCACTCTCCCACGCCCGCATCCGCCCCGGCCGCATCATCGCCTGGACAATATTGTTCATCGGCGGTCTGATCATGGTCTCGCCGCTGCTCTTCATGTTCTCGACCTCGTTCAAGACGGCGGATCAGGTCTATGACCTCAGGCTCATTCCGGCCGCTCCGACAATTGCGAACTACATCACCGTCATGGCCGACGGCCGCTTCCTGCGCTGGTTCTTCAACTCGATGCTGGTTGCGGTCATCGTCACCGTTTCCAACTGCTTCTTCGACAGCCTTGTCGGTTACACGCTGGCGAAATTCGAGTTTCGTGGCAGATACTTCATCTTCCTCGCGATCCTCTCGACGCTGATGATACCGACAGAAATGCTCGTCATTCCCTGGTATCTGATGTCCAGCCAGCTGGGCTGGCTCGACAGCTACTGGGGCATCATGTTCCCCGGCATGATGACGGCCTTTGGCACCTTCCTGATGAAGCAGTTCTTCGAAACGGTTCCGAACGACTTCATCGAGGCCGCACGTGTCGACGGGCTCAACGAGTTCCAGATCTGGTGGAAAGTCGCCCTGCCACTGGTGACGCCGGCGCTCTCCGCACTCGCGATATTCACCTTCCTCGGCAACTGGACGGCATTCTTCTGGCCTCTGATCGTCACGACAAGCAAGGAGCTTTACACGCTGCCGGTCGGTCTTTCGAGCTTTGCGGTGGAACAGCAGATCCAGTGGGAAATGATCATGACCGGCGCCGCCATCGCGACCATCCCCACCCTCATCGTCTTCATCGTCCTGCAACGCTACATCGTGCGCGGTGTGATGCTGGCGGGCCTGAAAGGATAATATCATGGCCGATATCAACCCGCGCCAGTCCGATACCAGCAAGTTTCCCGACCCCGTCTACAAGGAAACCGTACTGCGCCCGCTATTCGACGGCGCCAAGAACCACCATGTCGACGGGTTCCGCCGCATAGACCGCGCCCATCTCGTCATGCTCTTCGAAACCGGAATTCTCGATGCGGAAACGGCAGCGAAAATCGCCGGCGCGCTTGAGGATATCGACAGGACCATCGAGCCATCGGAGCTTGTTTATACCGGCGAGGTCGAGGATTTCTTCTTCCTGATCGAGAAGGAACTGAAAGCCCGTATCGGCGTCGATGTCGCCGGCCGCCTGCACACGGCCCGTTCGCGCAACGATATCGACCACACGCTGTTCAAGATCGGCCTCAAGGGCAAGATCGATACGCTTACCGCCAAGGCTCGCGTTCTGCTGAAAGCCCTGATCGATGCCGCCGAGCGCAATCAATCCACCCTGATAGTGGCCTATACGCATGGGCAGCCGGCCCAGCCCACCACCTTCGGCCATTACCTCTCCGCCGCCATCGAAGTGCTGATCCGGGATATCGACCGCTTCGCCGAGGCCCGCCGTATCGTCGATCTTTCGCCGATGGGTGCTGCCGCCATCACCACCTCGGGCTTTCCCATCGACCGGGCGCGTGTTGCCGAATTGCTGGGCTTTGCCGCACCCTTAGGCAATTCCTATTCCTGCATCGCGGCGGTCGACTATACGACGGCCACCTATGGCGCCATCGAGCTGATGTTCCTGCATCTCGGAAGGCTCATTCAGGACTTCCAGTTCTGGACGAGCTTTGAGGTCGGCCAGATCTACGTGCCGAATTCGCTGGTGCAGATTTCCTCGATCATGCCGCAGAAGCGCAACCCGGTGCCGATCGAACATCTGCGCCACCTCGCCAGCCAGACATTCGGCCGGGCGCGGACCGTGCTTGACGTGATGCACAACACGCCCTTCACCGACATGAATGACAGCGAGGGCGAGACGCAGGGCATGGGTTACGAGGCCTTCACTTCTGCCGGCCGGGTTCTCGATCTGCTCGCCAGCCTCGTCGGCCAGATCAGCATCGATCCGGAAAGGGTCGATCAGAATATTCGCCGATCCTGCATCACCATCACGGAACTGGCGGATTCGCTTGTCCGCATCGAGAATCTGTCGTTCCGGCAGGCGCATGAGATTGCCGCGAGCGTCGCCAGGAGCGTCGTCGCGCTGAAGGGCGATCTGCCGAATGACGGTTACCAGCCGTTCCTGAAGGCATTCAGCGAACTGGCGGGACGCGAGACCGGCATCGACGAGGAAAAGTTCAGGCAGATCGTCTCGCCGGAGCACTTCGTCGCCGTGCGCAGCCGCTTCGGCGGGCCTGCCCCCGAACCGATGCGGGAAGCAATCACGGCCTATCGCGACAAGCTCGCGGCCTTTACGGCGGTAGCGCAACGATCCGCCGATCATGAAGCGGCGAAAGCCGCTGAACTGACCGAGAAATTCACTGCCCTGACGGGAGCGCGATAATGGCGACAATCGAACTCAATCAACTCGTGAAGCGCTACGGCAAGGTCGAGGCGGTGAAAGGCATAGACCTTGCCATCGAAGACGGCGAATTTGTCGTTTTTGTCGGCCCTTCCGGCTGCGGAAAATCCACCACGCTGCGCATGATCGCCGGGCTGGAGGAGATTTCCGACGGAACGTTGAAGATCGGCGGCAACGTCGTCAACGAGAAGGAACCGAAACAGCGCAATATCGCCATGGTCTTCCAGAACTATGCGATCTACCCGCATATGACGGTTCGCCAGAATATCGGCTTCGGGCTTTACACCTCGAAACTCGACCGCGAGGAAAAGAACCGGCGCATCGAAGAGGCCGGCCGGGTGCTGGGGCTGGAAGCCCTGCTCGACCGCCGTCCCGCGGCCTTGTCGGGCGGCCAGCGGCAGCGCGTCGCCATCGGCCGCGCCATGGTGCGCGATCCCGCCGCCTTTCTGTTCGATGAGCCGCTATCCAATCTCGACGCACAATTGAGATCGCAGATGCGCATTGAAATCAAGCGCTTGCACCAACGTCTTAAGACAACGACGGTTTACGTCACCCATGACCAGGTGGAAGCCATGACCATGGCGGACCGGATCGTGGTGATGAAGGATGGCCACATTCTGCAGGTTGGCACGCCGACGGAACTCTACGAAACGCCTGTCGATATTTTCACCGCCCGCTTCATCGGCAGCCCCTCGATGAACTTGCTGCGCGGGACCAGAACAACCAGCAGCGTCACGCCTGCCGCCGCGGGTGAGCTTCTGATCGGCGTCCGGCCGCATGATCTGCTGGTTGGCGAGACCCGAGCCGCTCAAGGAACATTTGCGCTTGAGGGAACCGTAACGGCCGTCGAGCCGCTCGGGCCGGAGACGCTTGTGCACCTCGATACCGACACCACCTCGGTCATCGCCACGGCGAGAGGAAAATCCATTCCGGCTGTCGGCAGCCGGTTGCAATGCCTGGCGGAGCCAGGCGCGCTTTATCTTTTCGACGCGAAGACGGAAAAGCTTTTGGGCCGCGCATGATGACAACAGAAAAAACTGCCGTCATCAGCATCGGCCGGATCTATTGCGACATCATCTTTACCGGGCTCGATGAATTGCCCGTGCTCGGCCGGGAACTGTTTGCCGGTGACATGGAAATCGCCGCCGGCGGCGGAGCCTTCATCGCCGCCGCGCATTTCGCCCATATCGGCCGTCCGGTCGCGCTGCTCGCAAGGCTTGGAACCGATATGCTGTCGCGCGACATTGGTGAAAAGATGCGGCAGAGCGGCGTCGACCTGCAATTTCTTGAACATTCGGCCGATGCCGGGCCGCAGGTAACGGTCGCGACGGTGGTTGGACATGACCGTGCGTTCTTGACGCGACGCGCCGGTTCCGTGCGCCCCTCGACCCTTGATGCCGCTTTCGCGTGGAACAGCGCGGGGCACCTGCACATCGCCGAATTCGCGACTCTTCACGAAATTCCCGATCTCGTCTCCCGCGCCAAGGCGAGCGGATTATCCGTCTCGCTCGATCCGAGCTGGGATGCATCGCTGATCTACGACAGGGGGCTGCTCAAGGCCTGCGCGGGCGTCGACGTGTTCCTGCCCAATCTCGAGGAAGCCGAAGCGATTACGGGTTTCACAGAGCCGGAAGCCGCCATCGGGGCGCTGGCGAAGGCCTTTCCCGTCGTGGCCCTCAAGGGCGGTGCGCAGGGCGCCTGGGTATCCTCTACGGGCGGGCTTCACCATATGGCGGCGCAAAAGGTCCCGGTCATCGATACCACCGGCGCCGGCGACGCTTTTAATGCCGGCTTTCTCGACGCATGGCTTCGGCGGCAGGACGACCGGCAATGCCTCAAAGCGGGCGTCGCGGCGGGCAGTCTCGCCGTGCAGGCGGCGGGCGGCGCACCGAGGGCGACCGCCGCCGCGTGACGCGGCCCGCCCGCGTCACTCCCCGCGCGGATAACGCTGGTTTTCCTCCAGTACGTTAAGGTCCATATGGTTGCGCATGTAGCGTTCCGAGGCTTTCTGCAGCGGCTGATAATCCCACGGATAATAGGCGCCGTTACGCAACGCCTTGTAGACCACCCAGCGCCGCGCCTGGCTTTCCCGCACGGCGGCATCGAAGGCGGGGAGCTGCCAGCGCCGGCCGATTTCCGCCGAAAGCGATGAAAGCACGGCGCTGAAAGCGGGATCGCCGGCAAGGTTGCGGCGCTCTTCGGGATCAGCCTCTATATCGTAAAGCAGCGGCGGATCGGCCTCGCAGACCGACAGCTTGTAGCGGCCGTCCCTGATGGCGACGAGCGGTGCGATGGAGCCTTCGGCGGCATATTCCATCGGCACCGGTCCGCGCCCGCCGGTTCCCATTGCCAGCGCCGCCAGATCCTCGCCATCCGTCCAGCGCTTGAGCGAGGTGATATCGAGCCCGGCCAGCCCGCACAGCGTCGGTGTGACATCGAGCGTCGAGACCGGCGTGTCGATCCGGGCCGGCTGCCAGCCCGGCGCGGCGATCATCAGCGGCACACGGGCGGAGCCTTCGAAGAAACACATCTTGAACCACAGCCCACGCTCGCCCAGCATGTCGCCATGGTCGGACAGGAAGAGAATGATGGTATCTTCCTCCATCCGCGTCGCCTTCAGGACGTCGAGGATTTCACCGACCTTTTCGTCGATATAGGAGATATTGGCGAAATAACCCCGACGTGCCCGACGTATCTGCTCGTCTGTGATCTCGAACGCCTGATGATCGCAGGCTTCCAGCAGCCGTTTCGAATGCGGGTCCTGCTGATCAAAGGCAATCGCTTCCGACTGCGGATCGAGCGCCGGGCAGTCTTCATAGAGATCCCAGAATTTCCGCCGCGCCACATAGGGATCGTGCGGATGGGTGAAGCTGACCGTCAGGCACCACGGCCGATCATCGAGGCGGCGCGACAGATCGTAAAGCTTGCGGGTGGCGTGATAGGCCACCTCATCGTCATATTCCATCTGGTTGGTGATTTCGGCCACCCCTGCGCCGGTCACCGAACCGAGATTGTGATACCACCAGTCAATGCGCTCGCCGGGCTTGGTATAATCAGGCGTCCAGCCGAAATCGGCGGGATAGATATCCGTCGTCAGGCGCTCCTCTAAGCCATGCAGCTGATCCGGCCCGACGAAATGCATCTTTCCCGAAAGACCGGTGTAATAACCCGCCGCCCGCAGATGATGGGCATAGGTCGGAATGTCGGAAGCAAATTCGGCGGCATTGTCGTAAACCCGGGTGCGGCTCGGCAATTGCCCCGACATGAAGGAGGCGCGGGCCGGTGCGCAGAGCGGGCTTGCCGTATAGGTGTTGGCGAAGCGGACAGACCGCTTCGCCAAGGCTTTGAGATAGGGTGCGTGGAGAAAATCGGCCGGGCCATCGGGAAAAAACGTCCCGTTAAACTGGTCGGCCATCAGGATCAGAATATTGGGACGCGGCATTTCCACTTTCCGATTTTAGAGGCCAAGCTTGCCTTTGACGGCATCCGCACCCGGCTTGCCATCCAGCGTGGTGACGCCCTGCAGCCAGCCATCCAGCGCCTGCGGATTGGCCTTCAGCCAGGCCGCTGCCGCCATCTTCGAATCCTCGCCACCCAGAATGGAGCCCATCAGGGTATTTTCCATGCCGATATCGAATTTCAGGTTGTTGAACAGCGTCGCCGCATTCGGGCATTGCTGCGGCCAGCCGGTGCGGGCCAGCGTATAGACTTCCGCGCCGCCGAAATTCGGGCCGAAATAGGCGTCGCCGCCAGAGAGATAGGCGATATCGATCTTCTCGTTCATCGGATGCGGCGCCCAGGCGAGGAAGACCACGGCCTTCTCGTCCCTGCCCGCCCGCTCCACCTGCGCCAGCATGGCCTGTTCACCGGATTCGACGAGCTGCCAGCCTTTCAGGCCGAAATCATTGGCGTCGATGATTTTCTGGATATTCTGGTTGGCAGGTGCGCCGGGCTCGATGCCGTAAATCTTGCTTTCGAATTCATCGGCATGTTTGGCCAGATCGGCGAAATCCTTCACACCCTTTTCCGCCATGTAGGAAGGCACCGCCAGCGTGAACTTGGCGCCCTCAAGATTTTTCGTCATCACCTCGGCCGCCTTGGCGGCGTTCAGATCATCCACGAAGGATTTCTGGGCCGGCATCCAGTTGCCGAGGAAAACATCGATCTCGCCGTTTTTCATGGCCTGATAGCCGATCGGCACCGACAGAGTCTTGACGTCGGCTTCATAACCCAAGGCATCGAGCAAAACGGAAGCGACACCATTGGTGGCGGTGATGTCGGTCCAGCCGGGATCGCTGAGACGGATCGTCTTGCAGGCCGCGTCATCGGCCGCCTGAAGCGGGGTGGAGAAGGCCGCCACGGACAGAATGAAACCGGCGGCGATGCGATGCAGATGAGAAATGGTTTTCATTGCGGCTCCCCTTTTATCAATCCAGTTTATTGAACACCACGTTGCTTTTGCCTGTGAAGCGGGTATTTTTCGATGACTGATATAAGGAATTTTGATGTCAGAACGGCCGCTTGATCTGGGATGGATGCGCATTTTCACCGAGGTTGCCCGTCAGGGCAGCCTGACGGCGGCGGCGGCCTCCCTGCGGCTCACCCAGCCGGCCGTGAGCTATCAGATACGCAAGCTGGAAGAGGAACTGGGCGTCTCCCTCATCCGCCGTAAACATCGCGGCATCGAACTGACCGCCGAGGGACAAAAACTGTTCGATATCGTCTCGCGCAATGTCGACGCCATCGATCTTCTCGCGCAACAGCTTCGCCGGACGGAGGAACGGCAGACCATCCGCCTGCACACGGACTATGCGTTCTCCTCGCTGTGGCTCATCCCGCGCATGCACGGATTTCGCGCGTTGAACCCCGATATCAATATCCAGATCGTCGCCACACAGAATCCGCTCGGCCAGGGCAAACACGATAGTGACGTGATGATCATTTTCGGCACCCGACAGGAGGCGGGCGAAGGGGCGGTGCTGTTGCTGTCTGAGAAGGTCACGCCGGTCTGTTCGCCCGCCCTGCTGGCCGGGACATCCGCGCCCGCAACCGTTAAGGATTTTTCACGGCGAAAGCTCATCCACCTCGAAAACACCTCGCAGGCGCACTGGTTCGACTGGCCCGCCTATTTCAAGCATTTCGGCCTGCCGCGAGACCCCGAACACGATGGCGGTGACATCAGCTTCAACAATTACAGCATGGTGGTGCAGGCAACCATCGGCGAACAGGGTTTCGCACTCGGCTGGGCCGGGCTCATCGATCCCCTGCTCGAGGCCGGCGTGCTGGTGACCGCGGGCCCGAGCCTGGATGCGCCAGGGCGCGGCTACTGGCTGATGCGGCCGAAAAGCAGCGACAGCGCGGTGAGAAAACTCACCGGCTGGCTGATCGACGAGCGGCGATGATGCCGCCCGTCAGCCCGTACCTTTTCCGGTTCAGATCGGATAATGCAGCGGCCCGTCCTGCAACGTGACCCAGCGCAGCTCGGTGAATTCAGCAATGCCCGCCGTGCCGCCAAAACGGCCGTAACCGGAAGCCTTTACCCCGCCGAAGGGCATCTGCGCTTCATCGTGAACGGTTGGGCCGTTGATATGGCATATGCCGCTTTCGATCCGCGCGGCAATGGCAATCGCCCGCGCCTGGTCCCTGCCGAAAATGGCGGCGGAAAGACCGAATTCGGTTTCGTTGGCAATGCTCACGGCCTCATCGATGCTGCCGGCCCTGATGATGGAGACGACCGGACCGAAGCTTTCCTCCGCATAAAGCCGCATGGCCGGCGTGACGCCATCGACGGCGATCGCATCCAGCATGGTGCCATTGCCGCCGCCGCCGGCAACCCGCCGTGCGCCTTTTGAGACGGCGTCATCCACCAGCGCCCGGATGCGCGATGTCGCTTCGGCGCTGACCAGCGAGCCGAGCGGCGTTTTGCCTTCGCGCGGATCGCCGGCCGTGAGGCTCGCCGCCTTCCTGGCAAATGCTTCCACGAATGTATCGGCGACGCTGTCGAGCACGATGATGCGTTCCGTCGACATGCAGATCTGGCCCTGGTTCATATAGGCGCCGAAGGCGGCGGCCGCGACCGCCGCATCGATATCGGCATCGTCAAGGACGATGAAGGGCGCCTTGCCGCCCAGTTCCAGCAGCGCCGGCTTCAGGTAACGGCCGGCGGTTTCGGCGATCACGCGGCCGACACGGGTGGAGCCGGTGAAGTTCACGCGTCTGACCGCCGGATGGGCAATCAGCGTCTCGACGATCTTCGCCGCATCTTCCGGCGCGTTGGAAACGGCGTTGAGCACACCCTTGGGCAGGCCGGCGGAGGCAATGGCCTCGATGATCAGCGCATGGGTGCGCGGGCAAAGTTCCGAGGTCTTCATCACGACCGTATTGCCGCAGGCAAGCGGCGTGGCGATGGAGCGCACGCCGAGAATGACCGGCGCATTCCACGGCGCGATGGACAGGACGACGCCCGCCGGCTGGCGCAATGCCATCGCCATGGTTCCAGGACGGTTGGAGGGAATGATCTCGCCCTTGATCTGGGTCGTCAGGCTGGCCGCCTCGACCAGCATGTCGCTTGCAAGCTTCACGTTGAAACCGGCCCAGGCATCGGTCGCGCCGATTTCCTCCTTCATCGCCTGCGTGATATCAGGCCCGGCGGCGAGGAGCGCCTGTGCGGCCGCCAGAAGCAGGCGACGGCGTTCACCGGGCGGCGTTGCCGACCAGACGGCAAAAGCCGCGGCGGCGACATCGGCCGCACGCGTGGCGTCCTCCACCGTTGCCGCCGCAGCACTCGTCGCCACCTCACCGGTGATCGGGTTGCTGCGTTCGAAACGTTTGCCGCTTGCGGCCGGGCAATGATCGCCGCCGATGAAAAGATTGACAGTCTGCATGGTCTTCCTCCTGAATTTCAGACAATGGCGGCGGTGGTGCCGCCGAGAAACGCCCGTTGCACGGCGGGATCGGCGGACAGGGCTTCAGCCGCGCCCGCCCCGACAATCCGTCCTGCTTCCAGCAAATATCCGCGATCGGCAAGCGCGAGGCTTTCGCGCACATTCTGCTCCACGAGCAGAATGGAAAGGCCGGTCTTCCTGATCTCAGCCAGAGCGGCAAAAAGTTCCTGCGTAACGATGGGCGCAAGGCCAAGACTCGGCTCGTCCAGCAAGAGATAATCGGGTGCCGACATCAGCGCCCGTCCGATGGCGACCATCTGCTGTTCGCCGCCGGACATGGTGCCGGCAAGCTGCTGCCGCCGCTCGGCAAGGCGCGGAAACAATGAGAAAATATGCTCTCGTGTCGCCTTTTCCGCTGAACGGGCATGGCGGGGATTGGCCCCGAGGCGGAGATTGTCCTCCACCGTCAGCGCCGCGAAAATTCCGCGTCCCTCCGGCACCAGTGCCACGCCCCGTTCCACGATCTGATGTGCGGGGACGGCGGCAAGCGACGCGCCATTGACGCGCACTTCGCCGGAGGCCGGCGCAACCATGCCGCCGACCGCTTTCAGCAATGATGACTTGCCGGCTCCATTGGCGCCGAGCAGCACCACGGTTTCGCCCTTGCTAACATTGAGCGATATGCCGTCAACCGCGAGATGTTTGCCGTAGCGGATTGTCAGTGCATCTATTTCAAGCATGTGCCGCTCCCAGATAGGCGGAAATGACCTCAGGATCGTCAAGCACCGTCGCCGTCGGTCCGTCGGCGATCTTGCGACCCGCCGCCATGACCACGGAGCGCGGGCAGAGCGCGCGCACGGCGGCCATGATATGTTCCACCAGCAGGATCGTCGTTCCCTCCGATGCCAGCCGCCGGATCAGCGCAATCCCCTCCTGAAGTTCGGTAGGATTGAGACCCGCGAGCCATTCATCCAGCAACAGAAGCTTCGGTTCGCCCGCCAGCGCACGCGCCAGTTCAAGGCGTTTCTGGTCGATATAGGTGAGATCGCCGGCCGGCATCGTCTCCCGCCCGGCAAGGCCTATTCTCTCAAGGCAGGCGCGCGCGACCCTCTCCGCGTCGAGACGGGACAGGCGTTGCGGCCCGAACATGGCCGATACGGCAACGTTTTCAAGCAGGGAAAGCGAAGGCAAAAGCCGCACGAGCTGGAAGGTGCGTGCCACGCCGGCGCGTGCAATCACATCCGGCCGCCGGCCGGCAATCTCCTGCCCTTTGAGCCGGATCGATCCTTCCGTCGGCTTCAGGGCCCCGGAGATCAGGTTCATCAGCGTCGTCTTGCCGGAACCGTTCGGCCCGAGCAGCCCGACGACCTCGCCGGCCTCAATGGTGAGGCCAAGCCCATCCACCGCCTTCAACCCGCCGAAGGTCTTGCGGATATCGGTGATTTCGAGAACGGCGCTCATGCGGCTTTCTCCTTTTTGCGCAACTTCTCGAGCGCCGCCAGCACGCCATCCGGCAGAACAAAGACGATGAGGATGAAGAGAGCGCCGAGAATGATGGAAAAATGGTTGGGGAAGTTCGCGCCTAGCCACTCGAACAGCAGGAACAGCGGCACCGCACCGAGAATGGGTCCCCA
>QFOL01000090.1 GCA_003241215.1 Agrobacterium fabrum
CCTGAAAAGCGGGAAGGGCCCACAGAAAAAAGGGCAAGACCGTATGGGAGCGGTCTGCCCTGACTGGAGATGCGCGGTCATGAAAATGACCTTAAGTGATCCCTAACATGAAATGATGCGTTGCGGTAGAGCGATTCTCGGCAAAAGAGCATCTTCACGCGATGGTGTTTGGAACCCTATATAAGCTCAGGCATTTACGCGCGGCTGCCTCACGGGATCAGGTTGGAACATGAAGCTTATTGCAATTTTCAATCGTGACGGCGGCACGTTTCGCACCACCGACATGGAGGCCTATTGCGAGCATGCCCGCGCGGTCTTCTCCCGCGCCGGCCACTCGATCGATTGCCGTCTGGTCTCCGGAAAGGATGTCGTCGAGGAAATGGAACGCGCCGCCGATGAGCCTGATATCGAGGGCATCATTGCCGGCGGCGGTGACGGCACGATTTCCGCAGCGGCCGCCATTGCCTGGAAACACGGCATTGCGCTCGGCATCGTGCCCGCCGGCACCATGAACCTGTTCGCCCGTTCGCTGAAGCTGCCGCTCGATATTCGTCAGGTGCTGGAAACGCTGGCGAATGGCGAGATTACCAGTGTCGACATCGCCAGCGCCAATGGCAGGCTTTTCGTCCACCAGTTTTCGGCGGGCCTGCATTCGCGCATGGTGCGCTATCGTAACAATCTCGCCTTTGCCTCGCGGCTCGGCAAGATCAAGGCGAGCATCCGCGCCGCCATCAGCGTCATTCTCAATCCGCCTGTTTTCGAGGTGGAATATACCGTCAATGGCGAAACGCAGCATCGCAAGGTTTCGGCCATTTCCGTTTCCAACAACGAATTCGGCCAGAATTCGCTGCTGGTGGCGGATAATGTGTCGGGCGGCCATCTCGGCTTTTATCTCACCGATCCGCTGCATCCTTCAGGCGTTGCGAAGCTGGCTTTTGATATTCTGCGCGGCCGTCTGAAGGAAAACGCCGCCGTGACGGCCATGACGGTGACGAATGTGGAGCTGCATTTCCCGAAGAAGCGGCATGATGTGCGTTGCGTCATCGATGGTGAATTGCTGCCGATGGAACGGGATGTGGCGCTTGCGGTCCATGCCGGCGAATTGAAGGTGCTGGTGGGACGGTCGTTCTTCGCATGAAGTGTGGCTGAGATGTGAGACAACCGCGAGGGATCGGGTGGTCGCCGCTTGTTTCTTCTCCCCGAGGGGGAGAAGTCCGCGGCAGCGGGATGAGGGGGCAGGGGTAGCGATAGACTGCACGCTTGCCCCCTCATCCGACCCTTCGGGCCACCTTCTCCCCGGCGGGGAGAAGAAACCCGGCCGCCTCTGCTCGTCCAAACCATCCCCCTAAAAAACGCCAGTCTTGCCAAATCGAAGCCGCCCGGCCATGTTCGGCGGGCGCGGCAGCGTGAGCGCGTCGCCTTTATGGGAGTGCGATCTGTCATGAATGAAGTCTCCAAGCCGATGTCCAATCTCGCCGCCATCGATGCCGCCCATCACCTTCACCCCTTTTCCGACATGGGCAAGCTGAACGCCGCCGGCACCCGCATCATCGAACGGGCGGAAGGGGTGTTCATCTATGACAGCACCGGCAGGAAATATCTCGACGCCTTTGCCGGCCTCTGGTGCGTGAATATCGGTTACGGACGCCGCGAGATCGCCGATGTCGTGCAGCGCCAGATGAACGAGCTGCCCTATTACAATGCGTTTTTCGGCACCACCACGCCGCCCGCCACACTTCTGGCGCAGAAGATCGCCTCGCGCGCCGGGCCGAAGATGAACCATGTTTTCTTTACCAATTCCGGCTCGGAAGCCACCGATACCTGGTTCCGCATGGCGCGCGTCTACTGGAAGGCGCTCGGTCATCCGACGAAGACCAGGGTAATCGCAAGGCGCAACGGCTATCACGGCTCGACCGTGGCGGGCGCGTCGCTCGGCGGCATGAAATGGATGCATGAGCAGGGCAACCTGCCGATCGAAGGCGTCGCCCATATCGGCCAGCCCTATTGGTATGCCGAGGGCGGCGATCTTTCGCCGGCCGAATTCGGCCTGAAGGTGGCGCGCGAACTGGAAGCGAAGATCGATGAACTCGGCGAGGAAAATGTCGCCGCTTTCGTGGCCGAACCCATTCAGGGCGCGGGCGGTGTCATCGTGCCGCCGGAAACCTACTGGCCGGAAATCGCCCGCATCTGCAAGGCGCGTAACATCCTGCTTGTCTCCGATGAAGTGATCTGCGGTTTCGGCCGTCTCGGTTCCTGGTTCGGTTACCAGCATTTCGGCGTGGAGCCGGATTTCGCCCCTGTCGCCAAGGGCCTGTCGTCAGGTTATCTACCGATTGGCGGCGTCATCGTCTCGGATCGGGTAGCGGAGGTGATGTTGTCTGAGGTCGGTGACTTCAACCACGGCTTCACCTATTCCGGCCATCCCGTCTGCGCCGCCGCCGCCCTGGAAAACCTCCGCATCATCGAGGAGGAGGGGCTTGTGGAGAGGGTGCGCGACGATATCGGCCCCTATTTCTCCGAGGGCTGTAGAAGCTTGACCGACCACGAACTGGTCGGCGAGGCGGTGAATGTCGGCCTGATGGGCGGCCTGCAGATTACGGCCGACAAGGCGACACGCAAACGTTTTGCGAAGCCCGACGATATTGGAACCGCCGTGCGCAACCATTGCCTGGCAAACGGCCTTGTGATGCGCGCCACCGGCGACCGCATGCTGGCCTCGCCGGCGCTGACGATCAGCCGTTCGGAAGTGGATGAGATCATGGAGACGCTGCGCAAGGGGCTCGATCACCTGCGCGATACGCGGGAGCATTTCCAGTAAAACTGCGTAGCGGTTTTACGTCCGGAAAATGCGACGAAAAACTCTTAGGGAGGACTAACATGGCAGGTCAGGAACATCACTACGCCGTTCAGGTGAAATGGACGGGCAATCGCGGCAAGGGGACTTCGGGCTATCGCGACTATGAACGCGACTACACGATTTCCGCTTCGGGAAAAGCCGATATCGCCGGCTCCTCAGACCCCGCCTTCCGTGGCGATCCCTCCCGCTGGAACCCGGAAGACCTGCTGGTCGCCTCGCTCTCGGCCTGCCACAAGCTGTGGTACCTGCATTTCTGCTCGGTCAACGGCATCATCGTCGAAGACTATGTCGACAATGCCGAAGGTACGCTGGTGATGGAAAAGGATGGCGCGGGGCAATTCAGCGAAGTGGTGCTGAAACCGGTCATCACCATTTCGAAAGGCGATCCGGCCAGAGCAGATGAGCTGCACCATGATGCACACGAGAAATGCTTCATCGCACGCTCGGTGAATTTTCCGGTGCGGGTGGAAGGGACGGTGAAGGTTGTTTGAGGTGTCGCCAGCCTCTCCTCGCGAGTTGCGGTCTACCTCATACTCGACGTGGATGACGGCTTCCGTCTACCTTCAGCCTCCAGAGCATTTCCAGTAAAAGCGGAATCGCTTTTTGCGTCTGGACAATGCGCCAAAACAAAAAGTTAGAGCATTTCCCGTGAGCCCTTGTTCACGGAAAATGCTCTAGGCTTCATCCGTGCTCCAACTATCGCGGATTTCATCGAGATTACCTTCCCAGCCGGTGCCCCGCAGTTCCTCAAGTGCACGTCTCTGCCGGTGTATCCGGATAAATTCTCTCAAGGCCTCTTCAACCGCCGCTTCAGGGCTGGAAAGACCAGTAATTTCCATGACCTCTGCAATCAGCCCGTCATCAAGGTCGATAGTCACACGCATTTCGACGCCTCAAGGTGTATGAGCCAACATCAGCACCTTGAGGGCGAAGATGCGCGATCTTACTGGAAAGCTGTCTCGTAAAAGCTTCGAAGCTTGCGTGAATGCAGCGTTTCGGTCGGCATGGCGGCCAGCTTCTGCACGGCGCGGATGCCGATTTGCAGATGCTGCGCGACCTGGGTGCGGTAAAACTCCGTCGCCATGCCCGGCAGCTTCAATTCGCCATGCAGCGGCTTGTCGGAAACGCAGAGCAGGGTGCCGTAGGGCACGCGGAAGCGGAAGCCGTTGGCGGCGATGGTGGCCGATTCCATGTCGAGCGCGATGGCGCGCGATTGCGACAGGCGCTTGACGGGACCGGCCTGATCGCGAAGCTCCCAGTTGCGGTTGTCGATGGTGGCGACGGTGCCGGTGCGCATGATGCGCTTCAGCTCGAAACCCTCGTAACCGGTGACTTCCGCGACCGCGCCTTCCAGCGCCAGCTGCACTTCGGCAAGCGCTGGGATCGGCACCCAGACCGGCAGGTCATCGTCGAGAACGTGGTCCTCACGGACATAGGCATGCGCCAGAACATAGTCGCCCAGCCGCTGGCTGTTACGCAGGCCGGCGCAATGGCCGACCATCAGCCAGGCATGCGGGCGCAGCACGGCGATATGGTCGGTGATCGTCTTGGCGTTAGACGGGCCGACGCCGATATTGACCAGCGTGATGCCGGCATGACCCTTTTTCTTCAGGTGATAGGCGGGCATCTGCGGCAGGCGGGCGAGCACGGCATCCGTTTCCGGCTTGTCGCAACCGGCGGGAGTGACGATATTGCCCGGCTCCACGAAAGCCGTGTAACCCTCGCCGCCATTCTTCATCAACTGCCGCGCCCATGCGGCGAATTCATCGATATAGAACTGGTAGTTGGTAAACAGCACGAAGTTCTGGAAATGGTTTGCGCTGGTTGCCGTATAGTGGCTGAGGCGGGCCAGCGAATAATCGATGCGCTGCGCGGTAAAGGGGGCGAGCGGCGCGGGTTCGCCCGGCACCTGGTCATATTCGCCATTGGCGATGAGATCGTCGGTATTGTTGAGGTCGGGCGTATCGAAGAGATCGCGCAGCGGCACATCGGAGAGCGACGATGCGGCCGCCGCTTCGACATAAGCGCCTTCGCCGAAAGCGAAATGCAGCGGAATGGGCGTGGCCGATTCCGACACCGTGACGGGTACCCCGTGGTTCTTCATCAGAAGCCCCAGCTGTTCCTTGAGGTAATGGCGGAACAGTTCCGGCCGGGTGATCGTCGTCGTATAGACGCCGGGCGCGGTGACATGGCCATAGGAAAGGCGGGAATCGACATGGCCGAAAGTGGCTGTTTCCAGGCTCACCTGCGGGTAGCAGGCGCGGTAGCGGCCGGCAATCGGCGCGCCCTTGGCAAGCTCGGTGAAGGAATTGATCAGGAACGCCGTATTGCGTTCGTAAAGCGCGGTCAAAGCCTCGACGGCTTCTTTCGGGTCCGTGAATGTCTGCGGCGCGAAAGGCTCGGGGCTGATGAAGGTGAGGGGCGGAATCGTTCGTTTTGCTATTGTCATGGCCCATTATAAGAGGCCAATTTCGACAGGCAAGCGACAGAAATACGAAGAAACTGAAAAGAAACGGGAAAAGCGGCTGAAGGGGAATTGCGGCGGTGGAAATATCAGCCGAGCGCGCCGCGCTGCAGGCTCATCAACAGCACGAAACCGGCGCCTTTCGAGGCGGGGCGGGGATCGGCCTTGTAGACTGCAAGTCCCGCCACCGGGCCGAGAAAGATCGAGGCCATCAGCACCAGCCGCAGGGCGGAAAACAGGCCGTTGGAAAAGCTTGTCGTCATCATCAGGTCCTCAAAGTACGACGGGGCAATTGGCGGCGGGCGCCGGGCTATGCTGGCAGGCGATTGCCGCGCCCGCATTCACCCGCTGGAAACTGCGGTTGGGATTAACGACGAGCGAGGCGAAGGACATGGCGAAGATCGCCATGAGAAACGCGAAGATTGCCAGTCGGCTGATCAGCTTTGCCATGTCCATTCCCCTTATTGGAGTTGATGGACAGAGTTTTGCCACACTCGGACTGAACGGACCCTGAGACCCCGGTTCATATGGCATTCAGGGATGTTAACGGGTGGTGACACGGCAAATCGATGTGGCAATGGCGCGGGGCAATCCGCCAACGCCACGCCTGTTCAGGCCGGGGAGACTGTCATACGTGCGGCAAGATCGGCCACGAGGGTCTCGAATGCCTGAGGCATGGTCACATCGACGACCGGCACGTGATGTTCCTGCGCCGATGCCAGCATTTCGGTATTTTCCCGCAGCGAACGCTCGATGAAGGCGTCGATGATCTGCCGCTGGCTGGCGGTTGCATCTTGATATCGGGCGTGGGAGCGCATCCGCGCAAGAAGAAAGTCATTGCCGGCATGAAGGAAGAAGCCGGCGACCGTGCCGCCAAGCAGGGACGACATGAATTCCGGGCGCAGGGCCGCACCCTCGAAGATTGCGGTGGTGCCGGTATCGGAGCTGCGGTCGATCATCGGGCGGATCATCGGCCAGATGTTGTGGTGATGCACCTTGAGAAACCAGTGGATCGTTTCTGCCGACAGCCGTGTATAATATTCCTCTACCGCTGCCGGAATGCCCGGCCATGGCCTGCCCGGATGGCGGGCGAGACTGTCGGTCGATATCGCCTCGCAGCGCAGCCTTTCGCTCAGCAGGCCGGCAAGGGTGCTTTTGCCGACATGCGAGGTGCCCGCAATCAGGATTGTCGAAAGGGTGGGGCGCATGCGTCGCTCTCGTTGGTGTTGGGCGCAACGATACATCAACGGATATATGGCTTCCATGCGGCGTGCGTCCGCAGTCTCGGGCGAAATCCTTGGGCGCGCCGTCAGGCGCGGCACCGCAGGCGGGAGGACGGAAGCCCACCCGCCGCCTTGTCGATTACAGACGCGTCCAGGTCTGCGACTTGCACAGAACCTTCAGCACGCAGCCCTTCATGCTCAGCGAATTGCCGGAAACGGTGCCGGAGCCGCTATAGGTCTTGTCATTGGCGGGATCGGTGATTTCGCCGGAATAGCTGTTTCCCTTGCCGGAAAGCTTGCCGATCTGTTTTCCGGCATGTTTGCCGGTCTTCAGCGTCACGCAGAAGGCGCCGCCGCAGGGGCCGATCACGGCGGTTTCGCCGCTGGCGGTCTTCCAGTTGCCCTCGATAGCCTCGGCGGCAAAGGCAAGGTTGCCGCTCAGCACGAGGGCGGCGGCAATCGTCATCATACGCTTCATAAAATTCCTCCCGAAATTCGCGCCGGCGTTCCGGAGCCCGACTGGCCCGAAGACGCGATGCGCAGATCAAACCCTTTTGGCGTGCCAATGCGCCATCTCTGGCCCAAAGCCGCCCTGCGGCGCAACGATTGCTCCTTGCACCGCCCTATCCTGCGCCCGTTTCATCCTCATGACGGGCAGGGCGGATAGTATTTTACGTTAACGTAAAAGGAAACAGAAATCTGCGGTCCTGGAGTAGGCATTTGCAGCAGCGGGAGGAGCGAAAGAGGGGAAAATCGAAAATCGCTGTTTTGATCGTGGTGAAGGAAGGGTTTAAATCCAATTCTGAAGTTTTCGTAAAATTCGCCGCAAAGTCCTTAATTTCCGCGGTCCGTGATATTTAACAAAAACCCAATTTTACCAATCGTTTGCAGTTTGTTTGCGGCGCATTAATCATGCCTTTTAAGCGAGCGTTGAAAGCCCGGTGGCATAGTGAAGTCATCAAAAGCGCAGGGCAAACCTGCCGGACGAAAGGACAAAAAAGCCGCAGAAGACGGCGGGTCCCGACGGTAGCCTCGGCAAGAAGGCGAATGATGAAACAGGCAGAAGGACAGGGATAAAAACGATGGCACGCTTTGACATCAGCGATATCGAAATGGCTGCCGGTGGCGAAACCCGCGCCGACACTCTTTGCAATCTCGGCCTGGTCTATGCGACCGGCCGGGGCTGCAAGGTGGACCTGATCGCAGCGCATAAATGGCTCAACATCGCCGCGATCCGCGGATCGGAAAGAGCTGCTTCCCTGCGCGCCGATCTCGCCCGCAACATGACGAAATCGGAACTCGCCGAAGCGCTGCGCGCCGCCCGCGACTGGATGACGATGCACTGATTGACCCAAGCCTTTATTGAGATTTCCGGTCCGGTTCCCTCCAGTCCCGACGACCGGCGCAAAGGAAAGTAAACCCGAAGGGGAACGCGGCGAGGGCTTTGAAAAGGGCTTTTGCGCTGACACATCAAACCGCGACCGGCAGGAACAAGGCCGGCGCGGTTTTCTTATGTCCGGCGATGTCTCTTCGCCGGAAAACGATTCGCGGGCAGGGGCTTGCGGGTGGATGTTGAATCGATGCGTGCAATGCGCGGTATCGGATCATATGCCGACTCGCCCGACACCCTCATCCCTGTGCTTGTCACGGGGATCCAGCCAGCCCAATGAGAAGAGTCCTCTCGCCGCGCAGACGCGCGTCGGCTAGATTCCTGTGACAAGCACAGGAATGAGGAGACGTAGGAGCTTACCCGATCGCCTTGATGACCTTCGGCAGCGCCTGCTCGAAAAGATCGAGCTTGTCACCCGGCCCGACGCTCACTCGGATGCAGCGGTTGAGCGGCGCGACACCCGGCATGCGAATGAACACGCCGTGATCCATCAGCCCATCGACGATGGCGCGGGCGTAAGCGCCGTCGCGGTGGCAATCGATGGTGACGAAATTGGTGGCGGAGGGGAGCGGCGAAAGGCCGTTATCCCGGGCTATCGCGGAAATGCGTTCACGGGCGGCGGAAATCTTGCCAACGACCTCATGCAGATAGGCCTGATCCTTCAGCGCCGCCAAAGCGCCGGCGACCGAAATGCGCGCCATGCCGAAATGGTTGCGGATCTTGTCGAAGGCTTCGACATTGCCGAGCGTGCCGATGGCGTAACCCACGCGCGCGCCGGCCAGCCCATAGGCTTTCGAGAAGGTGCGCATGCGCAGGATGTTCGGCTGGCCGATCAGCGCATCGATGGCCGGGACGGCGCTGGCCGGCGCGGTTTCGCAATAGGCCTCATCCAGGATGAGCAGGCAGGTTTCCGGCAATGCGCGGGCAAAGGCGACGACTTCACTCGCTTCCCACCAGCTTCCCATCGGATTGTCAGGATTGGCGAAATAGACGAGCGGCGCATTTTCCCGAATAACGAGATCGAGCAGCCCGTCGAGATTCTCATGATCGTCGACATAGGGCGTGGTGACGAGTCTGCCGCCAAAACCGTTCACATGATAGTTGAAGGTGGGGTAGCCGCCAAAAGAGGTAACGACAGGTGTGCCCGGTTCGACGATCAGCCGGGCGATCTCGCCCAGCAATCCGTCCACGCCGCCGCCAATGGCAATATTGCCGCGCGCAACGCCGTGGTGGATGGCAAGCGCTTCCTTCAGCTCGAAATTTTCCGGATCGCTATACATCCAGGTGTCCGCCGCCGCATCGCGCATGGCCAGCAGCACGGAAGGGGCGGGGCCAAAGCCGCTTTCGTTTGCGCCGATTCGCGCCTCCACCTTCAGGCCGCGATTCCGTTCGATGGCCTCGGGGCCGACAAAGGGAACGGTGGAAGGAAGCGAGGCGGCAAGCGGTGTGAGACGTGAAAAAGCGGACATTGGCTGAGAGTTCCGGTACCTGTGTTTAAAACCCGGCTCACAATAGGTGCAAAAAAACCGGACGCAAGGCGCGGCCGGTTGCCGCATGACTGTTTTGGAACAGAATCTTGCGTGTCGGCGACGGGCCGAAAAAACCAGCCGCCTATCGTAGCGCCGTCAGGCGCTTGTCTCGAAGCTCAGACGCCGCACATGGTGCAGGAATTCCGCATCGATGAGCATGTTGAAGCCGATCGTGACCTTTTCCTCCTCGCGGCGGATCAGCGTGCAGCCGATCTCATCGCGGATACCGAGAATCTCCAGATAGAAATTGGCCGGCATTTCCAGGTGCGGGCTGACTTCGATCTCCGCGCCGTAGAGGGAGATGGTGCGCACCAGGCAGCGCATGGTGTCCTTGGCGCTGAGATGATGCCCGATGAAGGTGATCTTGCCGGGCCGGTCGATCTGAAATTTCTCGTACATCTCGTCCTGCGGGACGTTCTGACTGATATCCATATGCAAAGCCATGACAACCTCCCGGATTGCCTCTTTTCGTGCCGATTTTAACGCGGTTTCCTTGCCAGCACATGAAGGAAATCCGCGCAATTGTCTCCAGTCTGTGTCGATCTCGACCAGTCCTCCTTACGGAAGCCGATGTTTCCGCTGTGGAAATGCGCTCGGTCCCATCAGGTTGCAGCCTCTGCTGATAATGCCTCATGCTTGCACAGGGCTGGTGTTGACTGGGGCCGTACTTGGCGTTACGCCTGATCCGGCAATATGGCTTCGCGAGGGTCGGCAGGATCGGCCGCTTCGTGATTCTTCTGGGAGTGGACTGTGACGGGAAGGCTGGTAATCGTCGGGGCGGGGCAGGCCGCTTTCGCGCTGGCGTCGAAGCTTCGGGCGCTGAAGGACGAGCGTCCCATCACCATCGTCGGTTCCGAGGACGCCCATCCCTATCAGCGGCCGCCGCTTTCCAAAAAATACCTTCTCGGCGAGATGAGTTTCGACCGGCTGATGTTCCGGCCGGAGGAATGGTACGCCGAGAACAATGTCGATATCCGGCTTTCCACCTGGGTAGAGGACATCGACCGCGCCGCCAGAACCCTGCGCATGCAGGACGGTGGCACGCTTTCCTATGACAGGCTGGTGCTGGCAACCGGCGCCGCCCCCCGCCTTTTGCCCGCCAGTATCGGCGGCGATCTGGAAGGGGTGCTGACCGTTCGCGACAAGCGCGATGCCGACCGGCTGATGGAGGAGATGAAACCCGGCCGCAGGCTGCTGGTCATCGGCGGCGGTTACATCGGCCTTGAAGCAGCCGCTGTTGCCCGCAAGCTCGGCCTCGAAGTGACCCTCATCGAAATGGCCGACCGCATTCTGCAGCGCGTCGCGGCGAAGGAAACCGCCGATATCATGCGCGGTATCCATCAGGCCCATGGCGTCTCCATCCGCGAAAAGACCGGCCTTGTGCGCCTTGTCGGCATGGACGGCCGGGTGACCGCCGCCGAACTGTCCGACGGTTCGACGCTGGATGTGGATTTTGTCATCGTCGGCATCGGCGTGACGCCGAATGACCGTCTTGCCCGCGAATCGGGTCTCGATGTCGGCAACGGCATCGTGGTTGACGACCATACCCGCACCTCCGACAGCGCCATTCATGCGGTGGGCGATTGTGCGCTGTTGCCGTGGCGCGGCCAGCACGTGCGCCTCGAGTCGGTACAGAATGCTGTCGATCAGGCCGAGGCGGCCGCTGCCGTGCTCACCGGCGCAGAAACCGCCTATGATCCGAAACCATGGTTCTGGTCGGATCAATATGACGCCAAGCTGCAGATCGCCGGCTTCAATCTCGGTTACGACGAAACGCTGCTGCGCCCCGGCGCGCGCGAGGGCAGCTGGTCCGTCTGGTATTTCCGCGAAGGGCGTTTCGTGGCCGTTGATGCCGTCAACGACGCCAAGGCCTATGTTGCGGGCAAGAAACTGCTCGATACCGGCGCGGAGCCGGATCGCGCCATCCTGGCGGACCCGTCCGCCGATCTGAAATTGCTGCTTTCCTGAGGATATCATGCCCGCTCCCGAAAACCGTTTCAAAACCGCCATCCACGCCGGCAGGCCGCAGATCGGCCTCTGGCTCGATATGGGGGAGGCCATCACGGCGGAAATCGCCGGCACGGCGGGGTTTGACTGGCTGGTGATCGATGGCGAGCATGGGCCGAACGATCTGCGTAGCATCATCGACCAGCTGCGCGCGCTTGCCACGTCGCCTGCCGAACCGGTGGTGCGCGTGCCGGTCGGCGAAAGCTGGATGATCAAGCAGCTTCTGGATGCGGGTGCGCGCACGCTTCTGGTACCGATGGTCGATTCGGCCGCCCAGGCCAGGGATCTGGTCAGCGCCATGCATTATCCGCCGCGCGGCATTCGCGGCATGGGTGCTGCCGTTGCCCGCGCTTCCGCCTTCAATACGATAACCGACTATGCCGACAGCGCCTCCGATAGCGTCTGTCTGCTGGTGCAGGCCGAAACGCGGGCTGCGATCAACGATCTCGACAATATTCTTGCGGTGGAGGGCGTGGACGGCGTCTTCATCGGCCCGGCGGATCTGGCCGCCGATATGGGTTATCTCGGCAGGATCGATGAGCCGGAGGTTCAGGCGGTGATCGAGGCGGCCATCGTCAAGATCGTCGCGGCGGGCAAGGCCGCCGGCATTCTGACCTTCAATGAAACCTATAATCGCCGTTATCTCGAACTCGGCGCGTCCTTCGTGGCCGTCGGCGCCGATGTCACGGAATTTGCCAGCACTTTGCGCGCGCTGTCCGCCCGTTACAAGGGCGGCGCGGCGCCTGCGCCATCGCGGTCGGGATATTGATTCAGTCGTCGTTGCTGGCGTTCAGCTTTTCCGGCGGAATGCCTTCTTCGCCGGAGGCGAGATAACCGGTGTTGATAAGGGCGGCGCGAATGATGCGCTGGATGGCCTCATCCCTGTCTATGCCGTGATCCCTCGCAAAATCCGACAAGGCCGTTTCAAGATCGTCGCTGAACCGCATATCCGCCCCCCAATTCATTGCGCATTAAACCAACAGGGAAAGGCAAGGCGGGAATGACCCCGCCCTGCCTGCATTCAATTTATACGGCGATCAGCGCCAGCGATACAGGCTGCTGTTCGACGAGCTCTGCTGCGTGCTTGTGCCCACCGCATAACCGATCGCAAAACCGAGTGCGCCGACGATCGTCAGCAGCGAGGTTGCCGTGCCCGGGTTTTCCTTGACGGCTTCAACCACGTTCTGACCCTGGGCGCGGACATTATGCGCGGCCTTGCGGACCCGCCCGCGCGCCTCGTCCAGAAACTCCGATGCGTCTTCGCTCACCCCTTCCGCGCGGGCGGAAACGGATTTGGAGAGGGACGCGATTTGCGAGCGCAGCTCGGCAATCTGGTTTTCGATCGTGTCTTCGACAACATTCAGTTTGGTCTGAGCCATTAGAACACCTCTTTTGTTACCCAAGACAGAACGCCCTGTCGCTCAGGAAGTTCCCGAAAGCCCCACAAAGTTTCGCGGCGCGATGCTCAACCAACAGGTTTTTGTGCTTCTCGGCGAAAAAGCCTTGCATTCATTTTTTTTACGCAATAATCAGGCCGCACCGGAGAGGTGGCCGAGTGGTCGAAGGCGCTCCCCTGCTAAGGGAGTATACGTCAAAAGCGTATCGTGGGTTCGAATC
>QFOL01000469.1 GCA_003241215.1 Agrobacterium fabrum
GAGGCGCGGTTCACCCGGCACTTCCTTGGCGAAGGGCGAGATGTCCTTCGGAAAATGCGTGACGTGGCTCGGCTGGATCAGCGTGCCTTCCACCTTCTCCTCGAAGATGAAGGCAAGGCATTCGCCCCAGGTCCAGTCCTTCTCGACAGCAAAACCGGCGGCCTTGGCGGCGGCGCGGGCTTCTTCGTCGGTCTTGAGGCCAAGGAAATCGATACCGGTCGCTTCCTTCACGGCATCAGGCATCGGCACGCGCTTGAACGGACCCTTGAAGGAGATCGTCTGGCCCTGGAATTCCACCTCGGTCGTGCCGTGCAGGGCAATCGCCAGCGTCTCGAACAGCCGCTCCACGAGACCCATGATGTCTTCGTAGTCGGCATAGGCCCAGTAGCACTCCATCATGGTGAATTCAGGATTGTGCCGCGTGGAAACGCCTTCGTTGCGGAAGTTGCGGTTGATTTCGAAGACCTTGTCGGTGAGGCCCGAAACCAGCGTGCGCTTCAGGAACAGTTCCGGCGCGATGCGCAGATACATGTCCATCTTCAGCGTGTTGTGGAAGGTCTTGAACGGATCGGCCGTCGCGCCGCCATAGATGGTCTGCAGCATCGGCGTTTCCACTTCGAGGAAGCCTTCGGCCTCCATGAAACGGCGAATGCCGGAGAGGATCTTGGAGCGCTGCAGGAAGCGCAGCTTGGATTCCTCGTTGGAGAGGATATCGAGGTGGCGCTTGCGGTAACGCAGCTCGATGTCGGAGACGCCGTGCCACTTTTCGGGCATCGGCAGCAGCGACTTCGTCAGCATGGTGATTTCTTCGGCGTTGATCGTCAGCTCGCCGCGCTTGGTGCGGCGCACCTTGCCGGTCACGCCGATGATGTCGCCGATATCGATCATCGGCAAAAGGTTGCGCGCCGCTTCCGGCGTCGTATCCTTGTGGGAGAAGATCTGCACCTTGCCCGAGGCGTCATGGATATCCATGAACATGCCGGAATTGCGCGAGGAATAAACGCGACCGGCCACCGTCACCGTATCGCCGGTTTCGACGTCGGCTTCGATATCGGCATATTTTTCCGCCAGCTCCGCATTGGTCAGCGTGCGGTGGAAATGCGCCGGATAGACATCGCCGATCTGTTCGCGCAGCAGCGCGAGTTTCTGGCGGCGCACTTCGGTGGCGTCGGAGGAGAGGGCGGTGGTTTCGGTCGTCTTGTCGTTCATCGTATTCGCCTTTATGGGCACATTGTTCTGTTCGCTGCTGCGGTCGCCAAATATGCGCCCACACTTTCCACATCCGTCATCCTCAGGCTTGACCCGAGGATCCATTCTCCAGGCGGCTCGTCTTCCTGCCGACGCTCATCGAAACTGGTGTGAATCCTCGGGTCAAGCCCGAGGATGACGACCGTTGATGAGCGGGGCCAACAATCAAAAGCCTCGCCGCTTTGTCTTACGTTCCGCTGCCAACCATCGTAGCCACGACGGCAATCGCCATCTTCAGCCGCTGGCGCACCACGGAGCGGCCAAGCAGCGCCATCGAGTCAAACAGCGGCAGCGAGCGCGAGGAGCCGGACATGGCGACGAAAAGCGGCGGCGTCACGACGCGCAGCTTCTTGCCGGTGCGTTCGGCGACATCGCGCAGCTCGGCCTCGATCGCTTCCACGTTCCAATCCGGCATTTTTTCAAGATCGGCGGCAACCGTGGTGAGGATTTCGTGGATTTCCTCGGGTTTGCTTTTGAGCCCGGCAAAGGAAGCCGGTGTCAGGCCGACATCGCTCGCCAGCAGGAAGCCTGCAAGGTTCGGCAATTCGCCGAGTCTTGAAATACGGCTCTGGGCAAGCTTCAGGCCTTCGGTCAGGCGGGCATTTTCCATCGCCCATTCCAGCGTGCGGGAAATGAACTCCTCCGGCGAAAGCTTTTCGCGCAGCCAGCGGCCGTTCAGCCAGTCCAGCTTCTGGATATCGAAGATGGCGCCGGCCTTGGAAAGCGCTTCCGGGTCGAACTTCGCCGCCAGCTCGTCCATGGTCAGAAGTTCTTCGCCTTCGGCGATCTGGATGAAGAACAGGCCAAGGAAGTTCATCAGCGCTTCCGGCAGGTAACCGAGCGCGGAATAATAGGAAATCGAGGTCGGGTTCTTGCGCTTGGAAAGCTTCGACTTGTCGGCGTTGCGCATCAGCGAAAGATGCATGAACGTGGGCTGGTCCCAGCCGAAATAACGGTAGAGCAGGATGTGCTTCGGCACCGAGGCCAGCCACTCTTCGCCGCGCGCCACATGGGTGATCTTCATCAGATGGTCGTCGATGACGTTGGCCATGTGATAGGTCGGCATGCCGTCG
>QFOL01000470.1 GCA_003241215.1 Agrobacterium fabrum
AATAGGCCCAAAACTAAATGGCTCAAAATTTGTTCATCAATGAGACATTGGGACTTGCTTTTCAAAAAAACTGACAATAGCATCATCGGGAATGGAGGAGTATTCCTTAGCAAAGTCAAATACTTACAATAAAAGACCTTGCACATGACGACGGGAAAAGCGTCAAACATTCAAATAGATAAAATCTAAAAAGGGGAAAACCACATGAAGAAACGCAACGTTCTCTTTGCCAGCACGGTGGCGGCGATGGCTCTCGCAGGCTCCGCTGCCCATGCCGAGCGCGGCAGCGACGGCGAACTGAAAATCCTGTTCTGGCAGGCCGTATCGACGCTTAATCCCTATCTTTCAGGGGGCACGAAGGAAATCTACAGCTCTTCCATGGTGATCGAGCCGCTGGCGCGTTACGATGAAAAGGGCGAGCTGGTGCCGATGCTGGTCACCGAAATTCCAACGATCGACAATGGCGGCGTCGCGAAGGATCTGCTCAGCATGACCTGGAAGCTGAAAAGCGATGTCAAATGGTCCGATGGTACGCCTTTCACCGCCGAGGATGTGATCTTCACCTGGAAATATTGCACCGCGCCGGATGGCGGCTGCGCGCAGGCGGCGCAATATGAAGGCGTGAAGAATGTCGAGGCCGTCGACGCCCATACCGTCAAGGTCAGCTTCACCGAACCGAAACCTTACCCCTATTCCGCATTCGTCGGCGCGCAATCGCCGGTCATCCAGAAGAAGCAGTTCGAAAACTGCGTCGGCGCCGCAGCCCCCGGCTGCACCTCCGCCAATTTCGGTCCCATCGGCACCGGCCCCTTCGTGGTCAAGGATTTCAAGCCGAATGACGTGATCAGCTTCGTCGCCAACACCAATTATCGCGACCCCGCCAAGCCCGCCTTCGCCACGGCGACCCTGAAGGGCGGCGGTGACGCCGCTTCTGCCGCGCGCGCCGTGCTGGAAACCGGCGAATTCGATTATGCCTGGAACATGCAGGTGGAGCCGGAAATCCTCGCGACCATGGTGGCCGCCGGCAAGGGCAAGCTGGAAACCGCCTTCGGCACCCAGGTCGAGCGCATCAATCTCAACTGGTACAATGCCGATCCTTCACTGGGCGACAAGCGCTCCACCAAGGAAGGCGGCCCGCACCCGGCCATATCAGACCCGGCCGTGCGCCGTGCATTGTCGCTCGCAATCGACCGCGATATCATCGACGAAGCCGGTTATGGCGAGGCGGGCAAGCCGACCTGCAATATCGTGCCGGCACCGGAAGCCGTCGCTTCGACCAAGAATGACAGCTGGTGCCTGAAGCAGGATGTGGAAGGCGCAAACAAGCTGCTGGACGATGCCGGCTGGGTGAAGGGCGCCGATGGCATCCGCGCCAAGGATGGCGTGAAGCTCTCCTTCCTCTACCAGACATCCACCAATTCCGTTCGCCAGGCCACGCAGGAACTGGTGAAGGACATGTGGTCGCAGATCGGCGTCGCTTCCGAACTACGCAATGTCAGCGCCTCGGTCTTCTTCGGCGGCGACCCGGCAAGCCCGGATACCTTCCAGAAATTCTTTGCCGACGTCGAAATGTACACCAATAATTTCGACGGCACCGACCCGGAAAAATATCTGGCGGAATGGCTGTGCGACAAGATCCCGGCCCCGGCAAACGGCTGGCAGGGTCAGAATATTCCGCGTTACTGCAACCCGGGATTCGACAAGCTGGTGGGCGAACTCTCCAAGACCGCCGACATCGCCAAGCGCGGTGAGATTTCCAAACAGCTCAACGACATGCTGACGGAGGAAGGCGCGCATATTCCGCTCATCCACCGCGGCAGCGTTTCCTCGCATTCGCTGACGCTGGAAGGCGTTCGCATGAATGCCTGGGACTCGGAACTCTGGAACGTCGCGGACTGGTCCCGCAAGAAGTAACACGCAGATGCGCCGGCTTCTCCACCCGGAGAGGCCGGCCCTCTGCATGCCCCTGGACCATGATCTGAAGACACATTTGCCGCATAAAGGCGAAAACGCTCCCAATTTTCGTCCTGCCGCGCTCTGGGTCTGGAGAGTTTCAGATGTTTACCTTTACGCTCCGGCGGCTTGCCTTTGCCGTACCGACGCTGCTTGTCATCAGCTTCGTCATCTTCGCGCTGCTCGATCTTGCGCCGAACGACCCGACCGGCGACCTGCCGCTCACCATCCCGCCTGAAGTGCGCGAGCAAATCCGCGCCTCGCTTGGCCTCGATCAGCCCTTCTTCATCCGCTACCTGATGTGGCTGCAGCAATTCTTCATCAACGAGCCGCTGAACCTCATTGAAAGGCTGA
>QFOL01000091.1 GCA_003241215.1 Agrobacterium fabrum
TCGCTCAACCAGTCGGGGCTATCCTGGTTTTGTAAGGCTCGGTCCACCGGGAACAAAACCGCCCGGCGAGATGCGACAGACAGTCGATTTCAGGGGACATACATGACGAATGAAATGCCTTATTCCCATAGCGGCAAAGCAGCCCGCCATTGTCGCTTCGCGCTTGTTGCCGCAGCACTTGCAACTTTCACCTTCGCCACGGCTTCATGCTCCGTCGTCGAAGACACCGTTCTCATCAAGACCGCGTCGGCAAATACCGCTACGATCAAGAGCCGGGTTGCCCCGGCAAAGGCGTCTTACGGTTATCAAAAAGCCGGCAACGCAGCCGTTACGCTTGTTGCCGATGCGTCGGGCACACCGGCCATATCGCGGCAGTCCTATTCGGGCTCCTCTCCCTATATCTGCTCGCCGAGCGGATTCGGGCAGAAATCCCGCTGCTTTCTGAGGCCCTGAGCCTCAATAAACTGGGGAACTGGCGTCCGGGCGGCTCTTGCCGTCCTGACGCTCAGTTCTTCCAGCCGCCGGAAAAGGTCGCGTCTTCATCCTTGTTGAAGAAGCGCGATGCCGCCTCCGTGCGGTTGCGCACGTTCATTTTCTTATAGATGTTGCGAACGTGAACCTTGACGGTGTTTTCGGACAGATGCAGCCGATCAGCGATGATCTTGTTTTGCGTTCCCTTGCAAAGCAGGTCGAGGATCTGCACCTCGCGCGTCGTCAGCGCCGCCACCTCGCTCCTGCTTGCAGCAAGGGCATCGGCGCGGTTGGCAATTACGGCGCTGCTTTGAACGCTCTTGCCGTTGACCGATGCGGAATAGGGCGTGAGCTTGCCGAGAAGAGCGGCGGGAAAATGCTCCCCGCCCTTCATAAGCAGATCGACGGCCGCCATGAAGACATCCAGCCTGAGATTAAGCGGCAGCACGCCATCGATGACACGCGTCCCTACCAGCCTTTTCAGCGGCTCCTCGAATTTATCGATGGTTTCGACGACGAGCGCGATAGGCGCATCGGGATGCTTTTCCCGCACCTCCGAAAGAACGGCATGAAGCCGCTCGCCCGACATCCGGTAAGGCAGAACCAGCCGGACATTATTACCGTAGTCATCGTCGATCCCTGCCGACGAGGTTATGCTTACCACCGCGAATGTGGGGAACTTTTTGCCCAGCGCCTCCATGAGGCACTCGGAAAACAGGTCCGGATCCGCGATGACCAATAAAGTTCCATTTATAGGAGCAGCGGTGTTTTTTTGTTTTGCGGCATAATCTGACGTTCCCATGAACATTGACGCCTCCCTCAAGCGCTTACGCATTACTTTCTTTTGGTTGCGCAGTCTGTTGTCCCCCGGCTATCTTTTCCCCTGAATACTTGGGGGCGATTCTCCGCTTTAGGCCATGTCAACTATCATTAATTACCCGTTAATTCACACACGCTAATACGAAAAGCTGTGTAAATAAATGGCCCAAACGGGTTATTTTTTACAATTGACATACAAAATAGGTTACGCAGAGATAGAATCATTCATCCTGGAACCGGTGCAAAAACAAAGGCATCGGAAAAGCTTTCGCCGCGGTTTTGTGTTCCGGGAAAATATAACTTATAGTTGATATCCCTTTACATAGCTCTCCGACGAACGAAGCCGGAAACCGTGCCATTTCGGGACGAGAGCCCTTTCCCGTCGAAATAAACCATATTTATCGAAAAATCCGTCCTGCTCCAGCGAAACGGCCATTATTTGCCGCCGAACCGATGAAACGATCCGCCGGATCGCTCCTTTCGGCATATATATTCGGGGTGACGCGCCGATATGTTTAACCCGAATTGATATCTAGGAAGCGCAATTTTTCTGCGGCACAGTCTGACCGTCGCTGAACGGCGGCCAATGGAAAGACACTTCCGGCCTTTGACGTGTGTTTGAAAACGCCGGTCCCTTTTCAAGAAACATGCAAGCGAAAAGACGAAGCCACCGCGCTCCCCTCCTGGAGCGAGGAACGGATTTGTGCGCCGTTTTACCGAGTAGCGCACAAGGGCTGAACGACAAGAGCCCGGTTACGGACCGATACCGAACCGCAGATGATGCGTATCGAGTGCATCTGCAAAACGTCAATCTTCATGCGACCCGGGGCAAGCGCGAAAAAATCCCGTTTGAGATGAGAGGGATTTCGAAAGCTGCTCCGAGCTTTTTCGGAGGAAATCGAAATGAGTTATGATCCAAAGTCATCCGGCAGCGACGACGACATCACCAAGATCGGCGCGCTTTCCGATGGTTTCGCCAATACGGCGACCAATGACGCCAAGGTGGAAGACAGCAACGTCGGCACCGCAAACGGCGAAAACCGCAACAACGACAACAGCGACAACAGCACCAATGTGGATGTTGACGCCAAGGTCGATGTTTCCGCCAATAACGGTGACAATCGCGACAACGACTATGACTGGAGCTATGACAGCAAGTCCTATAGCGACAACGACACGACCACCAAGACCAGCACCGAAACCAACACCGATATCAAGGTCGACTACGACTGGAGCTATGAAAGCAAGTCGTACAGCGACAACGATACCAATGTGAAGACGATTACGGATACGGACAACAAGACGTTCTCCTATTCCGACAACGACACCACCACCACGACCACGACGACCTCCGACAGCTTCAACTCCGCAGACAGTTTCTACAAGTCGGATGACGACTTCGGCAACATCACGGGCGTCAAGGATGTCGGCAATCTCGGCATCGCCGGCGGAGACCTCACCTTCAACCTGGGTGACGACTTCTCCTTCACCCTCGATGTCGACAATATCCTCAACGGCTCGCTCAACGGCGATGGCAACGACACCGGCTTCAGCATGGTGCAGGCCAACCACCTGGCAGACCAGGATGAGGCCTATGACATCAAGATGCAGAATGGCGGTGCGGAAAACCATCTGAGCGCCAATGCCGGCGACGCCTATGGCGCGGAAGGCATCGACGGCAAGGGATGGGACCTCAAGGCAGGCGACGATGCAGCAGGCACCAGCACTGCGGATGCATCGGCAATCCTTGCAAATTCCGGCTTCCATCTGGAACTGGTGCAGGGCGCCAACATGCTCTCCAACGCAGTTGATGTCACGATCACAGGCGGTAACTCGCATGTGTCCGATGTCGGTGAGGATCAGTCCTGATAACCACCTCTTGACGAAAAGAGCTGCACCGGCATCCGCCGGTGCAGTTTGCGGTTAAAGGACCGGGTTTGCGCAAAACGAAGCACCGCCTCCAAGACGTGTGCCGGTCGCACCCCCAGGCTCTGCCGCGATGATCAGGGAGGGGTCTCCAATGCATATCGACAAGATTTCGGACATGATTGCGCATTTCATCGGCCTGTTCGACACGGTGATCGAGGAAGCGCGTCTGCGAAGCAACTATACCGAAGGCCCGGCATATTCCGATCCGGACCGCTTGCCGGATGATGAAGCGGCAAAGCTGCTCGACAAGAACTACGACGTTCCGCTCGGGGACTACGACCCCGGCGTCAAATACCGCGCCGGTTATTATGATTTCGACTATATCCGGCCGCATTTCGCCCGCGCTGTCGAATACGACATGCAGCAGCTTGCAAATGCCATTCCGGTCGATATTTCCGGCGTAAATTTCCGGTTCCCCGGCCGCCTCTCATTCGAAGAGGAACGCGAACTGGTGGTTCACACCGGTCCCGGCTCGGTCATTGCACATGTCGCGCAGGTCAACATTCTTCAGGACGATGACTACCTGAACATGACTGACGGTCCTTACGCGGGCCGCGACACGACATTCGTGACCGAACGCACCGTCGAGTTCTACAATGAAGCGTCCGTCTTCACGCCTTTTGCCGGTTTCCAGCGCACCGACAGCTACGACGCCCTGCAGACGCTCGCCAAATCCGCGCACGATTTCATCGACCACGCCCGCGAGAACGACGTCACCTCGCTCGGCACCGGCGCAGACCAGGATTTCGTTCTGGCCGGCAACAACATCAACGGACTTTACATCAACGGCACGGTAGCCAGCGAAGAGCCGGTGCTCGACGATTACATGCCCGATCGCGGTATCGCCAAACCGGCGGAAGAGCCCGAAAAGAGCGATGTTTCGCTGCATGAGGACAGCCCCGCCGGCAACAGCCTCGATGTAGCCGCAGGCGCCAATGTCGTCGCCAACATCGCCACGCTGGTCAATACCGGCGTCATGACGTCGGTAACCGCCGTCATGGGCGACTATCACCAGATCGATGCGATCACCCAGGCCTATATCTATAGCGACCGGGACGAGATCGACTCCGTTTTTACACGGTCGGACGATCAGGCCGCGACGGAGGCCTTCAATATCGCCAGCTTCGAGCGCAGCGTCTATCCGGGCGCCGAAACCGCGGAAAACAACAGCCAGGATAACGGCGAGCCGCCGATATTTCCGACCGCCTGGCGCGTCAGCGTGCTGGAAGGCGACGTTTCCTTCGTGCACTGGATCGAGCAATACCAGTTCGTCAGCGACAACGACACGATGACGATCACCACATCCGGCGCCACCGTCAGCCTGCTGACCGGCGGCAACGCCGCGCTCAACATCGCGAATTTCCTCGGCATCGGCATGCAATACGACCTGATCATCGTCGGCGGCAATGTGCTGGACATGAACATCATCAGCCAGATCGCCGTGCTCTACGACAATGACTGGGTCCGCGCCAATCCCGATGCGCCCGATGGCGCCACCGTCCAGTCCGGTAACAACCTGCTGTGGAACGATGCTTCCATCCATAATGTCGGCAGCAACGACCGTTTCGAAACCATGCCGGACTATATGAACCAGACGGTAAACGCCATCAACGAACGCGATCCCAACATGCCGGATGCGCTGGCTCATGACGTCAATTTCGTCGGCTATCAGGGTCTGAACGTCCTCTATATCACCGGCAATCTTTATGATGTCAGCATCATAAAACAGGTGAGCGTACTGGGCGATTCCGACGATGTGACGCAGGCCGCCGCCAAGGTTCTCGAAAACAACGAGGACGCCACCATCCATATCGATACCGGCAGCAATGCCGTAGTCAATCTGGCGCAGATCGTCGATTACGACAGCTTCGGCTCCACTACCTATGTGGCCGGCGGCGTTTATTCCGACGCCATCCTGATACAGGGCGGCATCATCGAAAACGATACGTCGCAACCGGCGCAGCCCGGCCAGCTGGCGAATGAGGTCATCGCCTTTCTTCACGACGATCCCGCCACCATCGAAAACGAATCCAATGGCGTCATCAATGCCGGTCATGACCTGTCATGGTCGAATGCCCATCCGGCCGACGTCATGCAGACGGTCGTTGCGTAACACCTGGCAAGTGGGGCGACAAAAACGCCCCGCCGCAGGCGGAACCGCAAACACCGCAAGATCACCGAGGGGACCGATATAAAATGGATCATATTTCAAGAAAAACAATTGCCGACGGGCGTTCACTGGACTTGCCGCTGGATCAGGACGCGGAAGACAGCAAACTGACGGACGCCTGTATTTCAGCCATCAACGAAGCCGTTGAAAACCTGCGTCAATTATCCGGTGCGGAACAGGCGGAAAAAGCAGCCGCAACATCCCCCGAGACAATAGCGACACAGCCCCTCTTCCCACCCTCCCCGAAGGCCGCGCAGCCGCCGCAATTGCGGAGCGCCCCGCAGGAAAAGCCAGCACCGCAGCCGGACAGGCAACCCGCGCCGCCGCAACCCCAGGCCAAGATCGACAATGCCGAGCTGAAGAATTCACCCGATCTGCCTTTTGTCAAAACCATCGACAATAATGACGGACCGATCCGCGAAAACGAACGCCGGCCGGTAACCGGCGGCGGCGGAAACGGCAAGGAACCCTCGGACAATGGCGGCGGCGGTGGCGGCGGTGGCGGAAGCCAGAGCGGTTTCCACAAACGCAGCGAGCCGATCAATTTCGCCGCAAGCCTTGCCAAGGGCATCGCCGCCGTGCGGCGCAACATGGTGGTGGTGATGCTGTTCACCGTCGCGATCAACATATTGGTACTCGCCATACCGCTTTATCTGTTCCAGATTTCCGACCGGGTGCTGACCAGCCGTTCCATGGATACGCTCGTCATGCTGACGGTCGCCGTTCTCGGCGCGGTTCTGCTGCAGGCCTTCATGGACGCCATTCGCCGCTTTATCCTGATGCGCACCGCCGTCGAACTCGAGGTGCAGCTTGGTGCGCCGATCCTGTCGGCTGCCGCCCGCGCGTCGCTGCATGGCAGCGGCAAGGACTATCAGATATTGCAGGATCTGCAGCAATTGCGCTCCTTCATCACGTCAGGCACGCTGATCGCCTTTCTCGATGCGCCGCTGATGCCGCTGTTCATCGTGGTGGTCTATCTCGTGCATCCCCATCTCGGCATCATCATCATGGTCTGCTGCGTGGTGCTTTTCGGCATTGCCTGGCTGAACCAGCGCTTCACGGCAAGGCAGTTCTCCGAGGCGTCAGGCTATCTCAGCCGCGCCAATTTCCACCTCGATTCCATGTCGCGCAATTCGCAGATCATCAATGCGCTCGCCATGATCCCCGAAGCCGTGAAGATGTGGGGCCGCGAAACCGCCGGCTCGCTGAAATCGCATGTGGCGGCGCAGGACCGCAACATCATGTTCTCCGGCATCTCCAAGGCGGCGCGCATGATCACCCAGGTGGCGCTGCTCGGCTGGGGCGCGCATCTGTCGCTATCAGGCGAACTGACCGGCGGCATGGTGATCGCGGCCTCCATCATTTCCGGCCGGGCGCTGGCGCCCATCGAAGGAGCGATCGAGGGCTGGCACCAGTTCAACAGATCTGCCGCCTCCTATGGCCGCATCAAGCAGCTTCTCATCAATTCGCCGCTGAATTTCCCGCGCCTGCGCCTGCCCAATCCGGAAGGGCGTCTCGATGTGGAGCGCATCCTCTTCGTGCCGCCGCCGCAGAAGAAGGTAATCCTGAACGGCATTTCCTTTTCGCTGAAAAAGGGGGAGTCGCTCGCCATCATCGGCAATTCCGGTTCCGGCAAGACAACGCTCGGCAAGATGCTGGTCGGCTCCATCCTGCCCACATCAGGCAATGTGCGCCTCGATCTCATGGATCTGCGCAACTGGGACCAGCGGCAATTCGGTGAAAGCATCGGTTACCTGCCGCAGGACGTGCAGCTCTTCCCCGGCACCATCAAGGCCAATATCTGCCGAATGCGCGACGATATCGAGGACCGGCAGATTTACGAGGCCGCGGTGCTGGCCGATGTGCACGAGCTGATCGCCGGTTTCCCGCAGGGTTATGAAACCGTGGTCGCCGCCGATGGCGCGCCGCTTTCCGGCGGCCAGAAGCAGCGCATTGCGCTTGCCCGCGCCTTCTTCGGCGATCCGAAATTCGTGGTGCTGGACGAGCCGAACTCCAACCTCGATACACAGGGAGAACAGGCGCTGGCCAAGGCGCTGCTACATGCAAAAAGACAGGGCATCACCACCGTCACCATCACCCAGCGCCCCGCACTCCTGCAATGTGTCGACAAAATCATGGTGCTGAAGGATGGATCGGTCGCCATGTTCGGCGAGAGGATCGACGTGCTGAAGGCGCTTTCCGGAAATGGTCGCCAGGCCAACCAGTCCCCGCAGATCGAGAGTTGAGAACCGTCATGTTCAAGAAGAAAAACGCCGTCGCGGAAATCAAACCCCAGGGCCAGCTCGAATGGTATAGCGAGGTGCCGCGCTCCATCCGGCTGCACAGCTCCATCGGCCTTGCGGTCCTGCTCGCCTCGTTCGGCAGTTTCGGATACTGGGCGGGCACCGCACCGCTCTCCTCCGCCATCATCGCCCAGGGCAGCTTCGTAGCCACCGGCAACAACAAGATCGTCCAGCATCTGGAAGGCGGCATCATCAAGGAAATGATGGTCAGCGAAGGCGACACCGTCAAGGAAGGCGACGTGCTGCTGACGCTCGACAAGACGACCGCGCTGGCCAATGAACGCATGTTGCAGCTCCGCCGTCTTCGCCTTGAAACCATCGTGACGCGGCTGCGTGCCGAAGCACAGGGCGAAAAAAGCTTCAAGGTGCCTGACATCGTCATGAAGGAAGCCGGCGATCCGGATATCAACGCCATCATCCAGAGCCAGAACGTCGTGTTCCACAGCAAGCTTATCAAGCTTGAGGAGCAGTTGAACCTGATCGAAAAGAACATCCGGTCCTTGGAGTTCCGTTATGCTGGTTACGATGGGCAGAAGCAGGCCTTCGACCGGCAGCTGGCGCTTCTGACCCAGGAGCGCGATTCCAAGGAAAAGCTCGCCAAGGACGGTGTCATCCGCAAGACGGACATGCTGGCGCTGGAGCGCGCCATTGCCGACGCCATGGGCGACATTGCCCGCCTGAGCGGCGAAATGAACCAGAGCGAAGCGGAGATCGCCAAATTCAAGCAGGAGGCCATCATAGCGGTCAACGCCAACAAGCAGGCCGCTCTCGATGCGCTGGAAACTGCCGAATCCGATCTCGACAGCGTCCGCGAGCAGGTACGCGGCGCCGCCGAAGTGCTGGAACGCACCGTCATCCGTTCCCCCGTCAACGGCACGGTGGTGCGGTCCTATTACCATACGGCAGGGGGCGTCATTACGACAGGCAAGCCGATCATGGAAATCCTGCCGGCGCATGTTCCCCTGATCCTCGAAGCGCAGGTTCTCAGAACCTCCATCGACCAGCTGCATGAGGGTCAGACCGCTGCGATCCGCCTGTCGGCGCTGAACCGCCGCACCACGCCGGTTCTGAACGGCAAGGTGTTTTACGTTTCGGCCGACAGTATCGAGGAAAATGCCGGCCTTCAGGTCAAGGATGTCTATATCGTGCGCGTGCAGGTGCCCGACGAGGAGATCGCCAAGGTTCATAATTTCCACCCCGTGCCCGGCATGCCGGCCGACGTGCTGATCCAGACCTCGGAGCGTACCTTCTTCGAATATCTGACCAAACCGATCTCCGACAGCATGTCACGTGCTTTCAAGGAAAGATGAAGAAATATCAGTAACCTACACTGTCTTTTCCGCGGCGGTCGGCATATAATCCCCGAATATGTTTCGTCGGGGCGGGAGAAGCGGCATGGCGGCGATGTCGGATGTATTGCTGCTGGTCGGCAGGCTGAATTACGTGTGGACCAACACCGAAAGCCTGATGATCTATCTGATCGTCCATCTCCTGAAAGTGGAGAAGGAGGCTGCCATCGTCGTGTTCCTGACGCTCAACACCACGCGGGCGCGCATGGATCTCATCGAACGCCTGGCGAAGCTTCCCTCCACCGATGCGAAGGACCGCAAGACCATTCTTTCCATCATGGCCCGGCTGAAGAAGGAAGCGAAAACCCGCAACAAATATAACCACTGCATCTATTCGTTTGACGAGAAGGGTGAGATCGCCAGCACGCAGCTTATGCGGCTGGTGGAGGATGACAGCCAGGTGCGTTACGGCAAGGTGGAGCGCATGGACGAGAAGGAAATCGAGCACCTCGAAAAATCCATCGCCGATATCGTCGCAGTCAGCAAGGATATGTGGAGTTTCATCCACGCCAGTCCGCATGTCTCAGCGGATTATCTTTAGAACCACCTCGCCTTCGTCATTCCGGCCTTGAGCCGGAACCCAGCCGACGCGGCTCTCGCGCGGCGAAGACGAGTTCTTTCAGCCCAAGGACTTGGGCTGGCTGGAGTCCGGCTCAAGGCCGGAATGACGGAGAGAGAAACCGCCACGAACTCCAGTTAGGCGAACGCTCCCCTCCGCAGCCCTTGCCGGGAGGCACAGTTTCCCGGCCGCGAAATAAAGCAGGAACGAGCCGATCTGATAAGGGAAGATGATGTCGATCTCCACGAAGGAGCGCACGACAAACAGCGCGCAGATCGCAAACAGGATAACGCCCTGCGGATCGCTCTTGCGCATCAGCACCGAGCGCAGATGCCCGAGCAAGGTTCCGTAAAGCACCATGGCAAGCAGCAGCATGCCGACGAAGCCGTTTTCCACCACGGTTTCGATATAGGTATTGTGGAAATGGAAGCCGCTGCGGCCGGTAATGAAGAAATCGTTCCACAACCGTTCGGCATCGGGAAAACCCGCAACCCAGAACCCCTGATAACCGACGCCGAGGATCGGCGTCTGTTTCGCCGCCTCGATGCCCTGCTGCCAGAGATAGGTTCGGCCGGTCAGCGTCGAATCCTTGCCGAAAATGCCAAGAATGGCGTCCAGCAGGCCGAATTGCAGGGACGCGACGGCCAGCAATGCGCCGAGACCGCCGAGCGCGAAAAACGTCATCTTGCGGTTCGCCGGCGAAAGCATGCCGATGGGAATGAAGCCGATGATGAGGGCGACCACCGCCGCCGTGGTAATAGTGGATGTGGCCGATTGCGACGCGAGGAGGCTGTAGGCCGACAGGAGCCCGGTGACGCCCGCCACAGGCAGCCAGATGCCTCTTTGCTTGAGCACCAGCACCGATGCGGCAGCAAAAATGACGCCGAGCGAGGCATAAAAGCCGAGCTGGTTCTTGGAAGAGAATGCGCCGACGAAACTATAGGTACCGTCAAGCGCATCGAAGAGATAGATACCGAACAGCAGGGAATAGAGCAGAACGACGGCGATGCCGATCAGCGCGCCGCGCGTCAGCGTCCGGATCGAGATCACCCGCATGGCGATCAGCGCGCAGACGATATGCGTCATATACTGGATGGAGGCGCGCATGGTCACCGACGCCGCCTCCGACCAGAAGCTGGACAGCACGGACAAGATACCGAAGGCGAATATCCAGAGATAACGCGGATAATTGCCGAGTACGCGCCGGTAATCGACCACCACCAGCGGCAGCCACATGCCATAATAGGCCAGAACCGAGATTTGCCCGAAACGCGACGAGTAAGCGAAGACGAAGAATGACAGCGCAACCGCCGCCATTCCGTAAATCTCATTGCGTTCGGGATCGATCAGCGCCGATTTGGCGATCCGCATTGAAACCTCACTGCATCAGGATTTCAGACGAGACCTTGATGACATCACCGGGCTGGAGCATGGCGTTTTCATCCACCTTCAGCTCCTTCGGCTTGCCGTTTTCCTCACGCACCACGACATAGCTGATCGTCGCGGACTTGCCCGACGGATCGAAACGGATCGCTTCTGCCGATTGCGCCAGCGCTTCCGACATCAATTCGCGGCTGGTGGTCAGCTGCAGATTGAGCTTGTCCAGCTCCGCCTCCGTGTCCTGCAATTCCTTGGAGCGCTGCGCCACCCAGTCGTTACGCAGGTTGATCTCGTCCTGGGTCGCCTTGTTGATATCCTGCTTGGCGCGCAGCGACTGCGTATCGATATCGAGCAGGTTGGATTCCACCTCCGCCGCACGTTCCTCCGCGGAAATGCGCCGCTGCGACAGGGCAAGCCCCTGCTCGTTCAGCCGATTGACGCGGTCGCGGTCCTCATTGGCAAGCTGAAGCTGACGGTTCTGCGTTTCGGATTTCTTCTTCAGGGATTCGACTTCGCTCTGCAGAAGGGCGTGCAGATCGGTCAGCGCCTTGAGCTGCAGGGTGTAACGCTCGGTACGCGATTTCATCAGCGCGCTTTCGCTGGCCAGCAGCACGTCGATCTCGGCGATCTTTTCCATCTCGGGCGTCTTGGCAATGGTCGTGTCGCCCTTGACCTCGGCGACCAGCCGCGCCTGACGCGCCAGCAGCCTTGCCCGCTGGTTGTCGTAAACGGCGGCATCACCACGGGCATTGATGAAGTCGCGGGCAAAACGCTGCCCGGCATCCGAACGGCGCAGGCCGCCGCCAAGGCTGACTGCCTTCAGCACGGTGAGATTGGCGGCATAGGGATATTCACCCGGCGTCTGCACATCGCCGCTCAGGAAAATCGGCCGGAACTGGGCGATCTCGACGGAAGCGGAAGGCAGATTGCGAAGGGCGAACTTGCTTTGAAGTTGCGCGCCGATCTGTTCGCTGACCTGCGATGGCGTCTTGCCCGCGACATCCAGCTGACCGATGAAAGGCAGGGACAGCGCACCTGATGGCCCGACGGAATAGTCGCCATTGATCACATCCCAGTTGCGGATGCTGCCATCGGCCGGCTGCCATTCGGCAACGCGGATACGCAGCTTGTCGGCGGTGCCGAGCTTATATTGAGCGCCATCCGCAGCCAGTGCGGAGAGCGGCGCGGTGAGGGCGACGGAAGCGGCGAGTACGAGAGCCACAAACGGGCGGCGGGCGGCAGAAAAGCCGTTCATCGGGGAAACTCCCTGTTAGCGGATCGCACGCAGGCGATCAGGCCGTGGCGCAACCGGACAAGGCCGCGCCGCCAAAAGCGGCCGCTATGATTAGCACCAATGACGCACCCGAAGACCGGACTTGGGATCCCGGTCGGGGTGCGTGTCGAAACGAAGATCGATAAAGCCGAACTCAATATCGGTTTTCAGTAGCTTCCGCGTGAAAGGCACACGGCGGGAATGGTCTTGACGATGATGAAGACATCCTGCCGCATCGACCAGTTCTGAACATATTGCGTGTCGAAAGCGACGCGGGTCTTGTAGGATACGTCGTTACGGCCGCTGATCTGCCACAGGCCGGTCAGGCCCGGACGGGTGCTGAGATAATAAGCGGCAGCGCTTTCATAATAGCTCAGTTCCTCATCGACGACCGGGCGCGGGCCAACCACGCTCATTTCACCGCGGATGATATTGAGGAGCTGGGGCAGTTCGTCGAGCGAAAGCTTGCGAAGCACGGCGCCGACGGCCGTAACACGCGGGTCGTTCTTGAGCTTGCGGGTAGCGCGCCATTCTTCGGCGGCTTCCGGATTGGCGGCAAGATATTGCCGCAAAATCTCGTCGCCGTTCATCGCCATCGTCCTGAATTTCAGGCAATGGAAATAGCGGCCATTATGTCCCACACGCCGGTGACCGTAAAAGATCGGGCCGGGATCGGACATTTTCACCAGTGCGGCGATCAACAGGAATATCGGGCTGAAGATGAGCAGCGCAAGCGCAGCCGACGTCATATCGAAGCTGCGTTTTGCGATGCCCCCGAT
>QFOL01000471.1 GCA_003241215.1 Agrobacterium fabrum
ACGGTCAAGGTCAAGCCGGGCCAGGGCATCTGAGGCGCGAACGGATCCAAGGAAACAGAATATGGAAATCGGTCTTTCCCACTACCTGACGGTCAGCGCCATCCTCTTCACGATCGGCGTCTTCGGCATCTTCCTCAACCGGAAGAACGTCATCGTCATCCTGATGTCGATCGAACTTATCCTCCTGGCGGTCAACATCAACATGGTGGCTTTCTCGGCCTTCCTGAACGATATCGTCGGCCAGGTCTTCGCTTTGTTCATTCTGACCGTCGCAGCCGCCGAAGCGGCCATCGGTCTTGCAATACTCGTTGTCTTCTACCGCAACCGCGGATCGATCGCCGTTGAAGACGTCAATATGATGAAGGGCTGATAAGGCTATGATCTACAAGGCTATCGTCTTTCTTCCACTGATCGGCTTTCTGATCGCCGGCCTGTTCGGCCGCTCGATCGGCGCCAAGGCGTCGGAATATGTCACCACCGGTCTGATGATCGTGGTCGCCATCCTGTCATGGATCGTCTTCTTCACCGTGGCACTCGCCCATGGTGAGCCGGGCGAGGTGATCAAGGTTACTGTCTTGCGCTGGATCCAGTCCGGCGGCATCGACGTCGAATGGGCCTTCCGCATCGACACGCTGACGGCCGTCATGTTCGTCGTGGTCAATACGGTCTCGACGCTCGTGCATCTCTATTCGATCGGATACATGCACCACGATCCGCATCGTCCGCGCTTCTTTGCCTATCTGTCGCTCTTCACCTTCGCCATGCTGATGCTGGTGACCTCCGACAACCTGCTGCAGATGTTCTTCGGCTGGGAAGGCGTGGGTCTGGCGTCCTATCTGCTGATCGGTTTCTGGTTCAAGAAGCCGTCCGCCTCGGCTGCCGCCATGAAGGCCTTCATCGTCAACCGCGTCGGCGACTTCGGCTTCATTCTCGGCATTGGCGGCGTGTTCGTGCTGTTCGGCTCGATCAATTTCGAAACCATCTTCGCTGCTGCCAGCACCTATCTGCCGGCCGAAGGTGCCGCTTCCAGCGAAACCGTCATCAACCTGTTCGGCATGCAGCTGGACAAGGCAAATGCGATGACCGGCGTCTGCCTGCTGCTCTTCATGGGCGCCATGGGCAAGTCGGCGCAGTTCCTGCTGCACACCTGGCTGCCGGACGCGATGGAAGGCCCGACCCCGGTTTCGGCCCTCATTCACGCCGCAACCATGGTCACCGCCGGCGTCTTCCTCGTCGCCCGCATGTCGCCGCTGTTCGAACTGTCGCCGGATGCGCTCACCGTCGTGACGCTGATCGGCGCGATCACCGCCTTCTTCGCGGCGACCGTCGGCCTCGTGCAGAACGACATCAAGCGCGTTATCGCCTATTCGACCTGCTCGCAGCTCGGTTACATGTTCGTGGCGCTCGGCGTCGGCGCTTATGGCGCTGCCGTGTTCCACCTCTTCACGCACGCCTTCTTCAAGGCTCTCCTGTTCTTGTGCGCCGGCTCGGTCATCCATGCCGTCGATGGCGAGCAGGACATGCGTTACATGGGCGGCCTGCGCAAGCATATCCCCATCACCTTCTGGACCATGACTGTCGGCACGCTGGCGCTGACCGGCGTCGGTATCCCGGGCACGATGATCGGTTTTGCCGGCTTCTTCTCGAAAGACGTCATCATCGAATCCGCTTATGCTTCGCATTCGGTTCTCTCGGGCGTCGCCTTCACGCTGCTGGTCATCGCCGCGCTGTTCACCAGCTTCTACTCGTGGCGTCTGGCCTTCATGACCTTCTTCGGCAAGCCGCGCGCTTCCGCCGACGTCATGCACCATGTGCATGAATCGCCGATGGTCATGCTGATCCCGCTCTTCATCCTCACGGTCGGCGCGATCTTTGCCGGTGTGGCCTTCGAAGGTTATTTCTTCGGCGAAGAATATGCCGAGTTCTGGAAGGGCGCCCTGTTCACGCTTCCCGGCAATGAAATCCTCGAGGAGTTCCATCACGTGCCGCTGTGGGTGAAGTGGAGCCCGTTCTTCGCCATGGCGCTTGGTTTCGTGACCGCCTGGTACATGTATATCAAGTCGCCGGAGACGCCGAAGCGTCTGGCCGAGACTCATCGCGGCCTCTACCAGTTCCTTCTCAACAAGTGGTACTTCGACGAACTCTACGACTTCCTCTTCGTACGTTCCGCAAAGGCGCTCGGCCGCTTCCTGTGGAAGAAGGGTGACGTCGCCGTCATCGACCACTATGGACCGAACGGCATTGCAGCGCGTGTGGTTGACGTGACCAACCGCATGGTCCGCCTGCAATCCGGTTACCTCTAT
>QFOL01000472.1 GCA_003241215.1 Agrobacterium fabrum
GATCGTGACCTTTGCCCCGGGAATTCCCGCCTTAATCATGTCTTCAATGTCGCCGGGTTTCATGGGCATGGTGTTTCTCCTTAATTCATTCTGCGGCGAGCAAAGTTTCGCCGTCCATGAATTGAGGGAACCACGATTCATAGGCCAAGTGCAATTCTTTAATCTCGACAGCCCGCGCCGTGCCCAGCTTTACGGTGGAACCGCCGGTAACGCCGATGACCGGGCAGGAAACGCCCGCTGCCTTCGCCGCTGTCTGTACCTCGTCGAGATCGGCCTTTTTGACCGTCAGAACGTAACGGCCCTGATCTTCGCCGTAGAAGGTGAGGACCGGGTTGTGGCCTTCGACCGCGTCGATGGTTGCGCCGATGCCCGACGAAATCGCCATTTCGGCAACTGCAAGCGCCAGACCGCCCGAGGAGCAATCGTGAACGGCGGTGGCAAGACCGTCGGTGATGAGGCTGCGGACGAAATCGCCGTTGTTCTTTTCTGCGGTCAGATCGACATGCGGTGCGGGGCCATCGGTGCGGCCATGAATGTCACGCATGTAAACCGACTGGGCGATGTGAGTGCCGAGGCCGGCAGGCGCGCCGATGAGCAGCACCACTTCGTCAGCGGCGGCAAAGCGGATGCGCGCCATGCGGCCCCAGTCTTTCAGCAGGCCGACGCCGCCGATGGTAGGGGTGGGCAGGATCGCCTGACCGTTGGTCTCGTTATAGAGCGAGACGTTGCCGGAAACGATCGGGAATTCCAACACGCGGCAGGCTTCGCCGATGCCCTTGATGGCATGGACGAGCTGGCTCATGATTTCAGGCTTTTCGGGGTTGCCGAAATTGAGGTTATCGGTCGCTGCCAGCGGCAAAGCGCCGGTTGCGGTGATGTTGCGCCAGCATTCGGCCACGGCTTGCTTGCCGCCTTCGAACGGGTCGGCCTCGACGTAGCGCGGTGTGACGTCGGAGGAGAAGGCGAGCGCCTTCTTGTCATGACCTTCAACGCGCACCACGCCGGCATCGCCGCCCGGCAATTGCAGGGAGTTGCCCTGAATCAGCGTATCGTACTGTTCGTAGACCCAGCGGCGCGAGGAGTTGTTGGCCGAACCGAGAAGCGAAACCAGCGCATCGGCAATATCGGCCGAAGGAATATCGTTGTCGGCCAGAGCCGCCGGCACCTTGGCGGGTGTCCACGGGCGGTCGTATTCCGGGGCTTCGTCGCCCAGTTCCTTGATCGGCAGGTTGGCGACTTCCTCGCCATTGTGCAGCACGCGGAAGCGCAGGTCGTCGGTGGTCTTGCCGACGATGGCGAAGTCCAGACCCCATTTGACGAAGATCGCCTTGGCGACTTCTTCCTTGGAGGGTTCGAGAACCATGAGCATACGCTCCTGGCTTTCCGACAGCATCATTTCGTAAGCCGTCATGCGCTCTTCACGAACAGGCACGGCGTTCAAGTCAAGCTCGATGCCGAGATCGCCCTTCGCGCCCATTTCGACGGCCGAGCAGGTGAGGCCGGCGGCGCCCATGTCCTGAATGGCGATGACCGCACCGGTCTTCATCAGCTCAAGGCAGGCTTCCAGCAGGCACTTTTCAGTGAAGGGATCGCCGACCTGAACGGTCGGGCGCTTTTCCTCGATGGATTCGTCAAATTCGGCGGACGCCATGGTCGCGCCGCCGACACCGTCGCGGCCGGTCTTCGCGCCGAGATAAACGACCGGCAGGCCGACGCCCTTGGCTTCCGAGAGGAAGATCGCGTTGGACTTGGCAAGACCGGCGGCAAAGGCGTTGACGAGGATGTTGCCGTTATAACGCGGGTCGAATTCCACTTCGCCGCCAACCGTCGGCACGCCGAAGGAATTGCCGTAACCGCCGACACCGGCGACGACACCGGCTACCAGATGACGGGTCTTCGGGTGGTCGGGCGCGCCGAAGCGGAGCGCATTCATGGCGGCGATGGGGCGTGCGCCCATGGTGAAGACGTCACGCAGGATGCCGCCAACGCCGGTTGCCGCACCCTGATAGGGCTCGATATAGGACGGGTGGTTGTGGCTTTCCATCTTGAAGACGACGCAGTCGCCATCGTCGATATCGACCACGCCGGCGTTTTCGCCGGGGCCTTGGATGACGCGCGGGCCGGTGGTCGGCAGGGTCTTCAGCCACTTCTTGGAAGACTTGTAGGAGCAGTGCTCGTTCCACATGGCCGAGAAAATGCCAAGCTCGGTAAAGCTCGGCTCCCGTCCGATCAGGTCGAGGATACGCTGGTATTCGTCGGGCTTCAGCCCGTGGGATGCAACGAGTTCCGGGGTGATCTTG
>QFOL01000473.1 GCA_003241215.1 Agrobacterium fabrum
GGAAGAGTGAGAGAAGTTCGCTGAAATGCTGAAATGTGAAGCCAACGTTTTAAAGCCGCTCCTCATGGGCATGTTGCTTGCGTCGCTCGCAATGCCTGCTGCGGCTTTTGACATCAATGCGGGCGTGACCAAGGAATCCGGCCCCTTCGATCTGTTCAAGTTCGGCTTCAAGGCCTACAAGAACGGCAATAAGGGCGAAGCCGTCGAGGCCTATCGCTACGCGGCTGAAAAGGGCCATACCGGCTCGCGCTGGGCGCTTGCCAATATGTATGCCTTCGGTGACGGCGTCGCCAAGAACGATTTCGAAGCTTTCAAGATCTATAGCGAAATCGCCAATCAGGGCGTCGAGCCGGGTTCGGAAGATACCGGCTTCTTTGTCAATGCGCTGCTTTCTCTCGCCGATTATTACCGGCACGGCATTCCCGGCAGCCCTGTCAAAATGGACCTTTCGCAGGCCCGCCAGCTTTATTTCCAGGTGGCTTCCACCTTTGGCGTCGCGGAGGCGCAGTTCCGTCTGGCGGAGATGATTCTCGCCGGCGAAGGCGGCCGCGCCGATGTGCAGCAGGCCAAGAAGTGGCTTAATCAGGCCCGCAAGCACGGCCATGCCGGCGCCATGTCGATTTTCGGCAACCTGCTGTTCCAGGAAGGCCAGACGACGCAGGGGCTGGCCTTCATGACGGCGGCGCTCGACAAGTGCACGGCGGTTGACTGTACCTGGATCCAGAACCTGCAGGAGCAGGCTTTCTCACTTGCGGGCGAAAATGATCGCCGCGCCGCCATTGCCATGGCGCAGAACATGCAGCTCGACGGTCCGGATTGAGACTGTCGAGCGCGCTTGATTTTTTCAACCTGTGAAGAGCCGGTCAGCCGACCGGGCTGAAGTCGAAATAACCGCAGACCGGCACATGGTCGGACGGTTTTTCCCAGGCCCGTACATGTTTTTCGATGCTGACGGATTGCAGCCGGTCGGCCGCTTCCGCCGATAACATCAGGTGATCGATGCGGATGCCGTTGTTTTTCGGCCATGCGCCGGCCTGATAGTCCCAGAAGGAATAAAGTCCTGCTTCATCCGTAGTCGCGCGCGCGGCGTCGGTGAAGCCCAGATTCTCCAGCCTGCGGAACGCCGCGCGGGTCTGCGGCAGGAACAGCGCATCGCCTTCCCACACGCGTGGGTCGTGGCAATCGAAGGGTTCAGGGATGACGTTATAGTCGCCCGCGAGGATCAGCGGCTCTTCCAGCGCAAGGCGATCTTCGGCAAAGCGCCGCAGCCGCTCCATCCAGGCAAGCTTGTAGGGATATTTCACCGGATCATCAGGCGGATTGCCGTTCGGCAGGTAAAGCGAGCAGACGCGGATCGCACCGCCATCGACGGAAAACACGCCTTCGATGAAACGCGCCTGTTCGTCGGCATCGTCACCCGGCAGGCCGCGATTGACCTCGTCGGGCTTGACCTTCGACAGCAGCGCGACACCGTTGAAGCCCTTCTGGCCATGGGTCTCGACGTGATAACCGAGCGCCTCCAGCTCCAGCCGGGGAAAACCTTCGTCGACCGATTTGATTTCCTGAAGGCAGACGATATCGGGCGATGAATCCTTCAGCCACTGGCAGAGGTTTTCGATACGCGCCTTGACGCCGTTGATGTTCCAGGTGGCAATCTTCATCGGAGTTTCCCTTTTGTGGAGGGTACTTTTACCCGATGCAAAAGCGATTGCTACCGTTTTTGGAAAGCGGCCCTGTGGATGCGGTGGAAAGAAGCAAGAATGGCGCGGTTCTCGTTTCCCTCATTCCTGTGCTTGTCACAGGAATCCAGCCGACGCGCGTCTGCGCGACGAGAGGACTCTTTTCAGCCCAAGGACTTGGGCTGGCTGGATCCCTGTGACAAGCACAGGGATGAGGGGAGGAGAGAGATGTGGATCACCTCAAAGCTGAGAGCATCGAGGTTGAGTCGCGGGCCATTCGCTCAAATAGAAAAGCTCGTGCCACAGCCGCAGCTTGCCACCGCATTCGGGTTCTTGATCTGGAACGACTGGCCGAGCAGATTGTCGACGAAGTCGATTTCCGAGCCGGCCATATAGACGACCGAGAGGCTGTCGATCAGCACCTTGGCGTCGCCGCGGGCAATCACGATGTCGTCATCGGCTTTGTCTTCGGCCAGATCGAACTTGTAGGAGAAGCCCGAGCAGCCGCCGCCTTCCACCGAGACGCGCAGCGCCTGTTTGCCGGCTTCGGCCGCGACGATCTGGGCGATTCGCTTCGCCGCAGCTTCCGAAAGGGTAATGTCGCTGTTTTCCATG
>QFOL01000474.1 GCA_003241215.1 Agrobacterium fabrum
GGAAATGGCCTATTTCGAGTGCCTGCACGAAGTGAAGCTGATCGTTGACCTGATCTATGAAGGCGGCATCGCCAACATGAACTACTCGATCTCCAACACGGCCGAGTGGGGCGAATACGTCACCGGTCCGCGCATCATCACCGCCGACACCAAGGCTGAAATGAAGCGCGTTCTGCACGACATCCAGACCGGCAAGTTCACCTCCGAGTGGATGCAGGAATGGAAGGCCGGCGGCGCCCGCTTCAAGGGTATCCGTCGCAACAACGACGCCCACCAGATCGAAGAAGTCGGCGCCAAGCTGCGCGGCATGATGCCCTGGATCGGCAAGAACAAGCTGGTCGACAAGGCCGTCAACTAAGCTTCATTGACTGGTAGAGAATAGGAAGGCCGGAGCGAAAGCTCCGGCCTTTTTGTTTTCGATGTGCCATCACACGATGGCGTCGTCTTCCTCGACGATAACGGAAACCGGGAAGTGATCGGAGAACCCACCGAGATTGACGTTCTTGACCGCATCGCCTTTCGACAGGCCAAAGCGGATCGGCCCCTCATTCTTGCTGTGGCTGACCATGGCGGCAATGGCTTCGATTTTTGCCGTCTCCTCGCGCGCCTTGAAGCCGCTGCTACCGGTCAGAAGCGATCTGGAAACGAGGATCTGATCGAAGATATTGGCATCGCCGTTGAAATAGAGCGTGCCATAGATCGTTCTTGCCGTGCCGACGGAATCGACCACCGGCTGGCGCAGATAGTTCCAGGTTAGATTGTAGAACATGGCTGATTGCGAGTTCTCGACATCGTCGCGCTCGCGGGTGGAATTGGCGTGGTAGCGCAGCGAGGCATCGGAAGGATCGTCGTTGAAGTCGCCGAAGGCGATGACGGCGATGTCGTTGCCTTTCTCTTCCCTGATGCGCTGGTGCCAGTAGCCCAGCGTCTCACCGGCGGTCATGCGGAAACCAGCGCTTTCCACCGCGCCGCCCGAGCGCGACGGCCAGTGATTGGAAAGCGCGACAAGCTGGCGGCCGCCCTTGGTGATGAAGGTGCATTGGGTAATGTCGCGCGTGCCGGTGCGGCGCATCACGAAATGGCTGAAAATCTCGTTCTCGTTGATCAGCAGCTTTTTGCTGTCATAGATGAAGGCGGTATCGATGCCGCGCTGGTCCTTGCTGGAATCGGCATGCACGACCCGATAGGAGCGCGCGGGCATGAGGTCGTTCAGATGTTCCGCCAGCGTCTCCAGAACGAACCGGTTCTCGACTTCGCAGACACCGAGCAGATCCGGTCCCGCGCCGCCGATCTGGCTTATGATCAGGCCGAGCTGCTTGACCTTGGTCTTGAACAGGTCCTCGGTCCAGCCTTTGAGATCGTTCTTCAGCCGCTCGGCAATCCACGGCTCTCGCGCCGGATAACCCTCCGGCGCAAACAGGTTTTCGACATTCCAGAACGCCAGGACATATTGGGGCATGATCCGCACACCTCCCGTTGGTTTTTCAAGCCTAGTGGAAGTTTTTGCCATGACAACTTGAAATTGTCGTGACGGCAGGCAGCTGGCGCAATTTTCCCGTTTTTGGCCTTACGTCGTCGGCGGGATGACACCCTTCGTCAGGAGGAAGCAGCCATAAAACCGGGTCTCGCCCGTGGTGATGACGCAATAGGCTTTTTTTGCCTGCTCGTAGAAGGCGAAGCGTTCGATGCCATACATGGGTGCGGATTTTCCCTCCGCCGCGTCGATTTCCTTCTGCACCTCGATCTGGACCGGCTCCAGCTGATCGGGTGCACCCATCACTTCCATGCGGCCAACCGAAGGCTGCAGCGGCGTGTCAAGCGGCAGTACCGAGAGGATCGCCTTCATGGCGCGGGCTGCCGAGACATTGTCGATGTGCAGCACCTTGCCGACAGCCGTATGGCGGGCAACCGAATCGGAGGGGAAGTTGGTGTCGGAGATCACCAGCGTATCGCCGTGACCCATGGCGCGAAGCGCGTGCAGCACATCGGCATTCAGCGCCGGGTCGATATTTTTCAGCATGTAGTCTCACTCCCAGGATGCTTTCGCCGTTTCGTGGCGATTGCCCGCAATCCAGCCGGAAAACCTCGCCGCGTCAATCGCAAAGGTGTGATTGTGAAGCTTTGCGCAAGGGTGTATTTGGCTTTGTCCGCAAAATCCGACCCCAAGGCGGGTGGGTTTCGGACAATGTGCAGGGAGGCAGAAATAATTCGAAAAACTGATAAGTCAGTATTGCTGACGTATCGACATTTCTGTAAAGATGCACGCATAAAAACGACACAAG
>QFOL01000475.1 GCA_003241215.1 Agrobacterium fabrum
CGACACGCTTTTCGCTTCGCTGAAAAAGGAACGGAATGCGGTCAAGGCGCGCAGCATCGCCAACCAGATCGCCTCCGAATGGAATGATTCCGGCAGCGCCACAATCAATCTTCTGATGCAATGGGCCGGCGAAGCCGCCGACGAAAAGCGCAACGCCGCCGCTTACGATTTTCTCGATCAGGTCATTCTGCTCGATCCTGATTATGTGCAGGCGCCCTATCGCCGCGCCATGGTGCATTTCGCCGATGGCGACGCCCGCAAGGCGATGGCGGATATCAACCTGACGCTGGAAAGGGAGCCGCGCTATTTTCCGGCGCTGGCAAGCCTTGCCAACATCCTCGAAGCCTCGGGCCGCGAGGAGCTGGCGCTGAAGGCCTGGGAACAGTATCTGGCGCTTTACCCCGCCGACAAGGACGCCCGCAAGGAAGCCGTCGACCTTTCAGAAAAGCTGGCCGGCACGCGCGGCTGAGTTCGACAAAGGCCCAAACAAAAATCGCCGCAAAAGCGGCGATTTTTCATTAAGGCGTTTCCCAGCCAATCATTCCATGCCGAGCGCGGCCATATAGGTCTGGAGAATCGTTTCTTCCTCGATGCGCTCGTTGGCATCCTTCTTGCGCAGGCGGATGATGGTGCGGATCGCCTTGGTGTCGTAACCACGACCCTTCGCCTCGCCCATGACATCCTTGATGTCACCCTGAATGGCGGCCTTTTCTTCTTCGAGGCGCTCAACGCGCTCGATGAACTGACGCAGTTCCGCGGCGGCGACGGTTTCGGTGGTGCTGGTATCGTCCATCATATCATCCTTTATTGGCGGCCCGCATGCGAGCCTTGTTCATCATTCCGGGCGAGGCCTTCGCCGGTCGCTGCCAGCGGGCAGCAAAATTCAGGCCTGTGAACTGCCCACTGAAAGGCGTCCCGTCAAGTCGTTTCCGTCGATCGGGGGTTATTCCCTGGGTCGGTTCTGCTCAAAGGCGGCTTTCTGGGCGTCGCTCGCCTCCGCCTGGTATTTTTCCTTCCAATCCTCATAGGGCATGCCGTAGACGATTTCCCGGGACTGTTCCTTGCTGAGCGGGACGCCGGCGTCCTCGGCCGCTTCCCGATACCAGTTGGAAAGGCAGTTGCGGCAAAAGCCCGCGAGATTCATCAGGTCGATATTCTGCACATCGTGACGTTCGCGCAGGTGCTTGACGAGGCGGCGGAATGCGGCCGCCTCGAACTCGATCTGCCTGTTATCGTTCTCTTTCGTCATGGCAAAACTCCAGGCTCAATAGGGGCCGGTGCGGGAGGCGAACAGCTGATATTCATGCAGGACGGGATCGTCGTTCATTGCGGCGAAAATGGGAGCGAGCCGGTCCGACCATTCGGCGATCCCCTCTTCATTCGCGATCAGATCCTGCCGCACCTCGAGAAGCGCATGCGGTATGCCTTTCATCATGCAATGGCGATACATGGTATCGCCCTTCAACGCACCGTCATAGGGCTCGTTGTCGCCAACGAGGATGTCGCCCGTGGCGCGCAGATGCGCCAGAAGCGGATCGACCGCGCGATGATCCGTGTCCCACAGAACCGCTGCATGCCAGGGCCGCGGCGTTTCCTTCCAGAACGGCGTGTAGGAATGCAGCGACAGGACCAGCGGCGCTTCTTCCGATGCCTCGGCCACGCCGGTCAGCACACGGTCCACGGCATTGTGATAGGGTCGGTGAAAAATCTCGATCCGTCTTTGCCATTCCTCGTCCGAGATCGGGTGGTTGCCGGGGATGATCGCCCCGTCCGAAATCTTCATGATAAGGGTCGGATCGTCCTCACCGCGATTCGGATCGATGAGAAGCCGCGAAAATCGGCCCAGCACCGCCGGCACGCCAAGGCGCGCGGCAAGCGAGCGCGTCAGCCCTTCGATACCGATATCAAATGCGATATGGCGATGAAAAGCGGTTTGCGGAAGGCCAAGTTTGCCGTAGTGTGCCGGCAGAAGGTTCATGGCATGGTCCGCCAGAAGAACCATGCCTTTGTCATAATCGCCTTCTATGATTTCATAGGGTATGAAGTCGTTCATCGATGATTTTCTGGGGCAGGATTGAGGAGAGAAGCTTGATGGCATGGCTTGAGGCCGGGCGCAAGTTGCGGCGAAAGAACAGCCATCTACCCTATCGCACTCACGATCCCAAGAACAATATAATCGATTAAACTCGCGTTGACTTTCTTGGGCGGCCACGCCAAGAAGTGTGTTCATTATAACCATGGAATCCGGATGGAAGCCGTGACTC
>QFOL01000092.1 GCA_003241215.1 Agrobacterium fabrum
CGTCAGCGGCCTGTGCGCCGGATACTGCTGCGAGAGCCGCAGCGGAGCCGATCAGAAGGCTCTTGATGTTCATGGTTGACCTCCAGTCAAAGTTTTTAAGTGGGTCTGGGTACTTTCGCTGAAGGACAGCATTCCCTGCCCCATTCCCGTGTTCTTAGAAGCCAAACGATCCACCGCCTCGCTTCTGGTGGTGAAAATACAAAAGGTTTCGCCGCTTGCAATCGCCAACATCCGATAAATAGCATTTACGTATATGCTTCATTTCGGTTTGTTGCGGAAACAACACACCGTGCACGCCCGGCCGGTAGAGAGCTTTACCATGCGTTAAGAAATTGCTTGAAAATCCGTTAGTTAGCGCGGTTAACAAGGTCTTTCTAAACTACTGCCTTTTTCGGCGACGCCTTGCCCCGTCGGCCCGCACGGGCGGAATTTTTTGCTTTCCCGATACCCGCCCATGGCATGACGCAATCAGCCGAACAGAAACAGGCGGGCAAACCCGAAGAATATGTCGCCGATTCACCGGGCAAAGATTCGTCAGATTCGCCCCTGTGGGTGATTTGCAGACGGGTTTTCTCGCCCACGACATTTTGATTCCCTTCGCGGGCATCATATGCGGCAATGACGGGCGGCGGGCGCAAGGCGGCGTCAGCGGAACGAAGGGCGGGCATCGTCCGCATTGCCCATTATTGATTGTTTCGAGCGTCATCCGCGCCGGTTGACGCATTTGCCGCGAGGCTCCGGATCATATGGACGGGGTCAGCGCTGCGCCCAGAATATCGGCGAGCAGGGTGATGCGCCGCTCCAGCGCTTCGAGACCATCGCCCGCATATTTCATGCCGCTGACCCCTGCGAAGATCATATCGGCGAGTGTCGCCGGACTGGCCGCCACAGGGTGAAGAACGATATCGCCCGACGTCTCAGCCTTTTCAATCAGTTCGACGAGCAGCGCCAGAAGTTGCCGCTTGCCGTCAGCATTGATGTCAGCCGCCAGCGCCATGTTGGCATCGAACAGTTCCTGACCGTGCGGGCTTGAATGGATCGGCGCCATCATGCCGAGCATGAAAGCGCAAAGCCCGTTGCGCAGACGTGCGGCAAAGGGCGCATTGTCAAAAAAGGCCCTTCGCGCCTGCGCCAGCGCATCCGCATGGAGCGACGCCGTCACCGAGCGGAAAACATCTTCCTTGTTGCCGAAATGGAGATAGAGCGCCGCCCGCGATACGCCTGCGGCATCTGCAATGTCCTGCATCGAAGTTTTTCTGAAGCCGTAGCGCGAGACTGTCGCAAGCGCTGCGTCGATCAATTGCCTACGCTTTGAATCTTCATCGTTCATGCCGCCACATTGACATTTTAGACGATAAACGTCAAACTGACAAAATAGATCAAATATGTCATATCGTCAGAAAGGGAGTGCAGACACATGGACGCGACCTCAGACCAACCCATGGTGCTGGTGACAGGCGTGACTGGATTTCTGGGCAGCCGCATTGCGGCGCTGCTGCTCGAACGGGGTTATGCGGTGCGCGGATCGCTTCGTTCTGCGGCGCGGGCGATCGACATTGAACGTGCGATCCGCGCCCAGACCGACAAGGGCAAACTTGATTTCGTCGAGACCGATCTGACCGCCGATGCCGGCTGGCGCGAAGCCGCCAGCGGCTGCACCTATGCCATCCATGTCGCCTCACCCTTCACTTCGGCGCTGCCAAGGCATGAGGACGAGATGATCGTGCCTGCGCGTGAAGGAGCATTGCGGCTTCTGGGCGCGGCGAAGGCGGCAGGCGTTCGCCGTGTCGTGCTCACCTCTTCGACCGCAGCGGTGGCCTATGGCGACGGCGAGCCGCCCTATGACGAGGAGGACTGGTCCGACGTTACAAATCCGCTCTGCACGCCCTATTACAAGTCGAAGACGCTGGCAGAGCGCGATGCCTGGGACTTTGCACGCGCAAGCGGGCTGGAACTCACGGTCATCAATCCGGGGCTGATCCTGGGGCCGATGATGGAGCGCGACTTCAGCCCATCGGTAGAGGTTGTCCGCAGGCTTCTTGCCGGCGCCTATCCGGGCACGCCGCGCATCGCATTTCCAATCGCCGACGTCCGTGACGTCGCCGAGGCCCACATCCGCGCGATGCTCGAGCCTGCCGCCGCCGGCGAACGTTTCATCGTCAGCGGCCCTTCCCTGTGGTTTCGCGAGATCGCGGCAATCCTGCGGCAGGCGCATCCCGAACTGGCGCGCAAGATTCCCAGACGCGACCTTCCCGATTGGCTGATGCGCCTCGTCGCCCGCTTCGATCCGGCGGCGCGCACGGTCATTGGCGATCTGGGTCGCGACGGGCGGGTCTGTGGCGACAAGGCGCGCCGAATTCTGAAGCTCGACTATCGGCCCGCCGATGAGACCATCCGCGACACCGCAGCCAGCCTGCTGGCGCTAGGGCTCGTATGAAACAACTACCGCGTCCGACTGGACACGCAAACAATTACTCGACAGCGCAAACTTCGAAAACAAGAACTTCGTTCTCTGGAAACCTGATCTGCTTGATGCCGTCAGCATGCTGCACCGTCAAATTGATCGTCTTGCCGGGGACTGGATCCGGTGAGTACGGGACTTTTTCGAGGGCATTCTTCCCCGTGAGAATGGTGAGATAGTTGCCGCCGCCCATATATGTCGCCAACGCAATTTCCGCCCTTTTGAACGGCGCTGGGTAAGTGAAACTGGATCCGCGCGCGGTGTGCAAGCCGTTAGGTCCGTCTATCGGGGGTACTGTAGCGATTTCATCGAACCGCACTTCCAGTTCGAGCGGCGGCACCTTTTGTGATGGGAGCGCCGCCACATGGAAAAGTCCTGCGGTCATTTCGTCCCCGTATTTGCCTGCCTTCATGCCCGTGAAATCGGCGCAGTTGGGCCTTGGTCCCGCGCCTGCTGCTCCGCCGATGCACTGAAGTGCAATATCATCGTTCCACGTCGTCGCACAAAATTGCGGGCCGCAAATGCAATTTGCCGCATAGGTTTTCTTATCGGCCGGCGCAGCGGGGTTCTCTATTTCTATTCCCGCACTGCAGGTGCAGCCCGGGATCAATGGACTTGCGGCGGTCTGAGCGTATGTCGCGCCCGCAGGCATCAAGACTACGAGCAATATGCATCGAATAACGATGTGAAATGCGCTTTGCATTGTGTATCCCCCTCACCCCAAGGGAAATGCTGCCACAGGACTGGTCACTATTCAATCTGTAGATGCATCGCACTCCAGTTTCTCGGCCGGAGCCGCCGAGCGGCTGATGAAACAGCCAGTCAACAGCCGGGGATAGTTTCACCCATTTTCAATCAAAGGCTTATGCCAATTCAATTGGGCGAACGGAGCAGGTAGAATGCAGAGAGAATGGCGGCAGGAGAAGTACCGAATGGTTTCTGAGCGAAATACGCAGTCTGGTTCAACGCGGAAACGCAGAGTCTGGCCATGGCTGGTGTTGGGCGCATTGATCGTTGCCGGTATTTACGCCTACCTGGAAATCACCGCGATGATCGAGGATCTCGGCCGGCTCTGGGATGATCTGGTGCAACTGTTCTGGTTGATAGTTCCCGACGGGCAAAAATAGAACGCAGGCAAAAAGCAACCTGTCCGAGCGGGTGATTTTGCCCCGGTCGCGTTGTCGTACTTCGGATCGCCTGGATATCCACATACCGCTGTCATCGCAGTGAGTTGTGGGCGCTTCGTATCGGCCGCATTCAGCACAAGAAGCGGGAAGGAAAACCAAAAATCTCTATTAAACGAGCACCATCAATCTCTTAGCAGAAATCGATGGCGGACAGAGAACGACGAAAAAGAGAACTACGTCTACGCTATAAACCTCGACAATCCTCCTTGATGCGCGAAGAATTGAAAATTCGCGTAAAATCTGCCTGCGCTCATGCTTTACAACAGAAGCCGGCGTTGGTTTTGCGCTGTGTCCGATTCCTCGGCTTGCGGATCGCCGGTCGAGGCAAAAGGCGTAGCAGTCGGGGTTTCCACTGCCGTCGAGCGTGGCGAACGAAGCCGCCCTCTGCCGGAGGCACAAGCGATCGTGATATCTCTGATTAGCCGTTGAACGTGCCTCCCGCGGCCGCGACGGCTTCCGGCGTATCGACATCAAGGCGAGCGGCATTGCCCAATTCGATATCGATAATTTTCAACCCGGACACTTGAATGATTTTCCGGGCACCGACGTCACCGCGCAACAGGCGAATGGACTCATAAAGGCGGGATGGCAAGACGACCGGGTTTCCCGGCAGCCCGCCTGATGTTGCGCGGACGATGACTTTGCCGCCTTCTTGCTGAAAACACGAGATGAGAACGTCAAGATGATGGCTGGTAATGGCTGGCATGTCGGCGAGCATCACCAGCACCCCGTCGGACTGTCTTGCCTGTGCCGCAGATATGCCCGCAATCAACGAGCCTGCCATACCGAAAGAATAATCCGGGTTGTGGGCTAGGCCGATATCCAGGCCTTTGAGCGCCATTTCGATCTCGGCCTTCCGGTCTCCCGTCACGACGACTGTCGATGATGCCTGGCTCCTGGTTGCGATGCAGGCGGAGCGACGAACCAGCGGGACACCGTCAAAGACCGCAAGCAGCTTGTGCCCGCCGCCCGCGAGTGCACGACGCGAGCGACCAGCCGCCAGCAGGACGATTGCCACGGCGATCTGACTGGCCTCCATTGGAGGTGGGTGATCCGGATGCGTCATCTAACGGTTTCGCCTCCAGGGTTTCAGCACATGATGAGCCATCCTGGCCGCACCACAATGAATGTCATTGCGGACCGCGCGTGGCGGCGATATCCGCGACGATCGACAGGGCAAGGGAATGCGCGTCCCGCGCCTTTGGAAAGAGGCCGATAGGCGCCTTTATACGCGCGATTTCCCGGTCGTCATGGCCCCGCTGAAGGAGTGCCAATCTGCGCCTGTCATGTGTTCTCTGGCTGCCGAGAGCGCCAATATAAAAAGGCCTTGCAGCCAGTGCCGCCTCGAGCAGGGGCGCTTCACGATCGAGGTCATGGTAGAGCAAGACGATCGCGCAGTCGCCATCGGCGAGCTTGCGGATGAGGTCCGGATCGCCAGCTTCGTCGGCATGCACATCATAAGCCGCCGCCCGCGCAAGCCCGGCCGTGGCCTCCAGTTCGATCGAGCGCCCAAACAGCAAAACACGCGCTCGTGGACGATAGGCCCGCCCGAACAAGCCGTCCGTCCAGCCTGTTGCCGTCAGATGGGGAATGCAGTCGAGGGATTGCCGGGCGGGATCGTATCGCAATCCGATAGGCACACGCCGCTCCAGCGAGGTGAGGATCTCGCGCAGGGCAAGAGCATCACGCAACACATGGATTGCCAATGTGATGCCGCCGCCACAGGGCAGCACGATGTCGAAGAACCGCGATCCCTCTCCCAGCTTCAGAAAACGATCATTGCCCGACAGGATGGCCTTCGCCGCCTCGGCCGCCACCGCGGTTTCCGTGCAGCCGCCGGAAACGAAGCCGCAATAGAGGCCGTCTCCCGTCACCGCCATCTGCGCGCCGAGGGCGCGCGCCGCGCCGCCGCGAATCTCCACAAGCGTGACGAGCGCCGCACCCTTGCCCGCATCGGCCGCATCGGCGGCGAAGCGCAGGATCGCAGCACCGTCATCCGTCAGAAATGCCGGGCGAGGAGCTGCAGCGTCTGGATTTGAGGTCAACACATTCATGGGCGTTAAGATCATAGGCGTTAAGATAACGGCGTTGCATTATTAATGCAACTGTGTTTTGTTAAATGGGCGCTCGAACGGGTATCCTTCTCCCGCGGGCTCTTTCGAAAGAGGAGTGAGACCGGATGTCAGGTGATCCGAATTTGCCCAATCCCCACCGCCGGAGTTTCCTGAGAGGATCCGCCAGCGTCGCCATCGCGCCCTTTGCCACGTCTCAGGTGCTGGCCGAGACGCCGGCGCCTGAAACTCCGGAAGATGCAAGGGCGCCGATAGCCATCGAATTGACGGTCAACGGCCAGCGGCGGCGGTTAACGGTCGATGCGCGCACCAGTCTGCTCGATGCGCTGCGTGACCATGCCGGTCTGACGGGCACGAAGAAGGGGTGCGACCAGGGCCAATGCGGCGCCTGCACCGTTCATGTCGACGGCCGCCGTATCCTGTCCTGTCTGATGTTCGCCATGGCGGCCGACGGCGCCAGCATCACCACCATCGAGGGCCTTGCCGGCGAGGATGGCGCGCTGCATCCGATGCAGACGGCCTTCATCGATCAGGATGCCTTCCAGTGCGGTTTCTGCACGCCCGGGCAGATCATGTCGGCGATCGCCTGCATCAAGGAAGGCCATGCCGAAACCGAGGCCGATATCCGCGAATATATGAGCGGCAATATCTGTCGATGCGCCGCCTATCCGAACATCGTCGCCGCCATACAGCAGGCGAAACCCCTGATGGAGGGCTGAGTCATGCGGCCGATAACCTATGAAAAACCCGAGACCCTGGAGGCTGCCATACTGGCGCTGGGCCGACCGGATAGCCTGTTCGTGGCGGGTGGGACGACGGTTTTCGATCTCATGAAGGTCAATGTGCTGAAGGCCGGCCATCTGGTGGATGTGACACGGCTTGGCGACCCGCGCCTTTCCGCCATCGAGATCAGCGATACGGCGATCCGCGTCGGCGCGCTGGTGCGCATGGCCGATCTGGCCGCCCATCCCGAGATCCGGTCGATCTGTCCGCTCATACCCCAGTCGCTTGATCTCGGCGCGTCGGAGCAGATCCGCAACATGGCGCGGCTCGGCGGCAATGTGCTGCAACGCACGCGTTGCACCTATTTCCGCGACCCCAGTTTCGGCGCCTGCAACAAGCGCAATCCAGGCTCGGGTTGCGTTGCCCTCGACGGTCACAACCGCCAGCATGCGATCCTCGGAACGAGCGAAGCCTGCATCGCGATCTATCCGGGTGATTTCCCGCAGGCGCTCGCGGCGCTCGACGCGCGGGTGGAGACGATCGGCAGGCAAGGTCGGATGCGCACCATCCCCTTCACGGACCTGCACCGATTGCCGGGCGTGACGCCCCATGTCGAGACCGTGCTGGAGCGTGACGAACTGATCACCGGCTTCGTCATACCGCGCGGCCCATGGATGCGGCGGTCGCTGTATCTGAAAATCAGGGATCGGCAATCTTACGCCTTCGCGCTCGCAAGCGCCGCCGTCGCCCTCGACCTTGCCGCCGACGGCACCGTGCGGGAGGCGCGCATCGGGCTTGGCGGCGTAGCCACCGTTCCGTGGCGCGCCCGCGAGGCCGAAGCGGCCCTCAAGGGGAGCATATTGACGGAGGAAAATGCGCATCGGGCTGCGGAGGCGGCCTTTGCCGGGGCCGTCGCCCATTCGCACAATCATTACAAGATTCCGCTTGGCAAGCAGACCCTGGTTCGGGCGCTGCTCGCTGCGGCGATGATGGAGATCTGACGATGTCGGGAAACGAAACCACGCTTCGCGAATTGCCGCTGATCGGGCGCGGCCATGCGCGCTATGACGGCCGGGCCAAGGTCACGGGCCGCGCCCGGTTTGCGGCCGATGTCGTCGTCGCCGATCCGATCCATGCGTTTTTTCTCCTGAGCACCATTTCGCGGGGGCGGGTCGACAGGATCGAGACCGGTCATGCCCTGAACCTGCCAGGGGTCATCGACATCGTAACGCATGAAAACGCGCCCGTGCTCGCGGCCCCCGTCAGCCAGGCTGCGGGTTCGGCGACCAACCATCAGCCATTGACCGGTCCGGACATTCTGTTTGAGGGCCAGATCATCGGCGTCGTGCTGGCGGAGAGTTTTGAGACCGCCCGTGAAGCTGCAGCACTTGTCGATGTTCATTATGCCGAGCAGCCGGCGGCGGTGACATTGGACAGTCCGGGTACCGACACGCAGCGCTGGTCCGAAGTCAACCCGAATTTCGAGGATCCGCAGGTCGGCGACGCCGAAAAGGCGCTGGCCGAGGCTGCTGTGACCGTCGACGCGACCTATCGCATGCAGAGCCAGGTCCATAATGCGATGGAGCCCTTTCCGACCACGGTCCTGTGGGACGGCGATGATCTCATCGTCCACGAACCCAGCCAATATGTCGCCGGCCTGCAACGGGGCGTCGCGCGGCAACTCGGCATCGATCCATCGCGCGTCCGCATCATCAGCCCCTATATCGGCGGCGGTTTCGGCGGCAAACTGAGCCTGACGCCGCGAACGGCGATCCTTGCGGCGCTCGCCCGCGGGCATCGCCGGCCGGTGAAACTGGTGGCGACACGCTCGCAGGGTTTCACCCTGTCCACCTATCGCGGCGAGAGCCGTCATCGCATCCGGCTAGGCGCGACGTCCGATGGCAGGCTGACGGCACTCGCCCATGAGGCCTGGGAGATGTGCTCGCGCTTCGGAGCCTATGCCAACGCGGCGACGGACCTGACGGCGGACATGTACGCGGCACCGGCGATCTTCACGCGCGTGAACATCGTCCGTACCGACCGGACAACGCCCGGTTTCATGCGCGGACCAGGCGAGACGCCCTATATGTTCGCACTCGAGACGGCCATGGACGAGCTGGCCTATCGCCTCGAAATCGATCCCGTCGAATTGCGGCGGCGCAACGAACCGGCAAGAAGCCCGATCGACGGGAGCCGCTTCACCAGCCGGTCGCTTGTCAAATGTTTTGACGAGGCGGCCAGGCGTTTCGGATGGGAGAGCAGACATCCTGTTCCGGGCACGAGACGCGACGGCGACTGGCTTGTGGGTTATGGCTGCGCGGCCGCGACATTCCCCTGCTTCAATTACGGTGGCAGCGCAACCGTCACATTGCTGCGCTCCGGTAAGGTGCGGGTCGAAACCGCCGCGTCCGAAATAGGCACTGGCGCCTATACGGCGCTCGGTCAGGTGGCGGCGGAACTGCTTGGATTGCCGATCGAGAATGTGGAGGTTTTCTTGGGCGACAGCCTGTTGCCACCGACAGCGCCGGCGGGCGGCTCCATGCAGACCGCCAGCACCGTTCCGGCAATCCGGCTTGCCTGTGAACGCATCGTTACACGGCTCGGCGGCGCAATGCCTTCCGTGGCCGATCTCGCCGCGGCCTTTGACCGGTTGGGAACGCCTTCCATTCAGGAAACGGCGCAATACGCCGCCTTCGGCGGCAAAAACGCCAATGGCGGCCGCGCCGTCCTGTCCACGGAAAAAGGCGACGAACCCATCGCCATCGCATCTTACGGCGCGCAGTTCGCGGAAGTGCGGATCAATGCCCGCACAAAGGAGTTGCGCGTACCGCGCCTTATCGGCGCTTTCGCCGCCGGGCGCATTCTCAATGAACGCACCGCATTGGCGCAATATCGTGGAGGCATGATCTGGGGGCTGTCCTCGGCCCTGTTCGAAGGGCTGGCGATCGATCCGATCCAAAACAGGGTCATCAATACCAATTTCGAGGAATATGCCATTCCCGTGAATGCCGATGTGCAGACGGTCGAGGCTATTCTCGTTCCCGAGGAGGACAACGAGGTCAATCCGCTCGGCGTGAAGGGCATCGGGGAAATCGGCATCGTCGGTGTTGCCGCCGCCGTCTCGAATGCGATTTTCGACGCGACCGGCAAGCGCCTGCGCGATCTGCCGATCACGCTGGACAAGTTGTTCTGATACCGCCGTGGAAAATACGTATTGAGCGCAACGCGCCATATGTCTTCCACCCATGAAATGTTGAGGCTTATGATGAACAAGACCGCTTTGGTGACGGGCGCCTCTTCCGGCATTGGCGAAGCGACCGTCCGCCAGCTAATTTCAAATGGCTACAGGGTCTTTGCCGCAGCACGACGGATCGAACGGATGAGGCCGCTGGAAGCGCTCGGAGCGACACTCCTTTCGTTGGACCTGACCGATGACGCATCCATCACCGCCGCATTGGAGGAGGTCGCGCGCGTGACGGGCGGGCGTCTTGATGTCCTTGTCAATAATGCCGGCTACGGCAGCTATGGCGCTCTGGAGGACGTGCCCATGGACGAGGCGCGGCGACAGGTCGAGGTCAATCTGTTCGGTCTCGCTCGGCTGTGCCAGCTCTCGATCCCGTTGATGCGCGCGCGGCGGTCCGGCACGATCATCAACGTCACCTCGGTGGGCGGTAAATTCGGCGAACCTTTCGGCAGCTGGTACCATGCCACCAAATTCGCCGTGGAGGGGCTGTCTGACTGCATGCGCCTCGAACTCAGGCCCTTCGGAATTCGTGTCGTCGTTATCGAACCCGGCGCGATCCGCACTGAGTGGAACGAAATCGCTCGCAAAAGCTTGGTCGAACAGTCGGGCGACGCCGCCTATGGCCCCTTTGCCCGGCGTCATGCGGCAATGCTCGCCAGCGCAGACGCGTCGAGCACGGCGTCTGAACCAGATGTTGTCGCTCGCGCCATCAGCAAAGCGGTTGCGGCTCGTAATCCGTCCCCCCGCTACCCGATCGGTGGCGGCGCAAAACTTTTCCTTTTTATTGCCTGGTTATTACCCGACAAGGCCCTCGATCGGATAATGTGGCGCATGTCACAGGGACGGGAATCTGCCTGAACAGAACCGGGAGTAGATAGATGCGAATGGGGCATCATCTCGCGACCTAGCATACTTCTTGATACCGGCGGGGTGCGCATTGTGGTATCTGGTCGCCGGCAAGATCGGCTCCCATTCGGTCTCGCCAGCAATCCTTTGGAGTATCGGATCAAGTCGGCTATATGATTCTCCGATTATGGTTGTGCAAATGGCGCAACATTTTTTCGGTAATCAGACTATGACGCATCCATTCCAGCGCGCCCGCAGCATTAAAGCCAAAGAGCAGCGCGGGAGCGATATTCTGCAAGCTGCCCGTATGCTCGCGGCGGAACAGGGCATCCGCGCGGTCACGCTGACGGAGATTGCGAATGCAATCGGCATGCACAAATCCGCCCTGCTGCGCTACTTTGAAACCCGCGAGCAGATTTTTCTGGTCCTCGCGGGACAAGACTGGCGGGAATGGTCTGCTGCTTTACGCGCCGCTCTGAACGAGATCGAAACGCCAGATCCGCAAGCGGTAGCGGCGATATTCGCCCGCACGCTCGTCGCACGGCCGCTGTTTTGCGACCTGCTTGCCCATGTTCCGCTGAACCTCGAGCGCAATGTCTCTGTGGAACACGTGCGCATGTTCAAGCTGATTGCCCTGGAGGAGGTGGCGGCCATCGCCTCGGAGCTGGAGCACCGGCTCGGCCTGTCCGAATCGCAGGCGATCAGCATCATATCCACGGCGGTGAGTATGGCCGGCGCGCTCTGGCAGATGGCGACGCCGGGCCCCGACGTGGCGCGGCTCTACCGCGAAGAACCGCTTCTGGCCCATGCGATCGTCGATGTCGAACCTCGGCTGGCGGACATTCTTTCCGGGCTTATTTCCGGATATATCGGGTACTATGACGAGTAAAACCGTCACGCCGTCGATGCTCCACGCCTTGCCGACATGGCCTGCAGAGATCGGCGACGATCCGATGCATGTCATGATGCGGCAGATCATGGCGCTGTTTGACGAGTATCAGTCGAAGGAGAACGCCAAGCATGTCCTGCGGGCGCTGAAGGAGAATGCCCGGCAGGGCTTCTGGAACGGCTCGCTCCCGCCGATCAGCTACCGTATCGCCACCGCCGAGACGCGCAGCCTCAAGGTCAAGAAGACGCTGGAAATCGATCCGCTGCACGCCGAAACCGTGCGGCTGATCTTCCGGCTGGCGCTGAAGGGCGACGGCCGTTCCGGCCCGATGGGGGCAAGGCGATCGTCAGCCATCTGAACCGCAACCGCGTCTTCACCCGTGATGGCCGGCGCTGGGGGATCGGCCAGCTTCACCGCGTCCTGACCCGCAAGACCTATATTTGGCCAGCACGAGTTCAACAAACGCTCGAAGACCAAGGAATTGAAGCCGGAGAGCGAGATCGTCACGGTCGAGGTGCCGCCGCTCATCGACCGGGAGACCTTCGAGGCGGTGCAGGCTCATTTGCGGGCGCGCAACCCGAAGGTGACGCCGCCGCGCGTCGTCAGCGGCCCGACCCTGCTGACCTGCGGCCATTGCAACGGCGCGATGACCATGCGCACCGGCAAGAGCGGGCGCTATCGTTATTATGCCTGCTCGATCAAGGCCCGTCAGGGCGAAACCGGCTGCATTGGCCAGGCCACCCCGATGGACAGGCTCGATAGTCTGGTGGCCGGCTATATCGAGGACCGGCTGCTCACACCGGAGCGGCTGGAGGAGGTTCTGGCCACGGTGATCGACCGCCGGCAGGATCAGTCCGAGCGCCGCCGCGAGCATATCGCCGAATTGAACAAGCGGGCAACCAAGGCCGAGCTGCGCCTGAAACGGCTCTACGACGCGATCGAATCGGGCGTGGCCGATCTCGACGATCCGGCCTTGAAGGACCGTATCATCGGCCTCAAGGCGACTCGCGATCAGGCCGAGGCCGACGCCCGGAGAGCGCAGGCGATGCTCGAAAGCGTAACACACCGCACTGTCACCCCGCAGATGCTCCACCGTCTGGCCGAAACGGCCCGCAAAGCGATGCGCGCCGAAGGCGGCGGCTACCGCCGCGACCACCTGCGGCTGCTGGCGCAGCGTGTCGAGGTTGGGGACAAGGAGGTCCGCATCATGGGGGGAAGAGCAATCTACTGAGAACGCTGGTGACTCTGTCCGGCCCGGGCGGGAAATCGGAAAATCTGGGGGTGCCCAGTTTTGTTCCGAAGTGGCGGAGAGGATGGGATTCGAACCCACGATACGCTTTTGACGTATACTCCCTTAGCAGGGGAGCGCCTTCGACCACTCGGCCACCTCTCCGGTGCGGC
>QFOL01000093.1 GCA_003241215.1 Agrobacterium fabrum
TTGCCGATGCCGGACTGGCCCTGGAGCGAACGCTTGATCGTGTCATCCACGAACCAGGACAGTTCCTCCAGCGTCATGTTGGGCGAAGAGACGGCAAAGGTCTGGATCGCCTGGCCCTCGACGTCGATCTTGCTGACGACGGGCACTTCGATATCGGCGGGCAGATCGCTGCGGATCTTGTCGATGGCGTCCTTGGTGTCCTGAACGGCTTCTTCCGTCGGCTTTTCGATGCGGAAGACAACAGTCGTCGTCGACTGGCCGTCGACCACGGTGGACTGGATTTCGTCGACGCCGCTAATGGCGGCGACGGCGTCCTCGATCTCCTTCGTCACCTGCATTTCCAGCTCGGACGGCGAAGCGCCGCTCTGGGTCACGGTGACGGCGACGACGGGAACGTCGATATTCGGAAAACGGGTGATCGGCAGCGTGTTGAACGCCTGCATGCCGAGGATCATCAAAAGCGCGAAGCCGAGCAGCGGCGCAATCGGGTTACGGATTGACCATGCGGAAAAGTTCATTTCAATCCCTCAGTCAGTTGGACGCAGCCGTCTGGGCTTCAACCGGCTTTATCCGGTCACCATCACGCACGAATGCCCCAGCCTTCTCGACAACCTTGTCTCCAGCGGCAAGACCGCTGACAATCTCGATGAAACCGCCGTCTTCGATGCCGGTCTCGATCTTCACCTGCTTGACGACATCACCTTCCACCTTGCGGGTGGTCGAGCCCTCACGCCCGGAGGTGACGGCCGACAGCGGCAAAGCGAGCGCATTCGTCTCCTCGACGATGATCGCCGCGCTGGCATACATGCCGGAGCGCGCCGGGCTGTCGTTCGGCAGAACCACATGCACGGAGCCGAGGCGCGTCGTCGGATCGACGGTGGGCGAAACGAGGCGCACCTTGCCCTCTATTTTCTCAGCTCCGCCGGCAACCGTCAAATAGGCTTTCTGACCCGCCTTGACCTTCTGGATATCGGTTTCGGACAGATCGGCGACGAGTTCGATCGCCCCGTCCTTGATGACGGTGAACAGCGGATTGCCGGCGCCGCTGGCGATGGCGCCGACCTTGGCGTTCTTGGCGGAGACGATGCCGGCGACCGGGGTTTTCACGCCGGTACGCGTCAGCTTCAGATCGATGTCGTCAATCTGCGCGTCGACGACCTTGATGTCTGCCTCGCCGGCGGAAACGGCCTGTTTGGCCGCATCCAGGCGGGCCTGCGCCACTTGAGCGGCTGCCTCGGTCTTTTCCGTCTCGGAAACGGAGCCGGAACCGCTCTGGCCGAGCTTGGCGGCGCGGTCGCGCTGGCGAAGGGCATCGTTGAGATTGGCCTGCGCTTCCAGCACCTGCGCCTTCGACTGGGTGACGGAGGCTTCAGCCTTGGCCTTGTTGGCCTCAAGCTGGCTCTTTTGCAGCACGAGGCTGTCGGAGGACAGCACGGCCAGAACCGAATTCGCTTCCACCCGGTCGCCGATATCGGCATTCAGCGTGTCGATCGACAGGCCGTCGACCAGCGGCTGGACGTAAATCTCGTCCACGGGACGGATCGTGCCGGTGGCGATGATGCGGTCCACGAGATCGCGTTTTGCGGCATGCGCGACGATGATGGAGGGCAGGTTCTGCTGTTTGACCGGCGCCTGCGCCTCTCCTTGGGCGGCTGCGGAAAAAGGGAGCGCCGTTGCGGAAAGAAGCAGGAATACAAAGCGGTTAAACGTGACTTTATGCTGCATGTGTCTTGGCTCGCGCAATATTCGCTCACATGTCCTGCAGGCTCGGGGCCGTATCTCAAAAGGTCATGCGATGGCGAATGTGAAACAAGGGATCACAATACTTCCTTTTCGATCCTCCCGATTCAAACGCCCCTCAACGCGAATCTCAAGCACCTTTGCCGAGTGCTTTTTTTACAAGATCAAATTTGGCAGTCTTGTGGGCGGGACTGTAATTCTTGTTGTCGTACAAATCAATCCGCATAGCCGCGATGGTTGATATACATTTTTGTATAGGTATGGATATTGTAATTCGTCAATTGGGTTACCAGCGGCGTGAGCGTTCTGGAATGCCGCAAATCGTCGATTTCATCGCCTTTGCCGCCTCATTCGACAATGCATGCGCCGGGTCCTCTCCCGTTTCGACGCTCAGCCCGTTTCTGACGGAAGCGTCGGGCGGGGAGAGGCCTCTTTCAGCGCGGCTTTTTGTCGCTTGCCGTCAGCGCGCGCGCCAGCGGCAGCATTTGGGTTTCCGTCAGCCTGGCGATCGCCACGCCGGGCCGGCGGTCGAGATCCAGCCAGCGCACCTCCTCGATTTCCGCCTGCGGCACGACCTCGGTGTGAAGCCTGGCGGTGAAGGCGTGGGCGACGACGTCGGCTCCCGGCTCATTGGCGGCTTCCTCGCGAAAGACGCCCTCATAATGAAAGACATGTCCGGGCAGCGCCAGCCCGATTTCCTCGGCAAGTTCCCGGTGAAGCGCCTGCTCGGGGGTTTCGCCCGGATCGATCTTGCCGCCCGGCTGCATGAATTGCGTGGTGCCGCGCTTGCGCACGACCAGCATCTGCCGCTGCTCGTTGAGGAGAATGGCTGCGGCGATGACGATTTCTCGTTTCTGTTCGGTGTTCACGGTCATACTCCCGATGCCGGAATGCCGCTGCGTTCCACCCGGCGCGGCGAAACGAGTTCCTTCCAGGTGGAAAGCGCCCGGCTGACGGCGGGATAGGGATCGCGGGCCACGAACCGGCCGTGGCCTTCCTGCGTTTCGATGGTGGCCTCCTCGACGCTGACGAGGCCGCGCGACAGGGTGTAGCGCGGCAGGCCCTTCACCTTCTTTCCCTCGAACACGTTGTAATCGATGGCCGACTGCTGGCTTGCCGCGCTGATGGTCTTTGTGAGCTGCGGATCCCAGACGACGATATCGGCATCGCTGCCGACGAGGATCGCGCCCTTTTTCGGATAGATATTGAGGATCTTGGCGATATTGGTGGAGGTGACGGCGACAAATTCGTTCATCGTCAGGCGGCCGGTCGCCACGCCGTGGGTCCAGAGCAGCGGCATGCGGTCTTCCAGTCCGCCGGTGCCGTTCGGTATCCTGCGGAAATCGCCGATGCCGAAGCGCTTCTGCTCGGTGGTGAAGGCGCAATGGTCGGTCGCCACGCATTGCAGCGAGCCGGAGGCGAGGCCCGCCCAGAGGCTGTCCTGATGCTGCCGGTTGCGGAAGGGCGGCGACATGACCCGTCGGGCGGCATGATCCCAGTCGGCATTGGCATATTCGCCTTCGTCGAGGATCAGGTGCTGGATCAACGGTTCGCCATAAACGCGCATGCCGTTGCTCCGGGCGCGGCGGATCGCCTCATGCGCCTGCTCGCAGGAGGTATGCACGACATAAAGCGGCGCGCCCGCCATGTCTGCAATGATGATGGCGCGGTTGGTGGCTTCTCCCTCCACGGCGGGCGGGCGGGAATAGGCGTGCGCCTCTGGCCCGACATTGCCCTGCGCCATCAGTCTCTCCTGCATCTGCGCGACGATATCGCCGTTTTCCGCATGCACGAAGGGGATGGCGCCGAGTTCCGCGCAGCGCGAGAAGGAGGCGAACATCTCGTCGTCATTCACCATCAGCGCGCCCTTATAGGCCATGAAGTGCTTGAAGGAATTGATGCCCTTGTCCTGCACCACCGTCTTCATCTCGTCGAAGACCTGCTCGCCCCACCAGGTGACGGCCATGTGGAAGGAATAATCGCAATTGGCGCGGGTCGCCTTGTTGTCCCATCGCGCCAGCGCCTCAAGCAGCGACTGGCCGGGTTCGGGCAGGCAGAAATCCACCACCATGGTGGTGCCGCCGGCAAGCGCCGCCCGCGTACCGCTCTCGAAATCATCGGCGGAATAGGTGCCCATGAAGGGCATTTCCAGATGCACATGCGGATCGATGCCGCCGGGCATGACGTAACATCCGGTGGCATCGAGCACGGTGCCGCCTGTCAGATCGGGTCCGATCTCGGTGATCCTGCCGCCTTCGATCTTCACATCGGCCTTGTAGGTGAGGTCGGCGGTGACGATGGTGCCGTTCCTGATGATGGTGGCGGTCATTGTGGTGTATTCCCGGTAGCGAGGGCTGGCGAATAACGGTCGGGATGATCGGGCGCGAAAGTCTCCGCGTTCAGGACGGCCAGGATGGTATTGAGTGTAGGGGAAAGCTCTTCGAAAACTTCATGATTCCAAAACCGAAGAACCGCATAACCCTGTCTGTTAAGCCAAAGCGTCCGCTGCCGGTCATGTGCGGAAGAGGCGTGCTGTGACCCGTCAAGCTCGACGATCAACATTTTTTCCCGGCAGGCGAAATCGGCGATGTAAGTGCCAAGGGGGACTTGCCGGCTGAATTTGAAACCGTTCAGCCTACGATTTTTGAGTTCGTACCACAGGCGATATTCCGCATCGGTTTCGTTGCGACGAAGTTTCCGCGCTTGCGTGGTTTTGCCGGAATGGCGTTTCGATGCTTTTTTGCCGGTGTGATCGATCATGTTCCTTGCCCCCTCATCCGGCCCTTCGGGCCACCTTCTCCCCGGCGGGGAGAAGAAATGGGAGGCACCGTCGCAGGTTTTCATGACGTCGATGGTAGTGGCGAAAACATTGCCATGCGTTTCTTCTCCCCGCCGGGGAGAAGGTGGCCCGAAGGGCCGGATGAGGGGGCTTGGCCTCGTGGGTACGATCATTCGACGATCTCCGCAGTCTCCAGCACCGCATGCAGCAGCACGTCGCAGCCGGCGGCGGCCCATTCCGGTGAAATCTCCTCGGCTTCGTTGTGGGAAAGCCCATCCACACAGGGGCAGAAGATCATGGTGGAGGGCGCGACCCTTGCCGTCCAGCAGGCATCGTGGCCGGCGCCGGAGATGATGTCCATGTGGCTGTAACCCAGTCTTTCCGCGGCTGAGCGCACGCGGCCGACTAGTACGGGATCGAAGGTAACAGGGTCGAAATGGCCGATGGCCTCGATCGAGCAGCCGACGCCGAGTTCTGCGGCGATCTCAGGCGCCTCGCGTTCGAAGATGGCGCGCATGCTGTCGAGTTTCGCCTGCGAGGGGGTTCTGAGGTCGATGGTGAAGACCACCTTGCCGGGCAGCACGTTGCGGGAATTGGGCGTGAAGATCATCTGGCCGACGCCGGCGACGGCGCCGGGCTGGTGGGCCATGGCCACTTCCTGCACCTTTTCAAGGATGCGGGCGGCGGCAAGGCCGGCATTGACGCGCATGGCCATCGGCGTCGAACCGGTATGGGCCTCCTTGCCGGTCAGCGTCACTTCCAGCCACCACAGGCCCTGGCAATGGGTGACGACGCCGATCTGCTTGTCCTGCGTCTCCAGAATAGGTCCCTGCTCGATGTGATATTCGAAATAGGCGTGCATTTTGCGTGCGCCAACCTCTTCCTCGCCCAGCCAGCCGATACGCTCCAGCTCGTCGCCATAGGTCTTGCCGTCGGTATCGGTGCGGCCATAGGCGTAATCGAGATCGTGAATGCCGGCGAAGACGCCCGATGCCAGCATGGCCGGGGCAAAGCGCGCGCCCTCCTCATTGGACCAGTTGGTGACGACGATCGGATGTCTGGTTTTGATATTGAGGTCGTTCAGGCTGCGCACCACTTCCAGCCCGGCCAGCACGCCGAGCACGCCATCGAACTTGCCCCCCGTCGGCTGGGTGTCGAGATGGCTGCCGATATAGACGGGAAGCGCATCCGGATCCTCACCGGCGCGGGTCGCAAACATCGTGCCCATGCGGTCGACGCCCATCGTCAGGCCGGCCGCCTCGCACCAGCGCTGGAACAGCCGGCGTCCCTCCGCATCCTCATCCGTCAGCGTGCGGCGGTTGTTGCCGCCGGCAATGCCGGGGCCGATCTTCGCCATGTCCATCAGACTGTCCCACAGACGGTCGCCATTGACCGTCAAGTTCTTACCCGCCGTCATGAAATGTCGTCCTCACCCGTTTTGCCTTGTCGAAGCAAAGCTCGTGCCGTTCCCGTTTTTGCCGGCTAAGATAACAGCCATTGCCTTGTGGCGGCGATGATGGATAAATTGACCGGCCGGTAAACATTGCAAATTCGCGGCGGCGTCAGCAAGGGACTTTTGTGACGAATCGCACTAATTTTGCCTAAGCTGTACGCGAAGATTATTTTTTAAGCATGCCGTAGCGGCAATTGCACCGAAAACAGAGAGCAGAGAATGGCCATACCGCGAGCAGCGAAAACACAGAAGCGGACCCGCATCCAGGAAGAGAAGCAGGAGGCTATTCTCGAGGCTGCGCTCAGTGTGTTTTCCACCAATGGCTTTCGGGGCTCCACCATCGACCAGATTGCCGAGGCGGCCGGCATGTCGAAGCCGAATGTGCTTTATTATTTCCGCACCAAGGAGGCGATGCATCGCGCCCTGATCGAGCGGGTGCTGGACACATGGCTCGACCCGTTGCGCGCTTTCGATGCCGGGGGCAATCCCGAAAGCGAGATCCGCTCCTATATTCGCCGCAAGCTGGAAATGTCGCGCGATTTTCCGCGTGAGAGCCGCCTCTTCGCCAATGAAATCCTGCAGGGCGCGCCGCATATAGAGGACGAGCTGAAAGGACCGCTCAAACAACTGGTGGATGAAAAGGCCGAGGTGATCCGCGCCTGGGTGAAGGCCGGGCGGATCGCCAAATGCGATCCCTATCACCTCATTTTCTCGATCTGGTCGACCACGCAGCATTATGCGGATTTCGATGTGCAGGTGCGGGCGGTGCTGGGCGAGAAGAATGGCGGCGAGGGCCGTTTCGAAGATGCGGCCCGGCATCTGGAACAGCTTTTCATGGGCGGATTGCGGATAAACGGCTGAGCGGGACGGTTCTCGCGAATATGTGATCGATTTCCCATGTCAAAACATGAGGAAAATTATCATCTTTATACTTTACTCCAAAACTCATCTTTATTATGGTGCCGGCATTCCGCTCAGGGGCCCTGATGTCGGGGCATGGAAAACAACCGGCAGGTGAGGGTATGGCACGCAAGGAAAAGAAGAAGGCGGGACGCGGCGACAAGCAGGGCAAGGGCGCGCCTCAGACCGAAAGGGAAGCGGCGGAACAGCAGCTTTCCGGTCCGAAAAGCTTTCTTTATGTCGGCGGCCGTGACTGTCAGGTTGCCCATCTCCGTCAGATCGCCAGCAATTTCGGCGCGGAACTGATCCATCACGATGGCGGCCTGCGTGAGGCGGTGTCGCGCATCGATACCGTGCTTCCCTCCGTCGACTGCGTTTTCTGCCCGATCGACTGTATCAGCCACGATGCGTGTCTGCGGGTGAAGTCCGGTTGCAAGAAATTCGGCAAGACGTTCATTCCGCTGCGCAACGGCAGCAAATCCAGTCTGGAGCGGGCGCTGCAGACGATGAATGAACGGACCTCCAGCGATGAGCGACGAGCGCAATAATTTCCACGGTGAAGAGCGCGCGGCGGCAGAGGCCTGCCGCGTGGAACTGCACAAGATGGCTGAGCAGGCCGGCGACCCGGCCCTGACCGACCTCTATGAAATCGTCGGCGAGCGCGAAAGACGCAACCGCGCCGCCATCCAGGGCCGCAATATCGTGGCCTTCCCCTATCTGCGAACCCGCCAGCCTGGCGAAGCGCCGACCTTCGTCATCGGCACGGCGGCCGAAGAGGGTCGCAATATCCTGCCGTTTTGCTGGAGACGGCGCTAGGGCCGCTCAACCCTTCGGTTTCAGAAACGCCCCGGCGCAGAGCACGAGCCATCCGGCAATCATGCCGAGGCCGCCCACGGGCGCGGCGAAGGGGAACAGGCTGCTGCCGGAAAAATGCCTGAGCACGAGGTCACCGACGAAGATTGCGGTGCCAAGCCCGAGGATCAGCCCTGCCGGAATGGCGGTCCTGATACGATCCGCGCCGATATGGAGCGCCACCAGCACCGGCGCATGCGCCAGCGCCATGGCCGAGGCATTGCCCAGCATATAGGTCTCGCCCGTATGGGTGGCGGCGGCGGCAAGCATGACGCCGGCAGCCCCCAAAAGGCCGCCGAGCAGCAGAATGAAGGCCCGCAGCCTTTCACGCGGCAGTGCCGTGCCGGTCGAACCTGCGTTGCTCATGCTTGAATGGGTCATGGGCTGTCCGCCTCCTGGTTCTGCATGTGAAAGGCCAGCCGTTCGATCGGCGCCCAGATGATCTCCCGCAGCTTCGGGTTCTCGATGTTCTCGTCCATCGCGCGGCGGAAGCACAGCAGCCATTCATCGCGTTCGGCGGGGCCGATGGGGGCGACGAAATGGCGGCGGCGCAGCATCGGGTGGCCGTGTTTTTCGACATAGACGGGCGGTCCGCCAAGATATCCCGTCAGATAATCGTAAAACTTCGCCTCGCTGCCGGAAAGATCGGCCGGGTGAATGGCGCGGCAGCGCGCCGCCTCCGGCAGCGTGTCCATCAATTCATAGAAGCGCCGGGTGAGCGCCCTGACGGTCGCATCGCCACCGATCGCTTCATAAAGGGTAATGGTCTCGCCGCTCATCATCCGCCTCTTGTGGCCCTGCGGTCCTTATCGCTCCATGGAGCCGGAAGAGCAACAGGGCAGGGGCGGGGTGCGACATTTGGGACACCGCGCTGCGCCCATGCTTTTCACTGCTTGGGCGTGGCGCTTGAGTTTCCTTATTGCGTCCGTTCTCTTCATGCGCGCAGCTTACACCATCGCGTATGCGGCATCCACTCTCACCCGAAATTGCGGATGAGATCGAGCCCCTTGTTCAGAAGCGTTTCGGCCTCATCCTGATTGGCGGCTTCGACATAACAGCGCATTTCGGGCGCGTTGCCGGAAGGGCGGAAATGGATGGTGCTGCCATCGGTCAACGCCACGCGCAGCCCGTCAATGTCGCTCAGTCCCTTGACGGTGCCGACCGGTGCGAGGAAGGCGTCGAGATTGGTCCGCGATGCGCGCAGATGCGCCATCAGGGCGGCGCTCTTTTCCTGCGCGAAATTTTCCAGGCGGTCGGCGGCGGCGACCGGCAACCTGTAGGCGGCGGCGATCTGCGACAGGGGTTTCTTCTGCTCGGCCGACAGAAGCAGCACGGCAAGCACCGGCAGGAAGCTGTCGCGGGTCGGCAGCGGCGAAAGCGGCCTGCCGTTCAGGGTGAAGGCGGAAGCCGTCAGCAGGCCGCCATTGGCCTCGAAGCCCATGACGCCGTTTTTTCCCTCGGCAAGCGCCTGCGCCATGCCGGCGATCACGAAGGGGGAGCCGACCCTGGTCCGGACGACCTCGAAGGAGCCGCTCGCCTCGATACCCGAATTGGAGGTGACGGGGGTGACGACGACGCCGGCATCGAGGAAATTGGCGGTGATGAGGCCGATCAGGTCGCCGCGCAGCGGTACGCCCTTTTCATCGGTCAGCAGAGGACGGTCGCCGTCGCCATCGGCGGAAACGATGGCGTCGAGGCCGTGCTCGGGCGACCATTTTTTGAGAAGCGAGAGCGTTTCAGGCGAAACGGCCTCGGTATCGACGGGGATGAAGCTTTCGGAGCGGCCGAGCGGCACAACGTCGGCGCCATAATGGGCGAGAACGTCGACAAAGAGATCGCGCGCCACCGTGCTGTGCTGGTAAACGCCGATCCTGAGGCCGGAGAGCGCCTTTTCGGGCAGCAGAGCGATGTTGCGCTCATAAAAAAGTTCGGCTGCAATGGCGCAATGGTCTTCTGCCGTCGCCGCCTCGTCGCTGACGCCTTCCGCTTCGATTTCGGCCGCGAGGGCGGCGATTGCCGTTTCGTCCTGCTTGTCGATTTCGCCGTCCGGGCGGTAGAACTTGATGCCGTTGCGGTCGGCGGGGATGTGCGAGCCTGTTATCATCAGTGCGCCCGCCTTCAGCGACAGGCCGTAAAGCGCCAGCGCCGGCGTCGGCACGGCGCCGCAATCGAACGGGGTGAGGCCGGCCTTTTTCAGCGCGGCGATGCAGGTGGCGGAAACATCCGGGCTCGAATCGCGGAAATCGCGGCCGACGAGAATGGGATCACCTGCCTTTGCCTGGCCCGATGCGAGAAGATGCCTTGCAAATGCCGTGGCGTAGACGGCGGAGGCTTTTCCTTTCAGATCGACGGAGAGACCGCGAAGGCCGCTCGTTCCGAATTTCAGGCTCATTCCAAACTCCGTTTCCATAAATCTTTGAGGGCAAATGGATAATGTAAAAATATAACGGTTGAAAGAACCGTATCGATCCATTCAAGTCAATCATCGCTTTCATGGCGGCCGCGAATAGGCGATGATGGCGGAAATGACGCGGGTAACCTAAAATTCACCCGTCATATTTAGACTTGTCCGTCGATAGCGGCTTTGGCGACGATGGGTATCCTGCGTCGCCGGCCTTTTTTGTGGTTCGTTCGAGTTGGATTGGCTGATGTACAGGCTTCAAAAGGCGGGACATAAGCAGGCACGTCCGCTCGAGGAAAAAATGCCGCCCGCCGCGAAAACCCATGGTTCCCTGCTGGACGATCTGGCGGATGAGGACGCGGTTTTCGAGCGCACGGTGCTGAAGGAGCATCTCGAGCCGAAACCGGCGGCGAGTGCGCCCGAGCCCGCAGCGGCGCAGACACCGGTGAAGACGGCCTCGCCGACCGGCAGTCTGGCCAATGCGCTGCCCGGCCTCAGATATATCGACAGGATCGGCGTTGACGATGTGCTCATCTGGCTGCGCAGGGGCATTGTCTGGATCGTGCTGGCGATCGTTCTCTGCGTCGCCGGCGCGCTCACCTATGCCTATATGACGCCGCCGCGCTACAAGGCCTATACGGATATCGTCGTTAATCCCTCCAACCTGAATGTCGTCAATGACGGGGTGTTTTCGCCCAGCCAGCAGCGGGACACGCAGATTCTGGAAGTGGAGAGCAAGCTGCGCACCATCACCTCGCGCAACGTGCTGGCGCGGGTGGTGGACGAGCTGAAGCTCGATCAGGACCCCGAATTCACCGCGCCGCCGCCGCTCGCGCGGCTGAAGGCGGCGTTTTCATCGGCGCCCGAGGATGGCGACAACCGGGTCGGCGCGCTTCGCTCGCTCGGCGAGCGGGTGGCGGCGGAGCGCGACCCGCGCTCCTTCGTGGTCACGCTTTCGGTCTGGACCAACGATGCGGAAAAATCGGTGACGGTTTCCAAGGCCATCGTGAAGGCCTTCGAAAGCGAGCTCTTCCAGACGACCTCCGACAGCAGCCAGCGTGTCGTCGACGATCTCCGGAAACGGCTTGAGGAAATGCGCGAGAATGTGACCGCTGCGGAAAAGCGCGTGGCCGATTTCCGCCGCGAGAACGGTTTGCAGGAAAATAACGGCCAGCTGGTCAGCAATCTCGCCTCCAGCGAGCTGAATGCCCAGGTGCTTGCCGCCCAGCAGCGGGTCATCCAGGAAGAATCGCGTCTCAAGCAGATGGAGGCGGCGATTGCCCAGAACCGCACGCAGAGCGACGCCATCTTCGACAGCCAGACCATGAATACCATTCGCGCCCAATATAGCACCCTGCAGCAGCAGATCGGTGCGATGACGCTGACCTATGGTTCGCGCCATCCGCGTCTGGCGACGGCGGGTGCGGAACGAGCCATGCTCGAACAGGGCATGGCGGACGAGGCGCGGCGCATTTTGCAGGCGGCCAAGATCAATGTCGCCGAGGCCCGCTCCTCGCTCGACGCCCTGCGATTGAAGGCGGTGGCCGAGCGCGCCAATGTCTTTACCGACAATGAAGCGCAGGTGCGGCTGCGCGATCTCGAGCGCGATGCCCGCTCGGCGGCGGCGATCTACGAGACCTATCTCACCCGCTCGCGCCAGCTTGCCGAACAGCAATCGATCGATTCCACCAATGTGCGGGTGATTTCGCAGCCGGTCGCGCCCAATTCCAGAAGCTGGCCGCCGGGCAAGCTGACCTTCCTGATTGCCGGTGGCATGGGCGGCCTGTTCCTCGGTCTTGCAATTGCCCTGGCGCTCGGCCTCTGGGGTTATCTGCGCCGGGACGATCATGCGGAGGTCGCGGCGCATCACGCCTGAGGGTGACGCCGTATCTTGCCTATTCTTCCGAAATCAGGCCGTCGTAGACCTCGAGCAGGGCGGCGGCGATGGCCGCGCCCAGCGCATTGCCGGCGTCGCGAATGCCGGCCTCATCGCCGTCACGAACCGAAATCGCCAGATCGGAGGCCTCGTTGGCCACGATTTCCTTGGCCCGTTCTATCGCCCAGAGGCCGAAATCGCCGCGATTGTCGATCGAGATTGTTTCCATGGCCGGAGCCTTTCCGTGGTTTGATGAAGGCGTCCCTTAACCCATCGGCCGGGAAAGCGGAATAGGCAGTAAAAGGGTGCGCAACCTTCAGGCGTGTAAATTGTCTGCTTCGAGCAGGGGATTTATAAAAATATTAATGATAGTTCTTCGTAGTGTTTGAAGCCTTATACCCTAAGCATATGCGTGAATATAACAATGAAACGATGCCTATCTTGGACACCGGACAGATTATGACAGGGAGAGATATGTCGGATGCGGAAGGGCCGGGCCAGGTCTGGCCGGTGATCCCGCTTGCGGCGCTGCCCATCACTGACGCGACCATCGATGAAACCGCGCGGGATTTCATCCAGCGTGCGACGACGGCGCGTGCGGCCGGGGCAAGACCGTTTTATTCGACATCGGCAAACGGCCAGGTCATCGCGCTCTGCCATCACGACAGGGAATTCGACGCCATGCTGCGGCAGGCGGACCAGATTCATGCCGATGGCATGTCGCTGGTGATTTTTTCCCGCAAATTCTGCCCGAAGGCGCTGAGAGAACGGGTCGCAACGACGGATCTCGTCCATGCGG
>QFOL01000476.1 GCA_003241215.1 Agrobacterium fabrum
GCCTTTGGCAAGGTGTATCGAATTTATTAAGCAAACTAGGCATTTCGCTGTTTTTGCACGTGAATCCACCATCGCCAAAATTGAAGCTTAACGTGAGGAAATCCCGTTAAGTGATTCAATCGACTCTTACATCGTCGGGTCCATTTTTTTGGACCTGGCATTTACCGACCCTTAAATGATCGTCGTTATCATTAACGATGCCCGTAAACGAAAGGTTAACGACGGCGGTTTTTTATTAACGTCGGGTAACTTTTGGGAATCATTCCGGGACAGGGGTCAACCCTTGCGGAAAAACGGGCGGGTTAAACGGGCCGATCAGGGGGGCATAGTGCCTTTTTGATCCGGGTCTCGCTATCCATGGAGTATTGCGTATGAAGTCGCGTGACAGCCTGGTTCGCCTGAAGGAATTTCAGGTCAATGAAAAACGCCGGCAGCTTAACCAGCTGAAGCAGATGATGTCCGAGTTCGAGCGGATGGCAAAGGAACTGGTGCATCAGATATCTCTGGAAGAAAGCAAGTCGGGCATTACCGATCCGACGCATTTCGCCTATCCGACCTTCGCCAAGGCCGCGCGCCAGCGGGCGGATAATCTTCAGGTCTCGATCCGGGAGCTGAAGGCCCAGCAGGAAGCCGCCGAAGCTTCGCTGGAAGAGGTGCAGGCCGAATATGAAAAGGCCGCCGCACTGGAAAACCGCGACGGAGCCATCCGCGCCCGCGCCTGACCCATAGGCGCAGGACTTACTGATATCGTCCTCATTGACGGCTGCCGGTGGATCAGGAGGCGGCTTTCAATGACGGGACGCCATGCATTTTTTAAAAGGCCGCTCCTTAAGGGCGGCCTTTTGTTTTGCCGCATCGCCGGCGTTTCCGATTCCGATTGTCCGGGGGTGGGGAAAGGCGTATTTTACAGGGGTTCCGACCGTGAGCCGGAGGTTTTGCGCGCGCGCCTCAAGCGGGCGCGGGCGGCTATTTCAGGGAGGAAAAAATGGCCCGCCAATATATCGATTGCCGCGAATTCCCCAGTGACAGCAGATGCACCGTCGCCATCTCCGCCGATTCTCCGGAGGAGCTTATGGAAGCGGCCGTGCAACACGCCGTGGCCGTGCATGGCGCAAAGGATACGCTTGAATTCCGTGAAGAAGTTCGCCGGAGCATGCATGCCGGGACGCCGCCGCTGAAGGTGGCGTGACGGGACGGATCGACGCCCTTTTGTATGAATACCGCGATATTTGGAACGGTTGTGAGGGATTAAGCGTAAGCCGCTTGTTTCTTCTCCCCGCCGGGGAGAAGGTCGCGGCAGCGGGATGAGGGGGCAAGCTCTCGATTTATCGCCGGCGTCGCCCCCTCATCCGACCCTTCGGGCCGCCTTCTCCCCGGCGGGGAGAAGAAATATGCCGCGACGCTTGTGATGATCCTGCTGTCAGGCTGAAGGGGAGAGCCGGTCTACCCCTGAATAACATCCGCCCATTCGGCATGGCGCAACGTCTGGGCCTTAAAGAACGGGCAGAGCGGAATGATCTTCCAGCCGCCCTTGCGGGCTTCATCGATGGCATGGGCGGCGAGCGCCTGGCCCACACCCTTGCCGCGCAGCGCATCGGGCACGCCGGTATGGTCGATGATGATGAGGGTAGGGGAGGTGCGCGAATAGGTCATCTCCGCCTTATGGCCGTCGACGGTTGCCGAATATTCGCCGCGCGATCCGGTTTCGCTTGTCTTGATGTCCATGGTCTCTGCCTCCGCATTGCCGTTCGTTTTCGTCACTGTAACGGCTTCAGCCTGAATTGAAACAGCGGGATAGCGAACGCAGCGGACACAAACCGGCGACAATCAGCGGCCGTATCGGGCATTTCTCGGGAAATCTGCAATCAAACCGAAAGCCCCGTCGAAAAGCCGGCGGGGCGTTTTGGATATTCGGTCCAGGCGCGTTTCCGCGCGGGCGCAATATCAGTGGCGATATTGCTGGATGCGCGTGGTGCGCAGGCCGGCAAGGCCATGATCGGCAATCGAGGACTGCCAGGACAGGAATTCTTCAACGGTAAGCGTATAACGCTCGCAGGCTTCCTCGAGGCTCAACAGTCCGCCGCGCACGGCGGCAACAACCTCTGCCTTTCTGCGAATGACCCAGCGACGGGTATTGGCAGGCGGAAGATCCGCAATCGTCAGAGGGCTGCCATCGGGGCCGATGACATATTTAACTCGTGGGCGTATCATTTCGGTCATTGGACAC
>QFOL01000477.1 GCA_003241215.1 Agrobacterium fabrum
TCGGGGTGGTGATGGTGGTGCCGACGCTGACGAGATCGAACTTGCGGTCAGCGATCTGGTTGTCGAGGTAAGGCTGGTGCTGGAAGGAGTTGGCCTGCAGCTCGCCATCGGCCAGCGCCTGGTTCGGCACGACATAGTCGGAGAATTCGATAATGTCGATATCGAGACCCTTGGCGGCCGCGATCTTCTTCACCTGCTCCATGATCTGCGCGTGTTCGGCCGGGGTGACGCCGATCTTGATCGTTTCTGCCAGCGCCTGACCGGCGGTGAAGAGAGCGGCGAGCGAGGCCGCGAGGATGAGTTTCTTCATGGGTGTCTCCTTGGGTTGTTATTATAAACGCAGTTAATTCTTCCGGGTCCGCTTGTCGAAGCTGCGGGCCAGCCTGTCGCCGGCGCTCTGCACCAGCTGCACCAGCACGATGAGCACCAGAACCACGACCAGCATCACGTCCGGCATGAAGCGCTGGTAACCGTAGCGGATGCCGAGATCGCCCAGCCCGCCGCCGCCGACCGCGCCGACCATGGCCGAATAACCGATGAGGCTGACCAGCGTGAGCGTGAGCGCCAGCGTGATGCCGGGCTTGGCTTCGGCGAGCAGAACCTTGGTGACGATCTGCAGCGGCGTGGCACCCATAGCGCGGGCGGCCTCGATCAGGCCCTTGTCCACCTCGCGGATCGCCGCTTCCACCAGCCTTGCGATGAAGGGCACGGTCGCGACCGTCAGCGGCACGATGGCCGCGCTGGTGCCGATGGAGGTGCCGGCGACGAGACGGGTGAAAGGAATGATCGCCACGACCAGAATGATGAAGGGCGTGGAGCGCGCGGCGTTCACGACGAGGCCGAGAATCCGGTTGGTGACAGGTGCGGGAAACAGCTCGCCCTTGCCGCTGGTGGCAAGGAAAACGCCCATGGGCACGCCGATCAGCGAGCCGACGATGCCGGCAACGGCGACCATGTGCAGCGTCTGCAACAGGCCCTTGGAGAGAAGGCTGAACAGCATATCAGGCGACATAACCGAGCACCTCCGTGTGAAGACCGGTCTCAGCATAAAAGCGATTGGCGCGGGCGGTGACATCCGCCGAGGCCGGATAGGAGACGACCAGCGAGCCGAAGGGCTGTCCGGAAATTTCCTCGATGGTGCCGGCAAGGATGTTCACGTCAGGGCCGATTTCGGCGACGAGGCGCGCCGTCAGCGGCTGGAAGGCCGTCTCGCCGAAGAACACGAGGCGTACCAGAACACGGTCGCCTTCCGCCGCCTGCGGTTTCAGGCCCGAAGTGACCCAATGCGGCAGCTTCACGCCGACCGAGGAGGACAGCAGGCTGCGGGTCGTCTCATGTTTCGGCGCGGTGAAGATGTCGAAGGTCGTGCCCTGCTCGACGATCAGGCCCCTGTCGATGACCGCCACCTGCGAGGCGATGGTCTTCACCACTTCCATCTCGTGGGTGATGAGCAGCACGGTGAGCCCCAGCTCGGCATTGATGCGCTTCAGCAGTTCGAGAATGGATTGCGTCGTTTCCGGATCGAGCGCCGATGTCGCCTCGTCGGAAAGGAGCAGCTTCGGCTGGGTGGCGAGCGCGCGGGCAATGCCGACACGCTGTTTCTGGCCGCCGGAGAGTTCGGCCGGATAACGATTGGCCTTGTCGGAAAGCCCGACGAGATCGAGCAGCGGCGCAACGCGCGTTTCGATCTCCTTCTTGCCCATGCCGGCGATTTCGAGCGGCAGCGCCACATTGTCGAAAGCGGTGCGCGAGGACAAAAGATTGAAGTGCTGGAAGATCATGCCGACGGAACGGCGCAGCGTGCGCAGGCTCTTTTCATCGAGCGCCGCGACATCGACGCCATCGACGACCACGCGGCCGGTCGAGGGCTTTTCAAGGCCGTTGGCGAGGCGGATCAGCGTGGATTTGCCGGCGCCGGAGCGACCGATGATACCGGTGATGGAGCCTTTCGGCACGACGTAGTCGATACCGGCAAGGGCTGCGAAGCCGGGCTTGCCGCCCGCACCGCCAAAGGTCTTGGTCACGCCTTCAAACGTGACCATAGGCTCCTTTGCCGACCCTTCGGGGACCGCCTGTTCTTGGCGCGCGGGGGATGCCGCGCTGGATGGAAAACTCATTGTAAACTCTGGGAATGCGTGACGGATCGGGTCTCAAAAAATCCTGTTGCGGTGCTGAACCGCTCTCTTCATGCAGCCTTCGGGCACATTCGATGACAGCTGA
>QFOL01000478.1 GCA_003241215.1 Agrobacterium fabrum
ACGGAATGACCGACAACAACGACGACAAGACACTCAACGCGCCTGCCAAGAAGACTCTCACCCTCAAGCCGGGCGGGATGAATCAGGGCACCGTGCGGCAGGATATGGGTCGAGGTCGCACAAACGCGGTTGTCGTGGAAACACGCAAGCGCCGCCCCATGCGTCCTGAAGACGAGAAGCAGGTTCATTCGGCCGCAGCACCGGCGCCGAAGCCGGCCGCTCCTGCCCCCGTGGCAGCGCCGCGTCTGCAGGCTCCGCAGCAGCGCATTCACCAGCCCAACAACCAGCAGCAGCGTCCGGGTTCGTCCCAGTCGCAGCAGCGTCCCGGCTCGTCTGCACCGCAGCAGCGCCAGCCCGAGCGTCCGCGCGGCAACGTCCTGCACGACCTGTCGGCAGGCGAGATGGAAGCCCGTCGCCGCGCGCTGATGGAGGCGCAGGCCCGCGACGTGATCGAAGCCAAGCAGCGCGCCGAAGATGAAGCGCGCCGCAAGGTGGAAGAAGAACGCCGCATCGCCGCCGAAAAGGAAGAGGCTGTACGCCGCGCCGCGGAAGAGGCCGAGGCCGCCAAGGTGGCCGCGAGCCAGCCCGCCGCGGAAACAAAGCCTGAGCCGGCCGTTGAAAAGCCGGCCGCCGTCGCTCAGCCGGCCCCGCGCGCCGAGGCTCGCCCTCAGCCAGCCGCCGCCCCTGCCCGCGCGGCTACCGAAACCGCCGCTCCGCGCGGACGCCGTACCGATGGCGACGACGAGGACGACCGCGGTGCACGCCGTGGCAACCTGCCGGTCCGTGGCAAGGTCGCCGCACCTGCGCCTGCGAAGCCCGCAGCCCGCCTGAAGACGGAAGAAGAACGCCGTCGCGGCAAGCTGACCGTCACCTCGTCCAATCTGGATGAAGACGGCACGCCGCGTGGTCGCTCCATGGCATCCATGCGCCGCCGCCAGGAAAAATTCCGTCGCAGCCAGATGCAGGAGACCCGTGAAAAGGTCATGCGCGAAGTGATCCTGCCTGAGACCATCACCATTCAGGAACTGTCACAGCGCATGTCCGAACGCGCCGTCGACGTCATCAAGTTCCTGATGAAGGAAGGCCAGATGATGAAGCCGGGCGACGTGATCGACGCCGATCTGGCGGAACTGATCGCCGTCGAATTCGGCCACACCGTCAAGCGCGTTTCCGAATCCGACGTGGAAGAAGGCATCTTCAACCAGGCAGACGACGAAGGCGAAATGCTGCCGCGTCCGCCGGTTGTCACGATCATGGGCCACGTCGACCACGGCAAGACCTCGCTGCTCGACGCCATTCGCCAGGCGAATGTCGTCGCAGGCGAAGCCGGTGGTATCACCCAGCATATCGGCGCCTATCAGGTCGAAAAGAACGGCCAGAAGATCACCTTCATCGACACTCCCGGCCACGCCGCCTTTACGGCCATGCGTGCCCGTGGTGCGCAGGCGACGGATATCGCCGTTCTGGTGGTCGCCGCTGACGACAGCGTGATGCCGCAGACGATCGAGTCCATCAACCATGCCAAGGCAGCGGGTGTTCCGATCGTCGTGGCGATCAACAAGATCGACAAGCACGAGGCAAATCCTGAAAAGGTTCGCCAGCAGCTTCTGCAGCACGAAGTGTTCGTGGAATCCATGGGCGGTGAAGTGCTTGACGTGGAAGTCTCCGCCAAGAAACAGCTTGGTCTCGACAAACTGCTTGAAGCGATCCTGCTTCAGGCTGAAATTCTCGACCTCAAGGCGGATCCGAACCGTACCGCAGAAGGTACCGTCATCGAAGCGGAACTCGACCGCGGTCGTGGTGCCGTCGCCACCGTTCTCGTACAGAAGGGTACGCTGAAGCCTGGTCAGATCATCGTGGCCGGTGACCAGTGGGGCCGCGTTCGCGCCCTCGTCAACGACAAGGGTGAACACGTCAAGGAAGCCGGTCCGGCCATGCCTGTCGAGATTCTCGGTCTTTCCGGTACGCCGTCTGCCGGTGACCGTTTCGCGGTTGTCGAAAACGAAAGCCGTGCTCGCGAGATTTCCGAGTACCGCCAGCGTCTGGCACGCGACAAGGCTGTCGCACGTCAGACGGGCCAGCGCGGTTCGCTGGAACAGATGATGAGCCAGTTGCAGACTTCGGGAATGAAGGAATTCCCGCTGGTCATCAAGGCAGACGTGCAGGGCTCGGTCGAAGCCATTATCGCTTCGCTCGACAAGCTCGGCACCGACGAAGTC
>QFOL01000094.1 GCA_003241215.1 Agrobacterium fabrum
CCCGTCTGCGCCCGGCCGAGGATCAGCGCGTGGACATCATGCGTGCCTTCATAGGTATTCACCGTCTCAAGGTTCTGCGCATGGCGCATGACGTGATATTCGATCTGGATGCCGTTGCCGCCATGCATGTCGCGGGCCTGGCGGGCGATATCGAGCGCCTTGCCGCAATTGTTGCGCTTGATGATGGAGATCATTTCCGGCGTCATCTTATGGTCGTCCATCAGTTGGCCAACGCGCAGCGATGCCTGAAGGCCGAGGGCGATTTCGGTCTGCATGTCCGCAAGCTTCTTCTGGTAAAGCTGCATGCCGGCGAGCGGCTTGCCGAACTGCTTGCGGTCAAGACCATATTGCCGGGCGCGGAACCAGCAATCTTCCGCAGCCCCCATGACCCCCCAGGAAATGCCGTAACGGGCGCGGTTGAGGCAGCCGAACGGGCCTTTCAGGCCGGAAACATTGGGCAGCAGCGCGTCTTCGCCGACTTCGACGCCATCCATGACGATTTCGCCTGTAATCGAGGCGCGCAGCGACAGCTTGCCGCCGATCTTGGGAGCGGAGAGGCCCTTCATGCCCTTTTCCAGCACGAAGCCCCTGATCTGGTTGTCATGGGCTTCCGACTTCGCCCAGACGACGAAGACATCGGCGATCGGCGCATTGGAAATCCACATTTTCGAACCGCGCAGGCGATAGCCGCCGGCGATCTTTTCAGCGCGGGTCTTCATGCCGCCGGGGTCGGAGCCGGCATCCGGCTCGGTCAAGCCGAAACAGCCGATCAGTTCACCCGAGACGAGGCCGGGCAGATATTTCTTCTTCTGCTCGTCGGAGCCATAGGCGAAGATCGGATGGATGACGAGCGAGGACTGCACGCTCATCATCGAGCGGTAACCGCTGTCGATCCGCTCCACCTCGCGGGCGACGAGGCCATAGGCCACGTAACTTGCATTGGCTGCGCCATATTCTTCCGGCAGGGTGACGCCGAGCAGGCCGGTGCGGCCCATCAGGCGAAACAGTTCAGGCTCGGTGGTCTCGGAAAGATAGGCTTCGGAGACACGCGGCAAGAGTTCCGATTTGCCGAAGGCGGCTGCGGCGTCGCGGATCATCCGCTCGTCGTCGGTCAGTTGGTCTTCGAGCAGAAAAGGGTCCTGCCAATTGAATGCTGCGTGTTCGCTCACGTGATGCCTCCGGATTTGCTGGCCGGATTATTGGTATTCGAGCCAGTCGGCACAAGCCATGTTTACTCATTTTTGCATTACATATAGTAATGGCTCATGACGTCTCTCAGCCGCAAACTCCTGCCCTCCACCAGTGCGCTCGCCGCCTTCGATTCCGTGGCCCGGCTCGGCAGCTTTTCCGCCGCCGCCGATGAGCTTGCCCTGACGCAGGGGGCGATCAGCCGGCAGGTTATGTCACTGGAAGAACAGCTTGGCGTGCGCCTGTTCGAGCGCGGCGCGCGCGGCGTGGCGCTGACGACCGAGGGCCGCGCCTATGCAAAATCGATTGCCGCAGCCCTTGGCGAGATACGCTCCGCGTCGCTGCAGATCATGACCAAAACGCATGGCAATACGCTGAACCTCGCCATGCTGCCCACCTTCGGCACCCGCTGGCTTCTGCCGCGTATCCCGGATTTTGTGGCGAACCACCCCGAAATCACCATCAATTTCGCCACCCGTATCGGGCAATTCGATTTTGAGCGCGAGCAGCTGGATATGGCGATCCATATCGGCCAGGCCGACTGGCCGGGGGCGGAAAGCACCTTTCTGATGCATGAAATGGTTGCGCCTGTATGCAGCCCGCAATTCCTCAGCGCCCATCCCGTGGAAAAGGGGGAAGACATCGCCGCCCTACCGCTGCTGCACATGGCCTCACGACCGGGCGCCTGGGGGCACTGGTTCGAAAGCCTCGGCCTGTCGCTCGCCCTGCCGCAGGGCATGCGCTTCGAACAGTTCTCCAGCGTAGCCCAGGCCTGCATCGCCGGCCTCGGCGTGGCGCTGATGCCGCTTTTCCTGATCGATAACGAGCTGAAATCGAAGCAACTGGTAAAGGCCTTCGACCATCAGGCAAAAAGCCCCAGCTCCTATTATGCCGTGGCGCCGCTTTCGCGTGCCAATCACGTGCCGGTCGTGCTGTTTCGTGACTGGCTGGTGCGGCAGGTGGAGGCCTACCGCGCAGCGAGCGCGGCAGCCTCATAAAAATAATAGCACTTTTTTCGGCATTTAGACCTTATGCCCAGCTTTTCGCCGCGATTTGCCCACTTGCGGACTCGACAGAAGAACTTAGCTGGATTATCGTGATTAAACGTTTAATCAGCCCTTCCGGACCATCATGGCGTCTTCACGGCCTGCCACCAATCTGAGCGCGATAGCAGCGGCACTCGGCGTGTCGGCGGCAACCGTGTCCAATGCGCTGTCTGGCAAGGGCCGCGTTTCGCCGGAGCTGGTGGAGCGCATTCGCAAGACGGCAAGCGAGCTGGGCTATGTGCCGAGCTCGGCGGGCAGGGCGCTGCGCACCGGCAGATCAGGTGTTCTGGGGCTGGTTCTGCCCGATATTGCCAACCCTCTTTTCCCGCAGATCGCGCAGGCCATCGAAAAGGCGGCCGTCACTGCCGGTTACGGCGTGCTGATCGCCGACTCGCGCGGTGAGATCGCCATGCAGACGGATGCGATCAACCGGCTGATCGAGCGCGGTGTGGATGGAATGGTCATCGTTCCCCGCCGCGGCACGCGCATTGCCGATGTCGATTGTCCCGTCGCTGTCATCGACAGCCCCTCGACACCGGGAAATACCGTCGCCGCCGACCATTGGGATGGCGGCCGGCAGGTGGGCGAATATCTGGCGGGGCTTGGCCATCGCAAGGTGGTGCTGGTGGGCAAGAACCGCGATTCCAACGTGCAGAATGATCGTCTTGGCGGTATTCGCGATGGTCTTGGCAAGACGTGCCTGACGCAGACGCTGTGGATCGACGCCATTGAGCAGGCTGATGGCGCGGGTTGCCGGCTTGGCCTTGCAGACAGGGTTTCAGAAGGTTTCACCGCCTTTGCCGCGGTATCCGATCTGCATGCGCTGCGCGCGCTCACCGAATTGCAGCGCGAGGGCATCGAGGTGCCGGAAGAGGCGAGCGTCACCGGCTTCGACGATCTCATCTTTTCCGCCGTGGTCACCCCGCCCTTGACGACCATGCGCATGGATATGGGCCGCATCGCCGATCTCGCCGTCGGCGCGCTGTTGCGCGCGATAGACGGCGCGGGCGAAAACGGCGTCGCCGTCGATGTGGCGGCGGATATTTCGAAAGTACCGATGGCGCTGATCATGCGCGGCTCCACCGGCAAGGCAAAGCATGATGCAATTGAAGCCAAAAAAACCACAGCAGGAGAACTCACACCATGAAAAAGATCATTCTTGCATCGGGCACCGCCCTGATGCTGACGATGGGCGCCGCGCAGGCACAGGACAAGACGCTGACGATCTCGGTCTATGCCTTCGCGCAGGACGAATTTAAGGAACTGGTCTATACGCCGTTCGAAAAGCAATGCGGCTGCAAGCTGGTCGTCGAGACCGGCAACAGTGTCGAACGTCTGGCCAAGATGGAGGCCAACAAGGCCAATCCGGTGGTCGATCTCGCCATCGTTTCCATGGCCGATGCGCTGTCGGCCACCCGCAACGACCTGATCCAGAAGATCGATGCTTCCAAGGTGCCGAACATCGACAAGCTCTATGATATCGCCAAGGACCCGAATGGCGACGGCATGAGCGTCGGAGTCAATTTTTACGCCACCTCAATCGTTTACCGCACCGACAAGATGAAGATCGACAGCTGGGCCGATCTCCTGAAGGACGGCATCGTCGATCATGTCGCTTTCCCGAATGTCACCACCAATCAGGGTCCGCCGGCGCTTTACATGCTCGGCAAGGCCATCGGCAAGGATACGCCGGATCTTTCCGGCGCCATCGAGGCCGTGGGCGAAAAGAAGGACGATATCGTCACTTTCTACGTCAAATCCTCGCAGCTGGTGCAGCTCATGCAGCAGGAAGAAATCTGGGCAGCGCCGATCGGCCGCTTCTCCTGGGCGCCTTTCACCAAGCTCGACCTGCCGCTTGCCTGGGCAACGCCCAAGGAAGGCCAGACCGGCGGCATGAACGTGCTTGTGGTGCCGAAGGGCACGAAGAACGAAGATCTGGCGTTGCAGTTCATGGATTTCTGGCTCTCGACCGACGTTCAGAAGGCGCTGGCCGAAAAGCTGGTGGACAGCCCGACCAACAGGGAAGTCAAGGTTTCCGACGAGGTAGCGAACAACATCACCTATGGCGACGAGACCGCAAAAAGCCTGCAGCTCATTCCTTCCGACGTGACGCTCGATAACCGCGACAAGTGGCTGTCGGAGTGGAACGCCAAGGTCGGCCAGTAAGTCCTTTCACCCGTTTGGAATGGGGCATCGAAACGTCCGTCAGGACGGCTCCATTCCGGGAAAAGCGGTTCGGTCGTCCCCTGACCGCTTTTCCACCTTCCAATTTCGCAGGCCGGTGCGTCCGGCTGCCGTAACAACCGGCCCTCAGGCCGTTCAGGGAATAAACCCATGTTTCAGAATCGGGCCGAAGCATTGGCGCTTGCCTTGCCCGCCGCAATTTTTGCGGCGGCGGTCTTTCTTGTGCCGGTCTTCATGCTTCTGTCGGAGGGCTTTCGCACCGCTGACGGCTGGACATTGTCGGCCTATGCCGCATTCTTTTCCGATCCGCTGAACCAGACGGTTTTCCTGCGCACCCTGAAGCTCGGCGCGCTTGTCACCGTCGTCTCGGCGGTGGTGGGTTATGCGGCGGCTTTCGCCATCGTCAACCTGTCGCCGGGCACGAAGGGGCACGTCGTCAATCTGGTCGTGCTGCCGCTGATGATTTCGCCCGTCGCCCGCACCTATGCCTGGATCGTCATTCTGGGTCGAACCGGCATCGTCAATCAGGCACTGCAGGCCATCGGCCTCAGCGACGGGCCGATCCGTATCCTGTTTTCCGAAACGGCCGTCTTCATCGGCCTTCTGCAATTGTTCCTGCCATTGATGATCATCTCGCTCATCAGCGCGCTTGAGAATATGCCGAAGGATACGATCGCCGCCGCCCGCGTGCTCGGCGCCAACTGGTTTCAAGTGTTCTGGAAGGTCATCCTGCCGCTCACCAGAGAGGGGCTGGTCGTCGGCGGCACGCTGGTCTTCACCGGTTCGCTGACGGCCTATATCACGCCCGCGATTCTCGGCGGTTCCAAGGTGCTGATGCTGGAAACCCTGCTTTACCAGCAGGTAACGGTTTCCAACAATTTCGTCTCCGCCAGCGTCATCGCCTTCATCCTGATCGTCATGAGCTTTGCCGCCAATATCCTGCTGAAGCGCATCGCCACCGCAAGGAACAAGAAATGACCCGGCAGCTCTTCATTCCGCTCACGCTCCTGCTTGTCGTCGGTTTCCTCATCGGGCCGTTCCTCATCATTGTCGCGGCCTCGTTTTCGGCCGGCGATACGCTCGCCTTTCCGCCGCAGGGTTTTTCGCTGAAATGGATCGCCAAGGTCTTCACGGTCGAAAGCTTCCGCGAAAGCTTTGCCATGTCGATGTTCCTTGCCATCGGCGGCACGTTCACGGCGCTCATCCTCGGCATTCCCGCCTCTTACGCCATGTCGCGCTACAAGCTGCCCCTTAGCGAGACGGTGCGCACCATCGTTTCCGCGCCGATTATCGTGCCCGGTATCATCGTCGGCTTAGCGCTGCTGCGTTATTTCGTCGTGCCCTTCGGCATCGGCATTACGCTTGCTTTGTTTCTCGCCCATACCGCGCTCATCCTGCCCTATGCGGTGCGGGTGGTGTCGGCCAGCCTCAACAATCTGCGCTCGGATATCGAGGAGGCGGCGGTGCTGCTCGGCTCGTCGCGGCTCGGGGCGTTTTTCCGGGTGGTGCTGCCGAATATTCGCGGCGGCATTCTTTCTGCCTTCATTCTCGGTTTCGTGACGAGTTTCAACCAGGTGCCAGTGTCGCTGTTCCTGTCCGGTCCGGGCGTTCGCACGCTGCCCATCGACATGCTGGGCTACATGGAAATCGTCTTCGATCCCTCCGTTGCAGCCCTTTCTTCGCTGCTCGCCTTCCTTTCCATCGGCATAGTCTTCATGGCCGAACGTTTCCTGGGGTTCTCCCGTTATGTCTGACGCAAAATACCTTTCGCTCAACAAAGTCTCGCTCGCCTATGGCGGCAATGTCGCCGTCAGGGATCTCGATCTCGATATCCGCAAGGGCGAGCTGCTCGCCCTTCTCGGACCATCAGGCTGCGGCAAGACCACGACGATGCGCGCCATTGCCGGGCTGATGCCGGTGGCGGGCGGGCGCATCGATCTCGATGGGGCAGACATTACCCGGGTGGCCGCGAACAAGCGTGCCGTCGGGCTGGTGTTCCAGTCCTATGCGCTCTTCCCGCATCTGACGGTTTACGAAAACGTCGCTTTCGGCCTGAAGCTCAAGGGCATGAACGGCAAGGCGCTGGAAGACAAGGTCGCCTCCGGCCTGAAATCGGTGGGCTTGTCCAGCTTCGCCTCGCGAAAACCTGCGGAGCTTTCCGGCGGCCAGCAGCAGCGCGTGGCGCTGGCGCGCTCCATGGTCATGGAGCCGAAGGTACTGCTGCTCGATGAGCCGCTATCGAACCTCGATGCGCGTCTCAGGCTCGAAATGCGCACCGAATTGCAGCGCGTGCAGAAGGAAACCGGCGTGACGATGATCTTCGTCACCCATGACCAGATCGAGGCTCTGGCGCTGGCCGACCGCATTGTCGTCATGAAGGGCGGCAAGATCGAGCAGATCGGCACACCGGAAGACATCTATAACGCGCCGGTTTCGTCCTTCGTGGCTGACTTCGTCGGCTTTGAGAACATCTTCGCGCTGGAAGGCGGCGCGTTGAAAACCGCAAACGGCACAACACCGCTTCCCGGACCAGTCCTTTCAGCATCCGGACTGGCCTGGCGGCCGCGCATGGTTACCCTCGGTTCAGGTCCTTTCCAGGGAACCGTGCGCGGCACCTCCTTTGCAGGCAACAGCCGCGAATATCTGCTCGATACACCGCTCGGGCCCATCAAGGCGGAAACGGACGCCGCCCTGACCTCTCACGCCATCGGCGATACGCTTGCCTTCGACCTGCCGGTTGAAAAGGCGGCGAGCCTCAAGGTGTTCAACTGACCATGGGCGTGTGGATCGATACCGATATGGGCTTTGACGACATCGCCGCCATCATGGTGGTGCAATCGTCTGATGTTGCCATCGACGGCATTTCGCTGGTTTTCGGCAATGCGACGCTGGATGCGGTCTGCCGAAACGCCGCAGGCGCCGTCGCCGCCTTTGCCTGGGCGATGCCGATCCATCAGGGCCGCGCCATGCCGGTTCTCGGCGCGCTCGAAACCGCGCAATGCGTTCTGGGCGATTGCGGCATTCCGACCGCCGGCCAAAGCCTGCCGGATGCGCCGGCCTTGCCGGAAAGCGATGCCTTTGCCGCGCTCTGCGGCTGGCTTGAAGGGGCGGGCGAGAAGCGTATTCTGGCGCTCGGCCCGCTCACCAACATCGCTGCCCTGTGCCTCGCCCGGCCCGATCTCGCCGCAAAAATCTCCGACCTGACCTGGATGGGCGGCGGGGTCACCAGCGGTAACCACACGGCATCGGCCGAATTCAACGCCTTTGCCGATCCGGAAGCGCTGGCCATCGTGCTTGCCCACGGCCTGCCGCTGCGCATGGTCGATCTCGATGCCTGCCGGCAGGTCACCGCCTCGCCGGACGATGTGCCGCCGATCCGCAATGCCGGCGGCAGGAATGCGGGGCTTATCGCCGATCTGCTGGAAGGCTTCATCGGCATCGCCACCAGCCGTGGCCGAGCCGCCATGGCGCTTTACGATCCCGTGGCCGCCGTCGCTTTCGCCTCCGGTGTCATCGGCTGGCGTCATGCGCGGATCGATGTCGAGCTTCAGGCGACGCTGACACGCGGGCGAACTGTGGTCGAGACGCGCTTGGAGAAAACCCAGACTTTCAACGCGCACTTCGCCGAAACGGTGGATGCAGAGGGTGCGAAGGCGGCTATTCTTGAGGCGCTGCACCGGGAGGCTGCCCGATGAATGCCAATTCACTGACACGCGAGCCGGCCGATCTCAACGATGACACCCTGCGCGCCCGCGCCGTTGCCGCCGCCCGCGGCGATGCGCCTTTCGATATTCTCGTCACCGGCGGAACATTGGTGGATATGGTGACCGGCGAGCTGCGCGCCGCCGATGTCGGTATCGTTGGCCCGCTGATCGCCAGCGTGCACGCACCGGCAAGCCGCAGTGAGGCTGCGAAGATCATCGATGCGGCAGGAGCCTATGTCTCGCCCGGCCTGATCGATACGCATATGCACATCGAAAGCTCGATGGTCACACCGGCCGCCTATGCGGCGGCGGTTGTCGCCCGCGGCGTCACCACCATCGTCTGGGACCCGCATGAATTCGGCAATGTGCACGGCGTCGAAGGTGTGCGCTGGGCGGCGAAATCCATCGAAAACCTGCCCCTGCGCGCCATTCTGCTCGCACCCTCCTGCGTGCCTTCCGCACCGGGACTGGAGCGCGGCGGGGCGGATTTCGACGCCGCCATTCTCGCCGATATCCTGTCATGGCCTGAGGTCGGCGGTGTCGCGGAAATCATGAACATGCGCGGCGTCATCGAGCGCGATCCGCGCATGAGCGGCATCGTGCAGGCCGGGCTTGCCTCGGAAAAGTTGCTCTGTGGCCATGCGCGTGGCCTGAAAGATGCCGATCTCAACGCCTTCATGGCGGCGGGCGTCTCCTCCGATCACGAGCTGGTGTCGGGCGAAGACCTGATGGCGAAGCTCAGGGCCGGACTGACCATCGAGCTGCGCGGTTCGCACGATCACCTGCTGCCGGAATTTGTGGAGGCGCTGAATGCGCTTGGCCACCTGCCGCAGACGGTGACGCTCTGCACTGACGATGTCTTCCCCGATGACCTGCTGCATGGCGGCGGGCTGGACGATGTGGTGCGACGCCTCGTCCGTTATGGCCTGAAGCCGGAATGGGCGCTGCGCGCCGCAACATTGAATGCCGCCCAAAGGCTCGGCCGCGCCGATCTCGGCCTCATCGCCGCCGGCCGTCGCGCCGATATCGCCGTCTTCGAGGATCTGAGCGGTTTTGCCGCTCGCCACGTCCTGGCCGGGGGCAGGGCGGTTGCGAAAGACGGACATATGCTCGTCGACATTCCGGCCTGTGATGCCGCTGCGCTCGAAGGTTCGATGAAGCTGCGGCTGCGCGCAGCCGATGATTTCCGGGTTGCCTCCGAAGGCGCCAAGGTGCGCCTCGCCACCATCGACCGCCCGCGCTTCACGCAATGGGGCGAGGCGGAAGCCGAGGTGAAGGACGGTTTCGTCGTTCCGCCCGAAGAGGCGACGATGATTTCCATCACCCATCGCCACGGCAAGGCTGAAGCTTTCACCAGAACCGGCTTCCTGACCGGCTGGGGAAAATGGAACGGCGCCTTCGCCACCACCGTTTCGCATGACAGCCACAACCTCACCGTTTTCGGCGGCAATGCCGAAGACATGGCGCTCGCCGCCAATGCGGTGATAGCGGCAGGCGGCGGCATGGCCGTTGCCTCCGAAGGCAAGGTGACAGCACTTCTCCCGTTGCCGCTTTCCGGCCTCGTTTCCGATGCGCCGCTTGGAGACGTGGCAAAGGCTTTCGAGGAACTACGCGAAGCCGTCGGCAGGGTGGTGGAATGGCAGCCGCCCTATCTCGTCTTCAAGGCCTGTTTCGGCGCGACCCTCGCCTGCAATATCGGTCCGCACCAGACGGATATGGGCATTGCCGATGTCCTGACCGGCAAGGTGATGGAAAGCCCGGTGATTGCCGTGGTGGGGTGAGCGCCCGGCTCTTCCCCGATCCCAGTGAGCGGAGGCGGGTGCAGGGCGGGGGTTAAACGGAGAGGGAGCCGCCGACCTGGTTTTCGGCCCAGTCATGCGCCCAGCTGGCGCGCGAGCAATAACCGCGACTGCCATCCTCGCCGAAAAACACGCCGGCCCACAGCGGCGTCGCGTCATCGGTCAGAACCCATCCGCCGGAATCGCCCTGTGTCGGCATGGGAGTGACGAGATGCCCCAGGGCGCCGCCGATCGGAATGACCGGCTGTGGCTTGAGTTCGATCTGGTCGCGAAAACAATAGGTTGAGCTGCCATCCGTGAAGGCGTAGCTGATCGCCAGCGAGCCGAGCTTGCATTTATAAGTGCCGCTTTTGCCCCTGAGCGTGACGTTTTGCCCCGTTGTCAGGCTGGCGGCCACGCCGCCCAATGAAGATGCTGCCGGAGCGGCGGTAAGCTCGATCAGCGAAAAATCGAACATATTCACCGAACCGCTATTGCCGGGATAGGGATTGGGCATGGGCAGGGCCACCGGATCGCAGACCGTCTGCGCCGGCAGGGCATGGAGTTTGGTGTGGTGTCTTGCCGTACCGATCCGCTGTCCCGACACATCGAAAATATCGTCGCCGGTTTTGGCGACATGGGCGCAGGTCATGCCGTATTTCTTGTTGTACTGGTCGGTCAGCGTGCCGCCATAGGTGCCGGTTTCACCGGCGCTGGTGGTGATTTCGTCGCCGGTCGCAAAGGCAAGTCGTGCCCTCGGGCGTTCCTCGATGCGGGCGGCGGCGGGGCTGCGGTTGACGAGAGCGGTCAGCTGGCGAAGCGCCGCGATATCGCCGGAGCCCTCTTCGGCTGCGCGCACGCCTTTCACCGGCGTCCTCAATGGACCGTAGACGATGGTCATCATGACCGGGCCGTTTCTTACAGGCCCCGGGATGGCGTTCCACAACGAAACCTTGCGGTTGAGGTCGCGACGCCGATATCCCTGATAGGGCAGCTGGATCGGCCAGTTCGGAAAGGCGGAGGGGCCAGCCAGCCAGTCGTGGAGCGGGCGGCGCGTGAGCAGATATTCATACCAGTAGCGTTCGCTTTCCGGCACCACATCGTCTTCCAGATCGTAGAGCAGCATCCACACCGGATCCACATCGAGTGTGAAGCCATGCACGATGGGGATGTCCGAGGCCCCGCGCGCCAATTGCGTCATGGCTTCGGAAGCGTCGAAATAGGCGCGCAGGTCCTCATAGGTCGGCATGAACGCTTACTCCGGTTTGGGTTCGAAAAACCCGGCCACAAAGGTGAAGATCGGCGCGAGTAGGCCGGCCGCGAAAACGCTGTACCACTGGTGCACGAGAAAGACGGAGCCGCTCAATGTATAGGCCCAGAGCACGAAGGCGATGGTGGAGATGACGGCATTCAAGAGCCATGGCTGGCCCGAGAGCTTACGGCGGTAGAGATAGATCGGTGTGCCGATGATGCCGAGGGCGAGAATTGCCCAGCTGACGATCACGGCCTGTGTGGAGACGACGCTATCCGCCGTGAGTGTGCTCAACCCGTAATGGGAATTGACCATTTTATCGACGGCAACATAAAGGGCCACGGATTCCGCCGGAATATATTTGATAAGACGGTCGCGATAATCGTCGGGCGGCAGGTTTTTTAACGACTTGGAGGCCAGACGCCCGTTGATCGCACTTTTCGGCACAACAAGTCTCGTCATGATGCTTGCCCGTTTTAAAAATTGGACCGGAAATACATAATGAAATGCGACTATGCCGTGTATGTATACTAATTGACCGGTTGAGTCTATTGGATATCGATGTATATGATCCAGAATTATTGCGCGCAGACAGTATTGTTTCGCCGCGGTGTCCAGCGGCGATTGCTGATTGGATGCTTCACGTCTGAAAGCCGCACCGGCTCCTGTGCCGGGCGGTCGTTTTCACTCCGCCGCCAGTTCCTGCTCCACCAGCGTCGCCCAGAACGCCACGCCCGGCACGATGGCCGCATCGTTGAAGTCATAGGAGGTGTTGTGGTGCAGTGCGCCATCCACCGCCGGGCCATTGCCGAGCCAGACATAACAGCCGGGGGCTTCGCCCGCGAAGAAGGCGAAGTCGTCGCCGGCGGTCGAGGGCGGATAGGCGGTGCGGGTCTTGTTGCCGAAGACGGTCTTGGCGGCGCGCAGCGCCCGTTTCGTTGCATCCGCCTCGTTGATGACGGGCGGAATGCGGCGGATGAATTCATAATGCGCCTCGATGCCGAACATCGCCGCCGTGCCCCTGGCCAGCCTGCCGATTTCGGCTTCCAGCTGGTCGCGTACCTCAGGCGCATAGGCGCGCGCCGTACCGCCGATTTCGACGAGATCGGGAATGACGTTGAGCGCCTTCGGGTCGCCCGCCTGCACCGAACAGGCGCTGACCACGGCGGGCTGCAGCGGATCGACCACGCGGCCGATAATGGTTTGCAGCGAGGCGAGGAAGGCGCCCGCCGCCGTCACCGGGTCGCGGCCGAGATGCGGCTTGGCGCCATGGGTGCCGATGCCCTTGAAGGTGACGCGCCAGCTGTCGGAAGAGGCGAGCTGCGGTCCTTCCACCACCGCCATTTCGTCGATGCCAAGCCCCGGCATATTGTGCAGGCCATAGACCGCATCGCAGGGAAACAGGGTGAAAAGCCCGTCCTCCACCATTTTTTTCGCGCCGCCGCGGCCTTCTTCGGCCGGCTGGAAGATGAAATGCACGGTGCCGGAAAAATCGCGGGTCTTTGCGAGGTAACGCGCCGCACCCAGCAGCATGGCGGTGTGG
>QFOL01000095.1 GCA_003241215.1 Agrobacterium fabrum
CGGCGACGCGATGAAGCAGAAGGTCGAAAACTTCTTCATGGAACTGCCGAAGAAGGACCTCGCCTGCTTCCAGGGCTTCACCCAGGGCAAGAACACCGCTTACATCAAGGTCGATCCGTCCTTCTACCAGACGATCATCGACGCCCGTAAGTCCGTTATCGGCGGCTGATCCCAAGCTCATATCCGGAAGCGGCGGCGCCTGGCGGCACCGCCGCTTTTGCAAATAAAGGAAAAGCGGCATGGCGACCACACTGCAGCATGGCACCCTCTCACCCGAGGGATTGAGCGAATCGTCCCGGACGGTCATGCGCCACTATCAACAGCAGCTTGCGACACGGCGGATCTATACCGTCATTTCGCTCGTGATTTTTCTCGCCATCCTCGCCGCCTCGCTGAATTTCGCCAATGCCGCCAATTCGGGCAAATTCTTCGAGCGCCTGCCCTACTTTTTCGACTTCATGAAAACCTTCGTGCCGGACAGTCCGCTGGAAATCTTCCGGGCGATGTTCGACCTGCCATCGCCTTATGCCGACGGCTCGATGAAATATAATTACGTCGCAGACCGCGTTTACATCACCGACGGTTTTTACATACCGCATTTCATTTACCAGCTGATCATCACGCTCAATATTGCGCTGGTTTCGACAATCATCGGCACCGGCTTTGCTTTCGTGCTTTGTTTCTTCGCTTCCACCAACCTTGTCGGCGCCGGTCTCGTGCGCTGGGTGGTGCGCCGGATCATGGAAGTGCTGCGCGCCTTTCCGGAAATCGTCGTGGCCGGATTGCTGACCGCCATTCTGTCGATCGGGCCGATCGCGGCGATCATCGCGATTTCCGTTCATACGATCGGCGCTCTGGGCAAGCTGTTCTTCGAAGTGGTGGAAAATGCCGACATGAAGCCGGATGAAGGCCTGCGCGCCGCCGGCGCCAACTGGCTGGAGCGGGTGCGCTTCGCCATCGTGCCGCAGGTTCTGCCTAATTTCGTCTCCTATGCGCTGCTGCGTGCCGAAATCAACGTGCGCGCCTCCACCATCATCGGTGCGGTCGGCGGCGGCGGTATCGGTGAAGTCTTCCGTCTCTCCATCGGTAACGACCACGCATCCAAGACCTATGCCATCATCATTCTTCTGCTGATTACCATCATCGCCGTCGACCAGTTTTCCGGCTGGCTGCGCCGCAGGCTGATCGGCCATCAATCCTTCGAATTCGGACGGGGAGCGGCCTGATGTCGTCCAGCTTCATTCTCAACACCGCCGACCGCGACAGGCTGACGGCCGCACATCCCGAAGTGTTCAACCGCAGTTTCATGCAGCGATACGGTTTGCTGACCGGCATCCTCGCCGTCACGGCCTATCTCATCGCCTGCTTTTTCTTCTTCAATGTCGGGCCGGCTTTCATGCAGGGCCGGTGGGACCGCGCCTCAAGCTATATTCAGGACTGGTATTCCTGGCGCGCCCAGCCGCGCCTGCGTTTCGAAGACGGCAAGGTTGAGCCGCAATGGTCCAGCCGTGGGCAATATCCGGCCGATGCCAAGATCGACTGGCTGCAGCCCCTGCCGAATGGCGGCTACAGCGTCATTTACGCGGGCACGGAAAACCGTCTCGACGTGACCCCCAGCCAGGTGGATGTCTATGTCGACGGCAAGAATTATCCCGTCATCATCAACGGCGAACAGGCCCGGGCGCCCGCGGATGCGCCAGAGGAAATCCGGCAGGACGGCAACAAGGTTCTTGTGCATTACGGTTTTGCCGGCCAGGCGGAAATCCGTACCAGCCAGGTCTATGTGCAACGCCGCTTCCTTGGATGGGCGAACTTCCTGTTCGACACCAAATCCGAATTCTGGGGCAAGGGTTACGGCGAACTCGCCGCTCTGGCGCTGTGGGGCGAGAGGCTCGATCCCGAGCGCTCCAATATCGGCCACATGGTCGATGATTTCCTCGACAACAGCGTCTGGCAGCATGCAGATATTCTTTCCAAGCTGATGCAGACGCTGGTGATGGCATTTGTCGGCACGCTGTTCGGCACGCTCGTCGCCCTGCCGCTCGCCTTTATCGCCGCACGCAACATCACCGCCAACAAGGTGGCGAACTGGGGCATGAAGCGCCTGTTCGACTTCCTGCGTTCCATCGATATGCTGATCTGGGCGCTGTTCTTCACCCGCAGTTTCGGCCCGGGACCGATCCCCGGCATTGCCGCAATCTTCTTCACCGATACCGGAGCACTCGGCAAGGTTTATGCCGAAGCATTGGAAAATGTCGATGACAAGCAGCGCGAGGGTGTCAAATCGGTCGGCGCTTCACCGATTGCCGTCAATCGTTTCGGTGTGCTGCCGCAGGTCCTGCCGGTCTTCATTTCGCAATCCCTTTATTTCTGGGAAAGCAACACCCGCTCCGCCACCATCATCGGTGCGGTGGGCGCCGGCGGCATCGGTCTGAAACTGCTGGAAGCCATGGGCACCAATGCCGACTGGGACAAGGTCGCCTATATGGTCCTGCTCATTCTCTTCGTGGTTTTCCTGTTCGACCATATCTCCAATTCGCTGCGTTCGCGCCTCATCGGAAAGACGCATCACTAGAACATCTCCAAATGCGAAGCGGTTTTACGTCTGGAAGATACGTGAACAAAGGCCTCGAGCGCGCCCGACATTTTCGTTCAATCCGGATGCGCTGAAACTTTAAAACCGAAGCGGGCGCCATGCGAAGGCAAGACAGCTTTCGCCATTCCCACCGCCAGGTACAAAACTGCTTTGCGCCTGATATCCCGCCCCAGCATGACCGGATGCACCTTTGGTGTATTCGGGCACGCCGGGGCATTTCTTATGCGCTTTTTTCCACGCGCATCATCATTCTGTCACGGAAAGCGATTACCTCGCACTCCTGACCTTGCGGGAAGCAGGCGAGTCACGCCAAATAGCATCCCATCCCTGGTTTTCCATGACACTGAAGAGTGCTTGCCGTGCGCTACGCTATCTATTTTTCTCCGGCTAAAGATCATCCGCTGACAGAAGCAGCGTCGCGATGGCTCGGGCGCGATGCATTTTCGGGCAGGCTGCATGACGACCACGAGGACTATGCCGACATGACGGCGGAACCTCGACGCTATGGTTTCCATGCAACCCTGAAGGCCCCTTTCGAGCTGGCTGAAAAATATAGCGAAGCGGAGCTTGTTACGGCGATTGAAGACTTTGCCGCCAGCCAGTCCGCCTTCGAGATTCCGCGTATTGTCGTCGGTTCGCTCGGGCCTTTTTTTGCACTTGTCCCGGACCGCACCTATCAGCCGCTGCAGGATTTTGCTGCCGAGATCGTCGATCATTTCGACCGGTTCCGTGCGCCGCTGTCCGAGACCGACATTGCCCGCCGGCGGCCACAGATGCTGACGGAGAGCCAGCGGCAAAATCTGTCGCTCTGGGGTTATCCGCATGTCATGGATGACTTCCGTTTTCACATGACGCTGACCGGCCGCATCGACGAGAGCGAGCAGCCCGCCATGCAGGACGTGCTTTCGACCCGGTTTTCCGAATTCACCGACCGGCCTCTCACCATTTCCGGCCTCGCTTTGTTCATTGAAGAAACGCGCGGCGCACCCTTTACCGTTCACCGCTGGCATCCGCTTGGCCAGCCACCAAAGAAAGATGCGAACCCATGACCGAGCACGCCCTTTCCAATGCCCGTATCGTTCTGGAAGACGATATTATTCTGGGCTCCGTTCTGATCCGTGATGGCAAGATTGCCGATATCAGCGAAGGCGCTTCCAAGACCGGAGAAGACCTCGAAGGAGACTTCCTGATCCCCGGTCTGGTGGAACTGCACACCGACCATCTGGAGCAGCATTATTCGCCGCGTCCCGGCGTGATCTGGGACAAGATCGCTGCCATTCAGGCGCATGACGCGCAGGTGGCCGCATCCGGCATCACCACCGTATTCGACTGCCTGCGGCTGGGCTCAGATGAGGATGGCGGTTTCAAGAAGGGCGAAATGCGGGAAATGGCTGACGCCATCGAGGCCGCGGCGGATCAGAACCGCCTGCGCGCAGACCACCTGTTGCATCTGCGCTGCGAAGTGGCCTCCGCCGATGTACTCGAACATTTCGAAGACTTCGAAACCGATCCGCGCGTGCGGCTGATTTCGCTGATGGACCACTCCCCGGGTCAGCGCCAGTTCCAGTCGATGGAGCAGTATATCTTCTATTACCAGAAGAAGCGTGGATTGAGCGACGAGGCCTTCGCTGAATTTGTACGGCGTCGGCAGGCGGCATCGGCAGAATATTCCGCCAAACACCGCGATTATCTGGCCGCCCGCTGCGCCGAGCGCGGCATCACCGTCGCAAGCCATGACGACGCCACCGAAGCACATGTGGGCGAAGCGATCGGCCACGGCGTGAAACTGGCGGAATTTCCGACCAGCATCGAAGCCGCAAAGGCCTCGCACAGCGCCGGCATGAGCGTGTTGATGGGTGCGCCGAACATCGTTCGCGGCAAGTCCCATTCCGGCAATATCGCCGCCCGCGATCTCGCCGAGATCGGCGTGCTGGATGTTCTTTCCTCCGACTACGTGCCGTTCAGCCTGCTCTTCGCACCGTTCCTGCTCGCCGACCAGGTGGAAGCCATCACCCTGCCGGAAGCGCTCCGCATGGTCACCGCCACGCCAGCGCGCACCGTTGGCCTTCTCGACCGCGGCCGTATCGCAACAGGGTTGCGGGCCGATCTGGTGCGGGTTCACCGCGAGGATGGCGTGCCGGTCGCCCGTTCCGTCTGGCGCCAGGGCAAGCGCGTGGCATGACCGTCGATGGACAAGACAGACGGCGCGAGCAATCGCCCGGAACAATGATCGTGATTGTCGGCCCGAGCGGGGCCGGCAAGGACACGCTGATGGACTATGCGGCGACAAAACTGTGCGGGCGACCGGGCTTTCACTTCACCCGCCGCGTCATTACCCGCAGCGGCGATGCGGGCGGTGAAAACCACGATGCCGTTTCGATGCATGAGTTCAACCGGCTGGAAGATGCGGGCGCTTTCGCGGTTTCCTGGCAGGCGCATGGGCTGAAATACGGCATTCCGGCCGTGGTCCATCGTCACCTCGAGGCGGGAGATGTTGTCATCGCCAACGGCTCGCGGTCGGCCCTGCCCCATTTCGGCACCGCCTTTTCCCGCCTCAAGGTCGTAAACATCGTCGCGCGGCCGGATGTGCTGGCGAGGCGGCTTGAGCAGCGGGGGCGGGAAAGCCGGGAGGATATCCTCCGGCGGCTGGAACGCAGCTCGCTGACGGTGGTTGGCGACTTCGACGTAACGACGGTCGATAATAGCGGAGCGATCGAAGATGCCGGCAAAACCATCATGCAGGTACTGGAGCAAAGTGCCGGCCGCACTTGAAATCCCGGAATCGGGCTGCTCGACAAACGCTTTCTCAGGGCTTACCATCAGGCGACAATTTCCAAACATGGTACGCCAAGGCGAGGGATGCCCGAAAAAAGGGTCAGTGACGAGATAACTGTGGTAGCCGGTCTGGCCGCCGGCGTCAGTAATTATGCCCGGTCACGGGGCATCGATATCGCCCCTATCTGCAAGGCTCTCGATATTGATCCCGGCACATTCAGCAGCCTGACAGAGCGTATCAGCCTCGATAGATTTTCCCGCCTGCTTGAGACCTGCGCACTGATTTCCGGTGACGACGCCTTCGGCCTGCGATGCGCCTCAACCTTTCCAGCCGGAGCGTCCGGCGCATTCGGATATGGCCTGATCAGCGCCCCGACGGTACGGGCCTTCCTGCGTTTTCTTCAGGACCACGTCTATTACGCGACCAATAACAGCAACTTCACCATGGTGACGGATGCCGCCCAGGTAACCCTGTCATGGTCCTTCGCACCCGTGATCGCCAAACGCGATCAATATGTGGATTTGTCCCTCGCCGTTCTGATACAGCGCCTCCGTGATATTCTCGGAGATCGCATAAACCAGATCGAAATCGGTCTGGAGCGGCCGAAACCGAATAATATTCAGCTATTTAAAGAAAGAATGACCAGACGTATCAGTTTTTCCCAGCCGATCCATACGATGCGCCTTCCAGTACCGCTTCTCGAAGTGGTCAACCCGAATGCGGATGAGCGGCTGTTCGAGCTGATGAACCTGCAATGCCGCATGTTGCGACCGGAAACATCGGCAGACGCCACCCATTTCATCGACCAGGTGAAACGATACATGCAGATGCGGCTCTCGGATACGGAACTTTCGCTCGGTGAGATCGCCCCCTATTTCAACCTGTCGGAACGGAGCTTTCAGCGGCGGCTCGCCGAGCTCGGCACCAATCTCAACGAGATTAAGGACGCCATTCGCAAGAATGCCGGTTTCAAACTCCTCGTGGAAAGCGATCTTCCGGTATCCGACATCAGTTACAGGCTTGGCTATTCGACACCCGGTGCGTTTTCGCGCTCCGTTTCCCGCTGGTTCGGAGCGACACCCACGGATATTCGCCGAAAACACGCGCATCATTCCACCGGATCATAGATGTTCACGGCACCAATATTTCGGAATGATGCATAAAATTTGAGAAATATGTCGGCACTTACCTAACCCTGCGCCGAAACATAACAGCAAATCCGAAAAACTTGGCGTGCGATGTTATTCTATCGGCACAGCACATCGCCTATTAGAGCGCCGCATATCCTTCGGGCGCGACGAAAAATATTCCAGAGCATGGAAGCCACATTTCGCGGCAGGCCAGTTACGGTCTCCGGCAATGGATGCGGCAGTTCCCTCAATGCCCATGAACAATGTGTCCCCGCCGGGAACGGTGGCTGCAAAAGCAGCTTTTCACCGAATAATCCCTGAGGCGGGATGAAACCTATTGGCGAAATATACGTTTCTGTTCGCGTGTAGACAGAGCGGTTAACGAGCTGGTTTCGGAGAATGAAATCATGACCTGATCGTGCTCGATGAGGTCATCTCTTTTGAGGCTGAAAGAAAATGTCTTCAAAGACGCCGCATGAACATCGCCAGACGCGTGAAATCATCCTTTCGGATCGTGAGCGGCACTATCTCGGGCTTGTAGCGCGGGGCAAGCACCCTTCCCACATCGCCTTGATAACCGGTGCGGACGAGGTGGAAGTGAAAGATACTCTGGAACGGGTGCGCAACAGGCTGGGCGCTGCCAATCTGCTGAATGCCGTCAGCATCGCCCTGCTGCGCGGACTGATCGAACAGGACGCATAAATCGCCGTCCGCCCAACCCAAGCTTACGTGAAATCGTCCCCTTCCCGTAAGCCGAAAACCGGATGAGCGGCTTTCTGCGTCAGAATCCTTCCATGTCAGTGGCGGGATGGCGGACCAAAGGCGGGCAGGAAATGACTTCCGGCCCATCGACGCATAAAAAGCAGCCAATACGGTTTACCCGGCGGATCATATTCGATCCGCCGGGTTTTTATCCTGTGGCATGGCTTTAGAGCGATTGTATCTCAGCCAGAATATCGCTTTCAATGACGATGCCGTTTTTCAGCGACTGTTTGCGAATACCCTGGCTGCGGCGACCGGGCAGACGCACGTTTTCCTGCTTTTCTATCTCGCCGGCGATAAGCGCCAGCCGCTCGGTAAAGGTCGCACCGCCTGAGGATACGGGGTTTATGGCGATGATCGTGTGACCGAGAGAAGGTGGCGCACCCTTGTCGTCCAGAAGGGAAGAAGCCTCGAATGCGAAGTTTCCGCCGGTAATAGCAGCGGCCATGATCTCCACCATCAACGCCAGTGCGGCACCCTTGGCCTCGCCTGCGGGCACCATGGTTCCCTCTATAGCCTCTTCGGGATCTGTCGTCGGCCGGCCGTTTCTATCGAGCGCCCAGTCGCCGGGGATCGTTTCGCCCTTCTGGCGCGCCGCCATGATCTTTCCACGGGCGACCTTGGACAGGGCGAGATCGATCACCAGCGGATCGGCGTTGCCGACAGGGGTGGCGAAAGCGATTGGATTGGTGCCGTAGAGCGGTTTGCTGCCGCCCCAGGGGGCCATGGATGCCGGCGCATTGGCGAACATCAGCGCGACAAGGCCCATTTCGGCTAACCGCTCGACGGTCAGCGCCATGACACCCGCATGATGGGAGCGGTGGATCGCGGCAAGCGCGACGCCCTGCTGCCGGGCCATTTCAGGCAATTCCTCAAGGGCGCAATCGATCGCCGGATAGGCGTAGCCGTGATTGGCGTCGACCGAGAGCACGCCCGGCTTTACGCGGGTCGCCACCGGACGCGCCTCGCCATCAACCTTCCCAACCCGCGCCTGGCGCACATAAACGGGGATGCGGCGAAAACCGTGACCGCCCTGACCCGCCGCCTCGGAGGCGACCAGCGCCTTTGCCACCGAACGGGCGTTTTGCGGCAGAACGCCGTTGCGCTCAAAGATAGAGGATACGAGATCCTCCGCCTCTGCGATTGAGAATTTCATTCCGGAATGCCTCTGCTTGTGAAGTCGACAAGACCTACACCATCGAAAACATTCGCGAAATGTTATTTATACGGCCGAAGAGTTTCCGCCCATCTAAACGCAGGATCAATCAACGCTCACAATTTTTCTATCGGATACTAATTGGGAGAGTAATGGTTTTCCCCGCCTCAGGAGGGGGTGGGGGCACTGGAGACGCACTCTGCACCCAAGCTGCGATTTGCTGATCAATCGAAGAATCCCCCGTCGACTGCACGACGCTCACACCGCTGATCACCCCTGCATCATTGACCCGGAATCGAACAGTCGCCGTCATATCACCTCCACGGAGAGAACGCGGTTTACGACGTTTGATATGCGCGTGAACCTTAGAACCCCATTTTGCCGGTGAAGCGGATGACGAAGAAAAGAAACCGGCATTGCTGCGCGATGCCGCCGTCCGGTCGGACTGCTGGGCTTCCGCCTTCGCCGTTTCGCGCAGTTCCGATGCCTGCTGCGGTTTGGGACGTTGGCGCTCGACCTTCTTTTTCTCTTCCGGCTCTTTCTTTTCCACCTTCTTTTCGACGGGTGGTGGCGGAGGCCGCAGCACGGGCAAGGGAACCTCGACATTTTCGAGTTCCGCCATCATCTGCTCCTGAACGGGATCGACCGGCTCCACGGGTTCGGGAATTTCCTGCGGTTCGACGATCTCCTCGACTGGCGGTTCAGGCGGCTGCACCGGCTCCGGCGGCGGCGTTTCCGCAACCGGCTCCGGTGGCGGCGGTTCTTCCGGGGCGGCTTCCTCCACCGGTTCGCTGCTGTCGCTCTTCACCTCTTCGGCGTCCTCGACATCCTGAGCCGGCGTCGTTTCCTCGGTTTTGACGGCTTCCGGTATCGCCGCCATTTCGATCATGATCGCGGCAGGCGGCGGCCCGCCGGCATCCAGTTCCTCGGGCTCCTGCATCAGATAATAGGCAAAACCGGCATGAACACTCAACATGAGCACCGCCGCGGCGGACCACAGCATCACTTCCCCGAGACGGGAATGTCGGGCCTGCGGGTAGCCGTTTTCACTCATGGCGCGGTTCCCTGCGCCGCAGGCGCGGCGGGTTGGCCGGAGGGCTGAGCGGCACCGGCGGGCTGCGATGCCGCAGCCGCATTTTCCAACCCCACCAGTGCGATCTTCAGATAACCGGCATCTCTCAGCAGATTCATGATTTCCATGAAGTGGCCGTAATCGACCGCCTTGTCGGCGCGCAGGAAAATGCGCGTATCCTTCTTACCGCCCGTCTGCCGGTCAATGGCGGCCGCCAGCGCTTCGCGGGCAACCGCATCATTACCGAGATTGAGCGACAGATCGTCCTTGACCGTCAGATAGAGCGGTTCCTCCGGACGTCCCGCCGGCTTTGCCGTGGACGCCGGCAGATCGACATTCACGTCGACGGTCGCCAGCGGTGCAGCCACCATGAAGATGATGAGCAGAACCAGCATCACGTCGATGAAGGGTGTGACGTTGATCTCGTGGTTCTCGGAGAGATCGTCTCCGCCGTTTTCGCGAATACCGCCAGCCATGGCCGATCACCGTCCAACCAGCGACACGGCGGGCTTGCTGGTGCTGCCCGGCGGAATGCGGCGGAAGTCGAGGTCGCGGCTGACGAGGCGTTCCACACCGGCTGCCGCATCCGCCAGCAGATGCCGATATCCGGTAATCGAGCGGGCGAAGACGTTGTAGATCACCACGGCCGGAATAGCGGCGACAAGGCCGATGGCGGTGGCGAGCAATGCCTCGGCAATACCCGGCGCAACGATGGCGAGATTGGTGGTCTGCGATTCCGAAATGCTGATGAAGGAGTTCATGATGCCCCAGACGGTGCCGAACAGGCCGACAAAAGGCGCTGTGGAACCGATGGTCGCCAGAACGCCCGTTCCGCGCGACATGCGCCGACCGGCATGGGTTTCGATACGCGACAGTGCGGAAGAAACACGCTCCTTGATGCCGCCGCCATCCGTGTGCTCGACCACCGCATCGGAAAGCTGCATTTCATGGGTCGCCATGCGCAGCATGAGCGCAGCCGGTCCACCCTTGTTTTCGACAGCCTCGGTGGCCTCGGTCAGGGTCTTTGCCTTGCGAATGACCTTGAGAGTTGCGCCGGCGCGCACCCGCGCGCCCGCAAGCTCGATGGACTTCGCCACCCAGACCGTCCAGGTGACGAGCGACGCGAAGGCGAGGCCGATCATGACGCCCTTCACCACCCAGTCCGCCGCCATGAACATGCCCCATGGCGACAGGTTGTGCGGGATGTCCGCACGATTTTCGGCGCTGGCGGGCGCGGCGCTGACAGGTTCTACCGGCACCGAAGCTTCGCTCGGCGCGGCCGTCTGGTTCGTCTGTGCGGGTTGTTCGGTCTGCGTCGGCTGCGGCGCAACGCCTTCGGGCGCCGGCGCGGGACCGGTTGCAGACTGAGCGGGCGCAGGCTGGCTCGATGACGGCTGTACGGGCGCGGCTGCGGCAGGTTGTTCGGGCGCGGTCGCGGAAGGCTGAACAGGTTCGGCCGCCGGAATGTTCGGCGTTGCGGGAGTCGCCGGCGGCTGTGAGGGCTGAACCGTTTCCGTTTGCGGTGCGGGTTGAATCTGGTTTTCAGGAGCCGGCTGAGCAAAAACCGCACCGGCACTCAAGCCCGTCAACAAGGTGACAGTCATGGCAAGGGAGGCGTGCCGTGTTGTTTTTGCCTTGTTGAAGGACGCGGAAGAAGTTGAGGTCTCAGCTGACATAATTTTTATCCCGGATTTCCGTCGATGAACTCATCCGCAGATTGACCGGTTCCGAAAACCGGGGCCATGAACGGATGCCGTCGTGAAAGCTTGACGTTCCGATAATAAACCTGAGTTCTTTTGACAACTATTATATTGGCAAAAGACGACCCGTAAACTCTTCTTTACAAAAAATTGACCGTCCGAGATGCTTCAGCTGCTTTGCGACGGTGAAAACTGCGCCACCAGCGCATGGCGGTCTCCGGGATAGGTCACCCGGACGCTGGTGATGTAATCCGCACCATGCCAGGTTCGCCGATCAATGACGAGACAGGCCGCACCGGAAGCGATGCCCAGCGCCGCCGCATTTTTACGGTCGGCGGAAACAGCGCTGATGCGATGTTCGGCAGCGCTCCAGGGTACCATTTTCAGCAGCCACGTTCCCGGCCCGATCCGCGAAAAATCGGTGCGTTCCGCCTCCCGAACGGCCGTCACGTTGATAATGCGTTCTTCCAGACAAAAGGGAACGCCACCGGCGAAATGCGTGCAGGTTAGTTCCAGAACACGAGCATCGGCGGCAAGCGCCATGGCCGCACCATCTTCCTTACCCGCAGGGCGCAGCCGTCGTTTATCCAGGCGGTAGCCATAAACGAGGCCGAGCGCCTGCACCTCCCGCTCGATATCGTGGATTTCAAGCACGGCCGATTGCGCATGGGGCTGGCGAACGAAGGTGCCGAGACGCCGGCGTCTTTCAATCAGGCCGCGCTGCACCAGTTCGCCAAGAGCCTTGTTCACCGTCATGCGCGAACAGGCATAGTGCCGGGTCATCTCGTGTTCGAAGGGAATGCGGTATCCCGGCGGCCATTCGCCTGACATGATGTGGCGCTCGACATCGTTGCGGATGCGTTCGTGCAGCGATTTTTCCTGAAGATCGGCGCCTGTGCTCCTCATCCCGATGCTTTTATCCTCCCCTTTGCCGGATCAACTATCCATGGGCAGCGGCGGCAATCGCCTCGCTGCGTATTTCCTCCGTAAGCTTCGCCCGCAGCTCGGAAAATTCCGGGCTGGCCTTGACCGTGTAATGACGCGGATGCGGCAGGTCGACCGGCGTAATCGATTTGATGCGGCCGGGCCGCGCGGACATGGTGACCACACGCGACGCCATGAAAACCGCCTCCTCGATATCATGGGTGACGAAAATAACGGTCTTCTGTTCCCGCTCCCAGATGCCGAGCAACAATTCCTGCATCAGCCCGCGCGTCTGGTTGTCGAGGGCGCCGAAAGGCTCATCGAGCAACAGGATTTTCGGGCCGTTCGCCAGGGCGCGGGCGATGGCCGTTCTCTGCTGCATGCCGCCGGAAAGCTGTTTCGGCCAATGGTTCTCGAAACCGCGCAGACCGACCTTGTCGATATAGCTGTCGACGATATCCCATTTTTCCCTTTCGGCAACGCCACGTTCGCGCAGGCCGAAGGCGACGTTTTCGCGGATCGTCAGCCAGGGAAACAGAGTATAGGACTGGAACACCATGCCGCGATCCGC
>QFOL01000096.1 GCA_003241215.1 Agrobacterium fabrum
CTTTGACTTCAATCAAATCGCGCCTTAAGTTCTTGCTAAAGTAGACGCGGGGGCGACGGCTACAAGGCGCAAGCCTCAGAGAGACCGGATTTTACACCCACGGTCGCGATCGTTCCGAAAAAGCCAGCATTGGAAAAGGCTTATGGACACGTTGCAGAAGACCATCCACAATTCGGAAGAACCCGTCATATGCCGCTCCTGCGAGGCGCGTCACGGCGGTCTTTGCAGCACGTTGACGCCACAGCAGCTTTGCGACCTCAGCCGCCATTCCAGCCGTAAAAAACTGGAGGCAGGCAATGAGCTGCTTGGCCAGGGAGAACTCGTCACCTCCTACGGCAATATCCTGAACGGCGTTGTGAAGCTGTCGAAAATGATGTCGGATGGCCGCCAGCAGATCGTCGGCCTGCAATTCGCCCCGGATTTTCTCGGCCGCCCGTTCCTTGCCGAAAGCAAGATGACGGCGGAAGCCGCGACCGATGTGGAAATCTGTCTCTTCCCGCGCCGCGTCGTCGACCGCATGGTCTCCGAAGTGCCCGATATGGAACGCAAGCTGTACAGCCAGTCGCTGAAGGAACTGGACGAGGCGCGTGACTGGATGCTGACGCTGGGGCGCAAATCGGCGCAGGAAAAGGTTGCCAGCTTCCTTTATATGATCGCCACCCATATCGATCCGGAAAACGACGACAAATCCTGCTTCGACCTGCCGCTCTCGCGCGCCGATATCGCCGATTTCCTCGGCCTGACCATCGAAACAGTTAGCCGGCAAATGACAAAGCTGCGCAAGGAAGGCACTATCCGCATCGAGAACAACCGCCACATCATGGTGCCTGATCTCGACGTGCTCAGCGAAGCCGCCGGTAACGACTAAGCGAGCTTTCCCTCATCTCATCGCCCCTGAAGCGCGGATGTTCCAAAATTGATGTATGGCGCCCGCGCCTGAGCGGGTGCGAGCGCAAAACCGGCAAGAACCAGCAAAGCGGCGATGCATTTCATGATATTTCACCCCGTGCCCCGCTTTTTCAGCGGCCTGTTTGTTATGGCCGCATCATAGACGGAAAACCGCCTCCATCCGCTTAACATCTTGGGTAAGCGGAAGGTTCAGAGGCAGGGTAAAGAAGGGGTTATGATTGCCGGGCCGACAGGACCTTCAGCCGTGATTGCCGCTGTAGCAAGTTCGGCATCGCGGCAGGTTTCTTCTCCCCGCCGGGGAGAAGGTGGCCCGAAGGGTCGGATGAGGGGGTAAGCGCGGAGATATGCGGAGAGCTTGCCCCCTCATCCCGCTGCCGCGGACTTCTCCCCGGCGGGGAGAAGAAACAGGGCGCACCCGCTCGCTCCATAGGGAATTCCCCGTTTGGGTGCATGTTTCGTCAATCAAAGATACTCGAGCCAGTCGTTGAGACCGCGCAAACTGCGCAGCATCATCTCACTGCGAGGCGGCAGGTGTCGCCACCGGTTTCTGGTTTTCGGCAAGCGCCCGCAGCTCGGCCACGCGGCGCTTGTATTCGGCTTCCGATATCTGGCCGTTGCGCCGTGCCGCACCCAGCCGCGACAGGCTCGATTCCATGGTGGAGGCCTCATCCTCGCCCATCTGGGTGCCTGCGGCCGTCAGCGGCTGCGAGAAGGTCGGATAGGTGCCCGTGTCGCGCTTCTGGCTCACGGCAGTGTCGCTGACCGGGCGCGGGCCGACGATTTCGGCCGTCGGGCGGCGCATATGGGCGGGCGCGACGATCGGCTCGGGAGCCTTGCAGGCAGCGAGCGCGGTGACGAACAAGGTGCCGGAGAGCGAAAGAACAGCTATCCTCATGGCGCTTTCCGCATATGTTCCCCATGTGCCGCCTATGCCCATGTGCTTGCCCATCGTCATGTTCCGCCTGTAAGGATATCTGCCGATATCGAATTCGACCACGGTTCGGCCGTTTGCGGCCTCCCCTTGCTGGTGGAACTTGTATTCGTTTTCATGCAGAATGTGCAAATACAAATTTGGTGGAGAATGGTGCATGGCAGGTGTTGACGGCGGGCCTCAGAAAAAGGGTGGCAAAACGCCCGGCTTCGACGCCAGCTCCGCCGAGGCCTACCTGATCCGCGACCCGGAAACCTTCGCGATCAACATCGCCCGTGCGCTCGAAAATCTCGGCAAGGCCGCCTCCGAGTGGCTGGCGCCGCGTGAACGCGGCGACATCCCTCAGACCAGCGCCGATCCGGTGACGGATCTCATCAAGACGCTCTCCGATGTCGCCGAATACTGGATGGCCGAACCGAAGCGCTCGCTTGAGGCGCAGACCCATCTGCTTTCCAGCTATTACGATCTCTGGGCGAAATCGGTGGCGCAGTTTTCCGGCGATACCGATTCGGCCCCGGAAAAACCAGCCGAAAGCGGCCCGGCGGAACGCAGGAGCAGGCGTTTTGCCGATGCCGACTGGCAGGCCAATCCCTTTTTCGACTTCCTCCTCAAGGCCTACCAGACCACCGTCGGTTTCACCGACCGGATGGTGACGGAGGCGGATGGGCTGGACGAACATACCCGCACCAAGGCGCTGTTTTACATGCGACAGGTGACGGAGGCGCTCTCACCGGCCAATTTCGTCTTCACCAATCCGCAGGTCTTCCGCGAAACGGTCGCCTCCAGCGGCGCCAATCTCGTCAAGGGCATGGCGCAGCTGGCGGAAGATGTCGCGGCCGGTAACGGCCACCTGAAACTGCGCCAGACCGACTACAGCAAATTCGTCATCGGCCAGAATATCGCCGTCACGCCAGGCAAGGTGGTGGCGAAGAGCCCGCTCTGCGAAATCATCCACTATGCGTCGACAACCCAGAAGGCCTTCAAACGGCCTTTGCTGGTCGTGCCGCCATGGATCAACAAATTCTACATTCTCGATCTCAACCCGCAGAAATCCTTCGTCGGCTGGTGTCTGGAACAGGGACACAGCGTGTTCATGATCTCCTGGATCAATCCGGATGCCCGTCTGGCCGAGAAGGGCTGGGACGATTATATCAGCGAAGGCATCGATTTTGCGCTCGACACCATCGAGGAGCGGACCGGCGAAAAGGAAATCAACGCCATCGGTTATTGCGTCGGCGGCACGCTTTTATCCTCGGCGCTGGCGCTGCATGCACAGCAAGGCAATGAACGCATCCGCAGCGCCACGCTGCTGGCCGCCCAGACCGATTTCATCCACGCCGGCGATCTCAAGGTCTTCATCGATGAAGGCCAGCTTGCGGCGCTGGACAAGCACATGCAGGCGGTCGGTTATCTCGATGGTTCGATCATGGCGACCGTCTTCAACATGCTGCGCGCCTCCGATCTTATCTGGCCCTATGTGGTCGACAATTACCTGCGCGGCGCCGAGCCCCTGCCCTTCGACCTGCTCTACTGGAACTCCGATTCGACCCGGGTGACGGCGGCCAGCCACTCGTTTTATCTGCGCAATTGTTATCTTGAGAACAATCTCGCCCGCGGGCTAATGCGGGTCGCCGGCAAGCGGATCAATCTCGGCGATATCAAAATCCCGGTCTATGACCTCGCCACCCGCGACGACCATATCGCGCCGGCGAAATCGGTCTTCACGGGTGCTGCGCTGTTCGGCGGGCCGGTGGAATTCGTGCTCGGCGCTTCCGGCCACATAGCCGGCGTCATCAATCCGCCGCAGCTTGAAAAATACCAATACTGGACAGGCCCGTCACCGGCTGGAGACTTCGACGGCTGGCAAGCGGCCGCCACCCCGCATAAGGGCTCCTGGTGGGTGCACTGGCAGAACTGGATCGAAAGCCAGGATGGCGAGAAGGTAAAGGCGCGAAAACCGGAGGACGGCAAGCGCCCCGTGCTCGGCGATGCGCCGGGAGCCTACGTCCTCTCCTGACCAGTTCCATCACCTAACATCTTTCAGGCCACATGTTCTTCACGCCCCCGCTTACTCCCGCCACGCTGATTTCCCGCTACAAGCGCTTCCTGTTCGACGCCGTTCTGGAAGACGGCACGGCAATCACCGGCTCCTGCCCCAATACCGGCTCCATGCGCGGGCTGACGACGCCGGGCTCCCGCATCTGGCTGTCCGAACATGACAGCCCGACCCGCAAATACCGCCACATGCTGGAAATGGTCGAGGCCGATGGCACCACGGTGGGCATCAATACCGGCATGCCGAACCGGCTGGCGGAAGAAGCGATCCTGAACGGCCGAATCCCCGAACTTGCCGGCTATTCGACGATCCGGCGCGAACAGAAATACGGCCGCAATTCCCGCATCGATTTCCTGCTATCGCAACCCGGCCGGCCGGATGCCTATGTGGAAGTGAAGAACGTGCATTTCATGCGCGAAAAAGGCCTCGCCGAATTCCCCGATACCGCCACCAAACGCGGCGCGAAACATCTGGAGGAACTGGGTGACGCAGCGGAAGCAGGTTACCGTTCGGTGATGCTTTATCTCATCCAGCGCGACGATTGCGAGCGCATGCGCATCTGCGACGATCTCGATCCCGTCTATGCGCTGGCGTTTCAACGGGCGATGGCGCGCGGCGTCGAGGCCTATGCGGTGAAATGCACGGTCTCCCCGGCACAAATTTCGGTCAGCGGAACGGTTAAGATGGACGAATGGCGTCCGGCTGTTTTATGAACAGGGACGTAAAGAGACAGAAAGCACCAAGATGGTCACCTATATCGACGCAGCCTCCGCCCCCCTCAAGAACACAGGCGTCATACGCCTCTATACCCCTGAGGATTTCGATGGCATGCGCAAGGCGTGCCAGCTGACGGCGCGTTGCCTCGATGAACTCGTCGCAATCGTCAAGCCAGGTGTGACGACCGACGCCATCGACCGTTTCGTCTTCGAATTCGGCGCCGACCACGGCGCGCTGCCGGCAACGCTGAATTATCGCGGTTATACCAAATCCGTCTGCACCTCGATCAACCACGTCGTCTGCCACGGCATTCCGGATACGAAGCCGCTGCGCGAAGGCGACATCGTCAATATCGACGTGACCTATGTGCTTGACGGCTGGCATGGCGATTCGAGCCGCATGTATCCGGTCGGCCAGATCAAGCGCGCCGCCGAGCGGCTGATGGAAGTGACCTATGAATGCCTGCTGCGCGGCATCGCCGCGGTGAAGCCCGGCGTGCGCACCGGCGCAATCGGCGCGGCGATCCAGGCTTATGCGGAAGCCGAGCGCTGCTCGGTGGTGCGCGATTTCTGCGGCCATGGCGTCGGACGCCTGTTCCACGATACGCCGAACATCCTGCATTACGGCCGCCCGGACGAAGGGCCGGAAATCCGCGAAGGCATGATCTTCACCATCGAGCCGATGATCAACCTCGGCAAACCGCATGTGAAGGTGCTTTCCGACGGCTGGACGGCGGTGACGCGCGACCGGTCGCTCTCCGCGCAATATGAACATGCCGTCGGCGTCACGGCCACCGGCTGCGAAATCTTCACGCTGTCACCAGGTGGTTTTGATCGTCCAGGCCTGCCGCCGCTTCCCCCCGCATAAGGCCAGACCCGCCTATGGCAAAACGCCCCGCCCCGCCTTCCGCCGATCTTTCCACGACGTCAGGCTTTGAGGCGGGCGAAGGCGATCTCTTTGAAGGCGCGGACGAACGCGGCTTTTTTGCCGAACCGCGAAATGCGCCCGGGAAACCCGCGCGGGCCGCGACCACCGCGGAGCACGAAACGGGTGCGGCCCATTATCACGGCCACCGCGACAGGCTGCGGGCGCGTTACCGCGATGGCGGCGATGCGGCGCTTGCCGATTACGAATTGCTGGAGCTTCTGCTCTTCCGGCTGATCCCTCGGCGCGACACCAAACCCATCGCCAAGGCCCTGATCGCCCGTTTCGGAACGCTTGGCGGCGTGCTCGGCGCGCCTTTGCCGCTGCTGCAGGAGGTGAAGGGCGTTGGCGAGACCGTGGCTCTCGATCTGAAGCTTGTCGCCTCCGTTTCCCAGCGCATGCTGAAAAGTGAAATCCGCAACAAGCAGGTTCTGAGCTCCTGGTCATCGGTCATCGATTATTGCCATGCCGCCATGGCCCACGAGACGCGCGAGCAGTTCCGCATCCTGTTCCTTGACAAGCGCAATGTCCTGATCGCCGACGAGGTGCAGGGTCAGGGAACCGTGGACCACACGCCGGTATACCCGCGCGAAATCGTGCGGCGTGCGCTCGAACTATCATCTACAGCATTGATTTTAATCCACAATCACCCGAGTGGAGATCCTACCCCATCGCGCGCGGATATCGAGATGACCAAAACCATCATCGATACCGCTAAGCCGCTCGGCATCGCCGTCCACGACCACATCATCATCGGCAGGGACGGCCACGCCAGCTTCAAGGGCCTTCGGCTGATCTGAAGCAAACGCGAAAGTTTAAGAAGGGCTGCAACCCATAAGAGCGGCATCAACACAAAATTAACACCTATAAATTAGCATTTCCGAAAATAATAAATCAAGGCATCGAACCTTGATGCCTGAAGGAACGGGGGTGCTTTATGTTTAATGGAGTGCGTTTCTTTCGCGATAGATCTGGCTCGTCTGCTGTCGAGTTCGCCATCATCGCACCGATATTCTTTCTCGTCCTGCTCACCATGATAGCCTACGGCATTTATCTGATGGCGGCCTATTCGGTGCAGCAGATCGCCGCCGATGCGGCAAGAACCGCGGTTGCCGGCCTCAACACCACCGAGCGCCAGCAGCTTGCCCGCGATTTCGTCACCAAAAGCGATCTCAGCTACGCCTTCATGGACAAGACGCGTTTCACCGTCAATGTCGCCACCGATCCCACCAATGCCAACCAGTTCACGGTCAAGGTCGAATATGACGCCCGCAACCTGCCGATCTGGAGTCTCTACAGCTACACCCTGCCAGAGCCGGTCATCCGGCGTTTTTCCACCATCCGGATCGGAGGAGCATGACATGCCAGATATCCATTCCCTGCTTCCCCGCTTCCTCAAGGATCGCAAGGGCAACATCGCCATTTCGGCGGGGCTCACCGCACCGCTTTTCATCGGCATATTGGCGCTCGGCGTCGACTACGGTTACCTGACGCTGCAGAAACGGCAATTGCAGCAGACCGCCGATCTCGCAGCCATATCGGCGGCAGCCAACGCCACCGATGCCGAAAAGGCGGTTCAGCAATATTTCGCCCTCAACGGCATGGATCTCGGCGTCAGGACGGCGCAGGGTCTTTTGACCGAAAAGGGCCTGCAACCCTTCGACCCGCTGAATGAATTCGCCAACAGCAAGGGTTATGCTGAGGTCATCAAGGGTCATTACGAGCCGGATGCGACGGTCCCGGTCGGCCAGCGTTTCGTCGATAACGCCCTGCCCACCAATGCGATAAAGGTGAACATCGTCGAACAGGGGCAGATATTCTTCGCCTCCGCCTTCACCAAACCGCCAAAGGTCTCGGCGGTCGGAACGGCCTCGTCCCAGAGGATCGCGGCATTTTCGGTCGGCTCGCGGCTCGCCAGCCTCGATGAGGGAATTCTCAACAGCCTGCTCGGCGGTCTGCTGGGCACCACGGTGTCGTTGAAAGTCATGGATTATCAGGCGCTTCTCGCCGCCGATGTCAATGCGCTGAAGATCGTCGAGGCGCTGGCCATCGATCTCAACCTCACCGCCGGCACCTATAAGGATGTGTTGAAGACGGAAATCAGCTACGGCAAATTCCTCGACGTGCTGACAAAAACCACGGGACTGCAGCCGGCGGTCGTCAACATTTTGAATACGCTGCAAAAAACCGTCAACAAGAGCAACGTCAAGATCAAGCTCGAGGAAATCCTCAATCTCGGACCGTTCTCCGACAAGCTGATCGGCACGGGCGAAAACCTCAAGGTCACCGCCGGCGTCTTCGATCTCATCAATGCCGCCGCCGTCGCGGGCAACGGCGGCAACCAGCTGGGGCTTAATATCAACGCCAATCTTCTCGGTCTCGCCTCGGTCAAGGCAACACTCGCCATCGGTGAACCGCCGGTCGAAACGCCGTCGCTCGCCGTCGGTGGTCAGGGCACCGTGGTGCGCACCGCACAGACCCGTCTTGCGGTCAGTGTCGTGGTGGACGGGCTGCAGGCCATTGCCGGCCTCAAGGTCAATCTCCCGCTTTACGTGGAAGTCGCCCATGCCGAAGCGCGACTTGCCGATATTCGCTGCACGGGCGGCGGACAGGGCACCGTCGATGTCGAGGTCGTTCCCGGCGTCGTCGAAATCGCCCTTGGCAATGTCGATACCACGGCCTTCGCCAATTTCGGCAGGGACCCGCGCGTCACAAAGGCCGCAATCGTGGATTCGGCGCTGCTCGCCATCAATGGTAGCGCCCTTATCAACGCCACCAACATGACGAAGACCAAGTTGACCTTCACGCAGTCCGATATTACCCAGGCGAAGATCAAGAGTGTCTCCACCAAGGACACCGTCACCACGCTTGTCAGTTCACTGCTGAAGAACCTCAACCTGGATATCAGGCTGCTCTTCCTCAATCTGGATCTCGGAGGTCTGGCGGGCATTCAGTCGGCGCTTGCCAACACGCTTGCGGCAGTCACCGCTCCGGTCGATCAGCTGCTCTACAATGTACTTCTGGTCCTCGGCGTCAAGATCGGCGAAGCCGATGTGCGGGTCACGGACGTTCGCTGCCAGCAGCCGGCGCTGGTGCAATAATTCAGCACCGCGCATGAAAAAGCCGCCGGATGGTCTCCCGGCGGCTTTTTTTTGTTTAAGGCTTCATATCACGCGTTGGCGATTGCCAGACGCTTCTCATCGCGGCCGCTCTTCATGCGCTCGGACAGCAGGAACGCCAGTTCCAGCGCCTGATCGGCATTGAGACGCGGATCGCAATGGGTGTGGTAACGGTCGGACAGCGAATCCGCCGTCACGGCGCGCGCACCGCCCGTGCATTCCGTCACGTCCTTGCCGGTCATCTCGATATGGATGCCGCCCGGATGCGTGCCTTCGGCGCGGTGGATCTGGAAGAAGCTTTCGACTTCCGACAGGATGCGCTCGAACGGACGCGTCTTGTAGTGGTTGAGCGTGATCGTGTTGCCATGCATCGGATCGCAGGACCAGACGACCTTGCGGCCTTCCTTCTCGACAGCGCGGATGAGCTTCGGCAGGCTGTCCGCCACCTTGTCATGGCCGAAGCGGCAAATCAGCGTCAGGCGACCGGCCTCGTTCGCCGGGTTCAGCGCATCGATCAGCTCGATCAGATTGTCGGGCGTCAGCGACGGGCCGCATTTCAGGCCGATCGGGTTCTTGATGCCACGGAAATACTCCACATGCGCATGGTCGAGCTGGCGCGTGCGGTCGCCGATCCAGATCATGTGGCCGGACGTCGCATACCAGTCGCCCGAGGTGGAATCGACGCGGGTAAGCGCCTCTTCGTAACCGAGAAGCAGCGCCTCATGGCTGGTGAAGAAGTCGGTCTCGCGCAGGCTCGGATTGCTTTCCGCCGTGATACCGATCGCCTTCATGAAATCCATGGTTTCGGAAATGCGGTCGGCCAGCTTGCGGTAACGGTCGGCCTGCGGGCTGTCCTTGATGAAACCGAGCATCCACTGGTGAACGTTTTCAAGGTTGGCGTAACCGCCCATCGCGAAAGCACGCAGCAGGTTCAGCGTCGCCGCCGACTGGCGGTAGGCGTCAAGCTGGCGCTCCGGGTTCGGAATGCGCGAGGCCTCGTTGAATTCGATGCCGTTGATGATGTCGCCACGGTAAGACGGCAGCGTCACGCCATCCTGCGCTTCCACGTTGGAAGAGCGCGGCTTGGCGAACTGACCGGCAATACGGCCAACCTTCACGACGGGCAGCTGCGCGCCATAGGTCAGAACAACGGCCATCTGCAGGAAAGCGCGGAAGAAGTCGCGGATGTTATCCGCGCCATGCTCGAGGAAGCTTTCGGCGCAATCGCCGCCCTGCAGCAGGAAGGCGTTGCCTTCGGCCACATTGGCGAGCTGTTTTTTCAGGCGGCGGGCCTCACCGGCAAAAACCAGCGGCGGATAGGTCGCAAGCGTGGCTTCGGTCGCCGCAAGTGCTGCCGCATCAGGATATTCGGGAACCTGCTGGATCGGTTTCTGCCGCCAGCTGCCGGGGGTCCAATTCTGTGCCATGTTCTTACCCTTTTCTCGACCGCGCGACTGCCGCGCGACCGCCTCGAAAAATTGAGCGGCTTATAGCTCCAAGCACAGGCTTTGCATAGCCGATGTCAGGGGTAACAGGCTCATTCTGCCCGTTTTGGGCGCTCCAGACGCACAAAAGTCAATTCAAACGATTTAAGAACACCGCCGCCCTCCGAAAAACACCGGTTTTCCGGGAGCGGCGGCTAAATTCGGCAAAGATTATATCACGCGCGCAACAGCGTTACACGCGCTCGCCATTCACCACGCGGTAGCTCGGCGAATACATCGTCACCAGTTCCTCGGCCGCCGTCGGATGAACCGCCATGGTGCGGTCGAAATCATCCTTGGTGCAACCGGCTTTCAGTGTGATGCCGAGAAGCTGCGCCATCTCCCCCGCCTCGTGGCCGAGGATATGCACGCCGACGACCTTGCGGTCGGCGGCATTGACGATCAGCTTCATGATCGTCTTTTCCTGGCGGCCGGACAGCATCGCTTTCATCGGCCGGAACTGGGCGCGATAAACTTCCAATTCCGGATATTTCCTGCCCGCTTCCTCTTCCGAAAGACCGACGGTGCCGATTTCCGGCTGCGAGAACACCGCCGTCGCAATCAGCTCGTGATCCGGCTTGGTCGGGTTGTTCTTGTATTCGGTCTCGATGAAGCACATGGCCTCGTGGATTGCCACCGGCGTCAGCTGTACCCGGTCGGTGACGTCACCCAGCGCGAAGATGTTCGGCACGTTCGTGCGCGAATAATCATCGACGATGATCGCGCCGCGCGCATCCACCTTTACACCGGCATTTTCCAGACCAAGGCCCTTGGTGTTCGGATCGCGGCCAAGCGCCAGCATCACCAAGCCGACATGCAACGAGACGCCCTGCTTGGTGCGCGCCACGAAACCGTCGGCGCCGTCCTTGCTGACGTCCTCGATGATGTCTTCGAGAATGATGCGGATGCCCTTGGCCTCCATCGCCTCATGCAGGCCCTTGCGCATGTCGTGATCGAAGCGCGAGAGGATTTCCTTGCCGCGATAGATCAGCGTCGTCTCGACACCGAGACCATGGAAGATATTGGCGAATTCCACGGCGATATAACCGCCGCCTGCGATCAGGATCGATTTCGGCAGTTCCTCCAGATTGAAGGCCTCGTTGGACGAGATCGTCAGCTCATGGCCGGGCAGCGCCCTGTGCTCGTTCGGCGTGCCGCCGACGGCAATCACGATACGCTCGGCCGTGAAGGTCTCGCCGGTTTTTGTGAGCCTCACGGTATGAGCGTCGACCAGTTCCGCCCGGCTGTCGAAAATGTCGGCCTTGGCGTTTTCCAGACCCTTGCGGTAGAGCCCTTCCAGACGGGTGATTTCCTTGTCCTTCGCCGCGATCAGCTTCTTCCAGTCGAAACGGCGCTCGCCGACGCTCCAGCCGAAACCTTCGGAATCCTCGAAATGCTCGGGGAATTGCGAGGCGTAAACGAACAGCTTCTTCGGCACGCAGCCGCGGATGACGCAGGTGCCGCCATAACGATATTCTTCAGCAATCCCCACGCGCTTGCCGAGCGAGGCCGCCACGCGGCCGCTGCGCACGCCGCCCGAGCCGCCACCGATAACGAAAAGATCGTAGTCATAAGCTGTCATAGTCAAAACCCCTGATCAAAACCACCTGTCATCGGCCTCAAGCCGGGCGGTGGCGCATTCACGGCACATATAGGTGCTGCGACGCACAAATGAAAAGCCCGGTCTTGGGACCGGGCTTTGAATATTTCTGAAGATAGGCTTTTTGATTGAGCATCGGATACTCAGGAAACCGCATTACACTTTCCGGTCCGATGCTCAGCCTGTTCATTCAATCAGGGCTTGGGAGCCGCCGGAGCGCCGCCCGTGGCGTTCTGATCGGCCGGAAGCGGCTTAAGATCGGCGCCGGCAACCTTCTGCAGCTCAGACATGCTGGAAGCGTTGAGGTCGCGGTTGATGCCGGCGGCCCAGATGTCGGCGGCCTTCATCAGTTCGCGCGTGGCGATCGGGCCGTCCTTCAGGAGCTTCTTGCCAGCTTCGCTGCTGTAGAAGGTGGAAATGGCGTTCAGCTCTTCGACGGTGAAGGCGCGCGCATAGGTGAGCGCTGCTTCGCGCTCCAGATCGGCGCGGCGCGGCGCAAGCTCGAGAGCCTTGGCGTCAACGGTCTCGGTGATGGCATCCTGAACGTTCGGCGAAGCCTGAATGAGTTCGGCCTTCAGACGCTCGGCCAGTCCAGGCAGAATATCGTCGAAACGGTCGGTAACGCCGAGAGAGGTGATCGCCTGCCGTGCGGCGGCGATATGCGCTTCGGAAATTTCCTGAGCGCGTGCGGCAGTACCGAACACGATGCCGGAAATGAGGATCGAAGCAGCGGCAGCTTTGCCCAGTCCCGCTAATTTGACCATGAAAATCTCGCTCCTGTTATACTGCCTGCATCACGCGGGCGCCTTCAGGGCCCGCGATAATGGCAAGCGATGCCAAATTTATGAAAAGTCCGTGCTCGACGACACCGGGAATCGTGTTCAGCTCGCGTGCTAGCGCTTCTGCATCAGGAATAGAAGCTTCAACTCACCCGACAGGCCGGACCGCGATGCCAGCTTTTCGATGGCGATGCGGGTCGCAACCTGGCCAAACGGATTGATCTCGATGGGCAGAGGAAAGGCGCCCAGCGTCTCCACAACCTTGCTCTGGTCGGCGATGACGATCACGCGTGCGGATGCCGCCGCGACGATCTTCTCGCGCAGCAGTGCACCGCCGCCGCCCTTGACGAGCCGCAACGCGTGGTCAACCTCATCCGCACCGTCAATGGTCAGATCCAGTTCCGGCAATTCATCGAGAGATTTCAGCGGCACGCCAAGCTCGACGCACAGACGCGCGGTGCGCTC
>QFOL01000097.1 GCA_003241215.1 Agrobacterium fabrum
GCTTGGGATTCGCCATCGCTGAGAGCAAGTCTGCAGCGGCGATGCTATGTTCCGACAGAGATTGGTTATCCATACGCTCAAGTCTCCTGATGACAGTCGAAAAAGACGGTCATGGTGGCTATAATAGGTGTTCCAAAAGGTGTTTTTATAGTTCAGCTGATACGTTGTATATACCTAAATCTTGCTTATATCGTGTCCCTTTCAAAGACTATTCTTCATCCGTTATTGACTTAAGACGTTATGACTAAATTATCAGCTTTTCGCCTGTTTTTTGTCGGTTCAATGATAAAGACATGTATTAGTGGCAGTATTCATAAGCAATAAACGATCAAAAGTTGAGCGCCGAAATCTTGATAGCCAATGCCTGATTTTAGGGTTGCAATCTATTACCACCTTAAATTTAGCAGCGAGCTACAGAATCTAGATTAACTTTGCGCAATTTTCTCTTAGTTTGCAATATGATTTTTATTAGTAATTATTTTAATGCATAACTTGCGATATCAAAAATATTCTTTGCTACCGTGGGAAGGTATAACTTGCATTGCAAAGATCTTGCGGAACAAGAAAAAGGGCGCTCCGATGGCGGAAGGCCCTTCGTTTTTTCCCTCACAGGCGAATCATTATTTTTTGCGGTGACGCGTCAGCCCCGCCACGATTTCATCCGCCGAAATCGTGCCTATGATCGCACCATTGTCGACAACCCCGATCGCGCCGGAATGTTTGGACAGCGCATCGAGTATATCGATCAGCGGCGATGATGGACGGGCGGTGGCGGCGACGGTCATCTGGCCGTTGCGTTCGTCCACGCCGCGCTTCATCACGTCGGCGGCGGTCAGCATGGAGATCGGGTTCATGTTCTGCACGAAATCCGCGACATAGGACGTGGCCGGCTGCCTGACGATCTGCTGCGGAGTGCCGCACTGGATGATGCGCCCGCCTTCCATCATGGCGATGCGGTTGCCGATGCGGAACGCCTCGTCCAGATCGTGACTGACGAAGAGGATCGTTTTCTTCAACCGGCTCTGGAATTCCAGAAGCTCATCCTGCAGGCGGCTTCTGATGAGCGGATCGAGCGCCGAGAAAGGCTCGTCCATCAGGAGAATGGGCGCACCTGTGGCGAAGGCCCGCGCCAGTCCCACGCGCTGCTGCATGCCGCCGGAAAGCTCTCCCACCTTGCGGTCGGCCCAGGCCGAGAGGTTCACCAGCTCGAGCTGCTCGGCCACCATGCGCTTGCGCTCTGCCTCCGGCACGCCGGAAAGCTCGAGGCCGAAACCGACATTGTCGGCCACATTGCGCCAGGGCAGAAGGCCGAACTGCTGGAAGACCATGGAGACCGTATGCGTGCGCAGGTCGCGCAGCGCCTTTGCCGGGCAGCGATAGGGATCGACGTAACCGGACTTGGTTTTCACGCCGACATTGCCGCGCACCACCGGTGCAAGCCCGTTGACGGCCCTGAGGAGGGTCGACTTGCCGGAGCCGGAAAGCCCCATCAGCACGAGTATCTCGCCCTCGCTGACCGAGAGCGAAGCATTGGCGACGCCGAGAACCAGCCCGGTCTCGGCATTGATCTCGTCACGCGTGCTGCCCCTGTCGATCAGCGGCAGCGCCGCATCGGGCCGGTCGCCGAAGACGATATCGACATTTCCGAAGATGATGGCGTCACTCATAGGTCATCCTCCTGGCCGGGCAAGCGGAACAACCGGTCGAGGACGATCGCCAATATGACGATGCACAGTCCCGCCTCGAAGCCCATGGCGATATTGACGGTATTGAGCGCACGCACCACCGGAACGCCGAGACCGTTGGCGCCGACAAGGGCGGAAATGACCACCATCGACAGCGACAGCATGATCGTCTGGGTCAACCCCGCCATGATCTGCGGCGCGGCGAAGGGAAGCTCCACCTTGCGCAGCACCTGCGACGGCGTCGCGCCGAAGGCGACCGCCGCCTCCACCAGCGCCGGCGGCGTCGAGACGATGCCGAGGCGGGTGAGACGTACGGGTGCCGGAATGGCGAAGATGACGGTGGCGATGAGGCCCGGAACCATGCCAAGACCGAACAGCACCAGCGCCGGAATGAGATAAACGAAGGTCGGGATGGTCTGCATCAGGTCCAGCACCGGGCGCATGCCGGCATAGATCCATTTGCGCCGCGCCGCCAATATGCCGAGCGGAATGCCGATGATCATGCAGACGGCGCTGGCGGCGATGACCAGCGCGAGCGTCTCCGTCGTCGCCTTCCAGTAGCCGAGATTGATGATCAGCAGCAGGCCGAGCGCGGTGAAGAGCGGCATGCCGACGGAGCGGCGCGTCCAGGCCGAAAGCGCCGTCAGGATCGCCACGATGATCAGCGGATGCGGCGCCTGCAGCACATAAAGCAGGGCGTTGATGACGCTTTGGAAAATGAAGGAAAGCCAATCGAAGAAAAAAGCGAGATTGCCGGTCAGCCAGTCAATGGCCTCCTTGGCATATCGGCCGACGGGCAGGCGGTTTTCAGGAGCGCTGAGCCATTCCACGGTAAGAAAAGACCTTTCGTGAACCAAAACAATTCCGGCAAAAATACTGGGTTTTGCGTCCGGAATTGCGCAGACAACAAAGAAACGGAGCATCGTTATCCCGTGTTACCGGAATTGCTCCAATGCAGAAATGACGGCCGGCAGCGAAACTGCCGGACGCGGTGCTGGCGCATGACCTTCAATCTCTGAAAATTCACAGGCAAGGTCGTGCATGGGCATCGTTATTTCCCGCTGATCCGGCCTGCCATGCAGGCCGGATACAGTCATGCATCGTCTTGCGGCTTAAAGGCCGAGCGCCTTCTTTGCGGCGGGCAGGGCGTCAGCGCTGCCGTCCCTGGTCTTGACATTGGCGAGCCAGGGCTCGATCGCCGCCGGATTGGCCTTCAGCCAGGCGGTTGCGGCCGCCTCTCCTTCAAGGCCGTCATTCAGGATCTTGCCCATGATCTCGTTTTCCATGGGCAGCGAAAATTGCAGGTTCTTGAGGAAAGCGCCGACATTCGGGCATTCCTCGACATAACCCTTGCGGACATTGGTATGGATCGTCGCGCCGCCGAGATTGGGACCGAAGACCTCGTCGCCGCCGGTCAGATAGGTCAGCTTGAAATTCGCATTCATCGGATGCGGTTCCCAACCGAGGAAGACGATCGGCTCGCCGGATTTTTCCGCGCGCGCCACCTGCGACAGCATGCCCTGTTCGGACGATTCGACCACCTCGAATGACTTCAGTCCGAAACTGTCCTTGGCCACCATGTCAAGGATCAGGCGATTGCCGTCATTGCCGGGTTCGATGCCATAGATCTTGCCGCCGAGATCAGCGCTATGGGCGGCGATATCCTTGAAATCCTTGATGCCGAGTTCGGCGCCCTTGGCATTGGTCGCCAGCGTGTATTTGGCGCCGGTCAGGTTTTCCCGCAGCGTTTCCACGGATTTGTCTTCGCGGTAAGGCGCGATATCGCCTTCCATGGTCGGCATCCAGTTGCCGAGGAAGACGTCGATGTCCTTGTTTTTCAGCGATGTATAGGTAACGGGTACGGAGAGAAGCTTGACGTCGGTTTCATAACCGAGACTTTTCAGAAGCACCGTGGCGGTTGCCGTCGTGGCGGTGATGTCAGTCCAGCCCACATCGGAGAAACGCACCGTACCGCAACTTGCCGGTTCGGCGGCGCCGGCCGCGCTGAACGTCATGGAGGAGATTGCTGCGGCCAAGGCCAGACAGCGACTTCTATTTGCAAACATCGCTTGCTCCCTGTTTTTTCGTTCCCTTGCCATTATCAATATCTGCCGGACACAATCAACTCGCGTGCATTTGCGTGCTTTGGCCCACCGTTTGCGACAAATTCGTGAAAATAAGGGGGTTTCACTGTCAGACGCAGGGAAGAGGCAGAGTGCGGAAATCTGTGTTTTTCCCACTATGGCACTTTTCAACCCGCCTCTTCGCCGTCAAAAGACGCTTAATGCAGCATCGGCTCATAAAGCGGACTCACTTTTGTGAGGCCGACATGCCGATTCAACAGGTTGGAAGAACCCCGCAAGACGTCCGGAGGACGGCAAGGCGCTCCGGGAGTGGATAATGGCAAAACTCTATTTCAATTATTCGACGATGAACGCCGGTAAATCGACCATGCTGCTGCAGGCATCCTATAATTATCAGGAACGCGGCATGCGCACGCTGATCTTCACGGCTGCCTTTGACGACCGGGCCGGCGTCGGCCGTGTCGCCTCGCGCATCGGCCTGTCCTCCGACGCGCTCACCTTCGATGACAATACCGACCTTTTCGCCGAGGTATCGGCCCTCAATGCGCAAGCATCGGTCGCCTGCGTTTTCATCGATGAAGCCAATTTTCTCGCCGAACACCATGTCTGGCAGCTTGCCGATATTGTCGACAGGCTGAACATTCCGGTCATGACCTATGGCCTGCGCACCGATTTTCAGGGAAAGCTCTTCCCCGCTTCGAAAGAACTGCTCGCCATTGCCGACGAGCTGCGCGAAATCCGCACCATCTGCCATTGCGGCCGCAAGGCGACGATGGTGGCCCGCTTCGACAATGAAGGAAAGGTCGTGACGGAAGGCGCGCAGATCGATGTCGGCGGCAACGAAAAATATGTTTCCTTCTGCCGCCGCCACTGGGTGGAAACGTTCAAGGGCGATTGATCCTCTGCGGCCGGTTGCCGCATTTGATTTTTCGCAAGGATGGCTCCCCGGCCCCTGGGCTAGAACCACGGCGACACATTCGCGTAGATGTGCTTTCTCTCAGGAGCAAAATAATGCAGGACAAAACTGCCAAATTCGCCGGCCTCGCCATTGTCGCGGCTCTTTTCGCCTTCCCCGCCCTGTCGGCCGAAATCGAAGTGAAGATGCTCAACAAGGGCAGCGACGGTCAGGCGATGGTCTTCGAACCCGCGACCGTCAAGGCCGCCGTCGGCGACGTCATCACCTTCGTCCCGGTCGACAAGGGCCATGATGCGGCGGCCGTGAAGGGCATGATCCCCGAGGGCGTTGCCGAGTTCAAGGGCAAGATGAACGAGACGGTGAAGGTGACGGTCGATAAGGAAGGCGCCTATGTCGTCAAATGCACCCCGCATCTCGGCATGGGCATGATAGCGCTCGTTGTCGTCGGCGATGCCGCGCCGGCCAATCTGGACGCCGTCAAGAACGGCAAACTGCCCAAAAAGGCACGCGACCGGCTGAATGACGAGATCGCCAAGCTCGGTCTCTGAGCGCATATCCCTTCGGTTCCGCGGCGGCTGTTGCTCCACAATCGATGTGGAAAGCCATAATGGCCGGCGCGGACCGCAGGTTGAGAAAAGTTTCGCAATCATGTTGTATCCCGGTTGACCGGGACATATCTGGAAGACAGTAAATGACCGCGGTTTATACGAAGCGCCGAAGGGCGCGGGCGGGCCGCGTGTTTTTCTTCCGGCGTCCAGCCCCACGGGCAGAGGAGACTATGACGACATGATCGACCGGATCACCGCTTTGATTCAGGCAGCCTTCAGCGCCATCGGCAGGGCCGCCGGTCTTCTCGTCGCCTGGCTTTTGTGGCCCTTCATGGCCGCCCATGGCTGGTACAGCGGCCGCAACTGGCTCATCAAGGGCCCGATCGCCCTCATCGTCATTCTCCTTGCCGGCTTTTACGGATATTTCATCTGGCAAACCCAGGTCTGGACGAATTTCGACCCGGACTACGTCGCGCGCTACAAGCTGGAAGAGCGCACCGTGCCCGCCGGGCAGGAGCTGCCGGCCGCCGCCCCGGCGGGTGGCGCAACGGGCGCCGCAGCCAACACATCCGCGCCGGTCTGCCAGCGTTCGGCCATTGTCGACGCCGCCGCCGATCTCACCGATTTCAACGTCAACCAGAACGCCTGGATTTCGTCCATGCTGCTCTATCGTCTCGGCCTCTTCGGCATGGACTGGGACAGCACGCCGTTTCTCGATAACAAGGCCTCGTTCCAGCGCGGTGTAAACCAGGCCGTGCGCCGCACCTCTATCGAACTGGTGGATACGCTCGGCCGCGTGCGCGGAACCTCCGGCATCAACAACAATCTCCAGGAAGCGCGTGGCAACATGCAGTTCAGCGAATATTCCTGGTATTTCGGCCTCGATCCCTTCGGCCCGAAGACGCCGACCCCCGCCTATTACCGCGCCGCCATCCGAAGCTTCCAGGCCTTCAACGGCGAACTCGTCGCCTGCAAGGCGGTGTTCGATACCCGTGCCGACAACCTCATCCAGTTCATCGACCGTATCGCCGGCGATATCGGCTCCACGTCTGCAATCCTGCGCGAGCGCTCGGAAAACTATAATGGCGGCTGGTTCGATACCCGCGCCGACGACCGTTTCTGGTTCGCTTATGGCCAGCTTTACGGTTATTACGGTGTGCTTTCCGCCGCCGGATCGGACTTTGCGCAGGTCATCCGGGAGCGTAACCTCACCAATCTGTGGAACGACACGCTGTCGCAGACCCGCGCAGCCCTGCGCATCCAGCCGGCGATCATTTCCAACGGCGAGGAAAGCGGCTGGATCATGCCCTCGCATCTCGCCACCATGGGATTTTACGTTCTGCGGGTTCGCTCGAACCTCGTCGAGCTTCGCTCGGTTCTCGACCGCTAATGAAGGGACTTCCCCGCAGCGGCGGGGGTGATCAGTCTATCAGGCCAAGGCGTATAGCCTTGGCCACAAGCTGGGTACGGTTGACGCAGTCGAGCTTGCGAATGGCGTTGTTCATATAGGCATTGACGGTATGTTCCGAGATGGAAAGAAGCTCGGCGATCTCCACGGAGGTCTTTCCCTGCGACGTCCAGCGCACCACGTCGAGTTCCCGTTTCGTCAACGGCGACGGGCCCTTTGAGTTGTTGGTGCGACAGAGGCGGTCATAGACCTCCAGCGCATGCAGCACGATCATGCACAATTCGTTCAGCGCGGCCTGCGGCAGCACATCGCGATCGCCGGCGAAATTCATCAAATGCCGGTTACCATGCATGCCATGTACAGTAATCATCAGGCCCGAAGTTATGCCCATGCTGTTCAGCGAAGCCGCCGCATCCACCAGCGACCCGCAGGTAATATCCGGGTCCTGCAGCGACCAATATTGCGGCAGCATCGATGACGCGCCGCGCTTGATGACGGGACAATCCCCAAGCGCGCCGTCCTTGGTCATCGCATTCACGACCCAGATCGGCAGGCTGCTTTCAACAACCGTCGGCAAGGCATAGATGTTTTGACCGCCGGGTAACCGCAGCAGGGTCACAAAGGCATAATCGAAGGCGCGCATCACCTCCCGCAGCGCCTCCAGCCATTGCGATTTGTCAGCCGCGGCCGACAGATCGCCGCAAAGTCTGGCCTGGCGCTCCGTCTTCACCATTCACGCGCCCTCGCCGCACCGGAACGCCGTGTCCGGAGTGAGAAACATGCTGCATGGCCAGGACGGGGTTACTGCCTTCATATCGGCTGGGCCACCTTGATCAAAGCACCGGCTTTTCGGATTTGTCCTTCGGCTTGGCCATCAGTTTTTCCAGGAAACCGAGCATGACCGCCGAGACGACAAAAGCCAGATGAATGATGGTGAACCACATCAGCTTGCTGTCCGAATATTGATTGGCGTTGAGGAATATCTGCAGCAGGTGGATCGACGAAATGGCCACGATCGACGACGCAACCTTGATTTTCAGGCTGCCAGCATCGAGCTTGCCCAGAAACGAAACCTCGGCATCCGCTTCATCGAAGCGGCTGACGAAATTCTCGTAGCCCGAGATCATCACCATGACGATCAGGCTGGCGACCAGCGCAGCATCGATCAGCCCGAGCATGGCGAGGATCATGTCCGCTTCATCATAGGTGAAAACGTTCTTCGCAACCTTCAGGAACTTGAGCGCGAAGGAAAACGCATAAACCGCCAGCGCCGCGACGAGCCCGAGATAAAACACGACGAGCAGCCAGCGGCTGGAGAGAATGATCCGCTCGACGAGCAGTTCAAGAGACTTCATTTCCGTATCCGATTAATAATCTGTTTATTGTTGGAGCATGTTCTGTTTCGCCATGTAAACTGGCTGCGAATAACCTAGCAAGCGGCAATGTCGGGACTTTGACCGCAGCGTGGCGTTTTCGCACCCATTCGCCGATCCGGTTCCGACGGGGATCGGCGTCGTATTTTTGCAACATACCGTTATGCTTTAAAACATGATGAAAAAAGTCATATATAATATGTTGACAGTTATCGTCATGTTTTTTAGTCCTCACTTATCGGCTCGCCCGTAACAATCAAAACAGTTTCAGCCGCGGCAGCAGGCGCGGTGTGCTTTTGCACGCCGTGGCTATCCGTGCGCCTACCTGGGGGTACTTCATGTCCATTTCGCGCACGCGTTCCGCGCTGCTTCTGTGCACCGCCATTTCTCTTCTGCCCCTTACCGGCCCTGTCTGGGCACAGGACGCCGCTTCACAGGCGGACGGCACCACCACCACGCTCGAAAAGATCGTGGTCAAGGGCAAGCGCGTCAAAAGCGCCAACGCCGTCGCCGATACGCCGCTGGCGAGCCAGACCACGGCGGAAGACATCCGCAAGAAGGATATCGGCAGCATCAAGGATCTCGGCAACAGCACGGAACCGGGCGTCGATTATGTCGATGCCAAGCCCGGCCGGCCCGGCGGATTGTTCATTCGCGGCCTCGGCGGCGCACGCGTCGTCACTTTGATCGACAATATTCCCGTTCCCTACTTCAACAATTTCGCCCGTCAGGGCCAGGCCACCACCACCCTCAGCGATACGAGTTCAAGCTTCGATTTCTCCTCGCTCTCGACGGTCGATGTGGTGCGCGGCGCGGATTCCAGCCGTATCGGCTCCGGCGCCCTTGGCGGCGCGCTGGTGCTGCGCACGCTCGAGCCGGAAGACCTGATCGGCGAAGGCAGGGACTGGGGCGGTGTGGCCAAGACCACCTATGACAGCGAGGACAGAAGCGTCGGCGGATCGCTCGCCGTCGCCAAGAAGATCGAGAATACCTCGGTCCTGTTCCAGGGCTCCTACAAGCGCGGCAACGAGACGGACAACAAGGGTACGGCCGATGTCTACGGAACGCGCCGCACCAAGCCCAACCCGGCCGACACCTATGAAAGCAACCTGATGTTCAAGATCCGTCAGGACCTTGAAGGCGGTCACCGCATCGGGCTTACGGCCGAACGTTATTCGGTGAGAAACCGCAGCGACATGAAGACCCTGCAGGGCGTCAGCGTATCGGGCTCGACCTACCGGATCGGCGATTACAGGGGTTACGAGGATACCGAGCGTGATCGCGTATCGCTCGATTACGAATACGAAGCGCCCTCGACCGACGGTTTCATCGACGCCGCCAATCTTTCGCTCTACTGGACGCGTCTTTCCAAGGACTCCGGCGCCGGCGACCGCCTGACCAACAATTCGCTCTATATTCGCGAAGACAGCATGCGCAACAGCGCTTTCGGCATCGTCGGCGGTCTCGAATCCGGCTTCGAACTCGGCGGCGTGCAGCACACGGTGCGCTTCGGCGGCAACGCCATGACGACCGATTTCAGCCAGGAGCTTTTCGCCAACACGGCCGGATCGACCTCGTCCTCGCAATCGGACATGCCCGATGTGAGCGGCAAGAGCCTCGGCCTTTATCTCGATGACGAAATCGCCTTCGGCAACGGTTTCCGCCTGACCCCCGGCGTGCGCTTCGATTCCTACGACTACGACCCTGATGGTTCGGTTTCCAGCAACAGCGGCTACAGAACCTTCGGCCTGCCGACCGGCAATAGCGGCTCGCGCTTCTCGCCGAAACTGCTTGCAACTTACGACGTCACGCCGGAACTGCAGCTCTTCGCGCAATGGTCGATGGCCTATCGCGCCCCGACGATCAACGAACTGTACCTGAATTTCTCCAACGTCAGCTCCGGTTACGCTGTTGTCGGCAATTCCGCCCTCAACCCCGAGACCAGCAACGGTTTCGAAATCGGCGCGAACTATGCCTCCGGCGACCTGGCGGGAAGCCTGACGCTGTTCCACAACAAGTACAAGAACTTCATCGAGCAATATACGACCTCGACGACGCTGTTCCCCGGCTTCGGCGGCAGGGGCAACGGATCGCTCTTCACCTATCGCAACCGCAACAACGTCGAAATTTCCGGTGTGGAAGCCAAGGTCCGCAAGGAACTGGCAAACGGCTTCTTCGCCCATGCTTCGCTTGCCTACGCCTATGGCAAGGACACCGATACCAACGAATTCATCCGCACCGTCGCGCCGTTCAAGTCCGTCCTCGGCGTCGGCTATGCGCAGGAAGCCTGGGGCACGGAATTTACCGGCGTCTTCTCCTCCGGCATGCGTGACGACAGGGTGGCCAACACCTTCGACGCCCCCGGCTACGGCGTCTTCAACCTGACCGGCTGGTGGGAACCGGAACAGACCAAGGGCCTGCGCATCCAGGCAGGCATCTACAATCTGTTCGACAGGCAATACTGGAATGCCGTCGGCGTTCGCGACGTGAACCCGAATTCCGTCAGCACCGTCAACCAGCCGGTGGACTTCTATACGGAAGCCGGACGCACCTTCAAAATCTCCCTGACCCAGAAATTCTAAAACCGGGCGGAGATATCATCTCCAGTCGGGGCGGCCTTCGGGCCGCCCTTTTTTGTCAGCGGCAATAGAGATAGCCGCCTTTTCGCTCCAGCACGTCGAGATGCAGGTGATCCTGATGGGTGGCGTCGCTGCCGGGCGAAAGAACCGTGCGGAAGAACAGGCAGGCGGCGGCGGTAATCGTGCGCTGGAAAGCGCCTTCCGGCGTTCCGTCCTCACCGCGCGGCTTCATCACCAGCGGCTCGCCCTTATCGAAGGCGATCGTGGAAATATCGACGGCATTGCCCCTGGCATGTTCGGAAATCTTGCCGTTTTCCGCGCTGTTGCGGTTGCGGCAGATATAGGTCGAGGCATTGGCGATGGTCGTCACCTTTCTCTCAGGCAAAGCCAGAGCCGCAGCCGGCAGCATCATCTCCTTTGTCCAGCGGGAAAGCGCAAGCGCGGTTTCACAGCGCATGGTGCCTGAAGGTTCGAGCTTGATGCCCGGCAGCACCACGGAAAGCTCGACAGGCGCTTCGATGCCGCAGCCCTGCTCCTTGTCCCGGATCGGTTCAAGCTTTTTGAATTCTGCACCGATCTCCTTCAGTGCGCCAAGGCAGGCCTCAAATGCCGCCGGGTCTTCCGGTTTCACCGGCTCCGGCGGCTTCTCCTCCGTTTTTTTCATCTCGTCGGCGGATTTCTGCTGTTCCCCGCCATCCTTGCCCTCGTCATCCTTTTCGGGGTCATCGGACCCCTTGTCAGCGGGGCTCTTTTCGACATCCGGTTTCGACGCTTCCGGGACCTGCGGTTTCGGGACCGGCTTCGGCGCTTCCGCCGGGCTTTGCAGCACCTCGTCCGACGGCTTTTCCGAGGGGGTGGAGGATTGCCCCTCGCCCGGTTTCGGCTGCGGCACCGGCACCTGCGCCGGCGGTTCAGAGGCGGAAATCAATGCGAGGGCGGTTGCCAGAAGACACAGGCGATGAAGCATTTTTCGGGGTACTCCTGACCGTTTCGGCAGGAGTGCAACGCCGCGGCGGCCCGTAAGGTTCAATCCCTCACCGAAATCCGCTTGCCAAGGCGGATCGTGCACGCTAACAATTTTCCCATGAATATCGTGTCTAAGAACATTGCTAACTGGTGGTGGGGCAGCTTTTTGCGGCCTTGACCAGTCATGTCTTCAGACAAAGTCCAAGCCGCCCGAATTTTCAGGCGGCTTTTTTGTTATTTTGCCGCCTGTCATCGGGCCTGAACAACAGGAAGTACGAAAGAAATGGTAACGATCATTCAGGATGACGGAGCGGAGACCTACGAGACGAAGGGCGGCATCAAGGTCAGCCGGAAGCGCCGGCCCGCCGATTACGCCAACGCCATCGACAATTACGTCGAAAAGCTCGATTCGCATCGCGGCGCGGTGTTCTCGTCCAACTATGAATATCCCGGCCGCTACACCCGCTGGGATACGGCCATCATCGACCCGCCGCTCGGCATTTCCTGTTTCGGTCGCAAGATGTGGATCGAGGCCTATAATGGCCGTGGCGAAGTGCTGCTCGGCTTCATCACCGATAAACTGAAGGCGACGCCCGATCTCACGCTTGGCGCTTCCACCGCGCGCCGTCTCGACCTCACCGTCAACGAGCCGGACCGCGTTTTCACCGAGGAAGAACGCTCGAAGATCCCGACCGTCTTCACCGCGCTGCGCGCCATTGTCGACCTCTTCTACTCGAATGCGGATTCGGCCATCGGCCTGTTCGGCGCCTTCGGTTACGATCTCGCCTTCCAGTTCGACGCCATCAAGCTGTCGCTGGCGCGGCCGGAAGACCAGCGCGACATGGTGCTGTTCCTGCCTGATGAAACCCTTGTCGTCGATCACTATTCCGCCAAGGCCTGGATCGACCGCTACGATTTCGAAAAGGCCGGTGTTACAACGGATGGGAAGTCTTCCGACATCACACCGGAGCCCTTCAAGACCACCGACACGATCCCGCCCAAGGGCGATCACCGTCCCGGCGAATATTCCGAACTTGTCGTGAAGGCCAAGGAAAGCTTCCGCCGCGGCGATCTGTTCGAGGTCGTT